>JASLED010000094.1 GCA_030151255.1 Flavobacterium sp.
AAAAAGCCAGACATTGTCTGGCTTTTTTTATTCGTATTTATAGTCTTTTATTCCTGCATTAATTTCTGTTGGAATATAATTTTGTTCTGGCGGAATTGGACAAGAAAATTTAGGATTATAAGCACAATAAGGATTATAAGCTAAATTAAAGTTGATAATTAATTTTTCTCCTTCTTCCGGAATTTTTAAATCAATATATCTTCCTCCACCGTAAGTGGTAACTCCCGAAGTAAGGTCTGTAAATGGCAGGAATAGGTGTTTTTCATATTCCTTGTTTGATAATAAACTTAAATCCTGAAATAAATCAACGGTATGTTCTTTTCCGCTTAAATTAAATTTAGCTTCTCCATATTTTATATACATTGGTTTTCTGTCAGTTGTAGTAAGCATCTGAAACGGTTTTTCATTTGGTGTTCTTTCAAAATCGGCTTCTACAATGTATCGTTCGCTGATTGGAAAAAAATCTAATTCTTTAAACTTTTTTATGGCATCAGGAGAAAGCGGAGAGGAATCTTTATCTTTAAATTCTTTATTTAAGTTTTTTTGAAATAAAATAGCCTTGTCTTGTTCTGTTTTGGGCGATGAGCAAGCAAATTGCAAAAAAATACAGGCACTTATTATTAATAATTTTTTCATGCTTTATTGTTAAAATAGTGTTTGCCGTAAATTTAAAAAAAAGGTTTGCCTTAAAAAAGACAAACCTTATATTTAAGATTTAGATATGTGCTATTTTATGTGTGCTCTCAACATCCAAGCCGTTTTTTCGTGTGCTTCCATCAAAGCAACTAAGAAATCTGCGGTTCCTGCATCATTTAAATCTTCTATTTTTTCAATATTTTCTCTGATGTAAATAATGATTGCTTCGTGATCTTTTAATAAATCTTCAATCCAAGATTTACTGTCATTTCCTCTGTTATCTCTATTTTCAGATAAATGAGTCAATTGTAAATAGTCTTTTAATGAAGAAGGTGCATAATGCCCAATTTGTCTTATTCTTTCAGCTACTTCATCAACGTGCTCAATTAATTCTGAATATTGAGTTTCAAAAAATGCATGCATTGAATGAAAGTCAATTCCTTCTACATTGTAATGTGCGTTTCTAGTTTTTGTATAAACAATAAACTCATCAGCTAAAAGTTTTGCTAAAATATCAGCTACTTGCTGACGTGATTCTGCTGTAATTCCAATATTAATTTTCATATTTCTTTTTTTTATGATGATTATAAAATTACGGAATTTTAGGTAAAATAGTAAATATTGTAATCATTAAAATCAATATTGAAATAAAAAAACAGTATGAATAATATAAAATGTAAAGCAAAAACAAATTTAAAACCAATAATAACAAGTGATAAAATATATTACTTATTAAAATCTAAAGGTCCAAAATTTCTGATGTATTTTGCTATAGTTTGTTTTCTGCGTTGTACGTATGGACCAGATTTTACAGGATTGTATCTTCTAGGACTTGGTAAAATTACAGCAATTCCGGCGGCTTCGTTTACAGTTAGTTTTGCCGCGCTTTTGTGATACCAATATTGAGATGCTGCTTCGGCACCATAAACGCCATCGCCCATTTCTATACTATTTAGGTAAACTTCTAAAATGCGTTCTTTCGACCAAAGTAATTCTATTAATACAGTAAAATAGGCTTCAAATCCTTTTCGAATATAACTTCTTCCAGGCCAAAGAAATACGTTTTTAGCTGTTTGTTGACTAATTGTACTTCCTCCTTTTATTTTTTTTCCTTTTTTATTGCCGTCCATGGCTTTTTTCATGGCAGAGAAATCAAAACCATAATGTTTTAAAAAATGTCCATCTTCACTAGAAATCACTGCTTTTTGCAGATTTGGACTTATTTTTTCCATCGGAACCCATTTGTGTTTAAGCGTTACAGGTTTGCCTTCAAATACTTGTTCTACACAACGAATAAGCATTAATGGAGTTACAGGAACTGGAACAAAACGGAAAAGTAAGGTTGAAAAAACACTTATTCCGAAGAACCATAACAAGACTTTTTTGCAAATGCGCATTATTTTACGAACCATATGTTTTTGAAGTTAAAAAAACGGTGCAAATGTAAGTAAAATTAAACAGCTATTTTTTGAAGAAGTTAAAAATAAAAAAGCAAGACTGGTTTGTCTTGCTTTATAAATTATGCTGGATTTGTAGTCCATAAAGATGCTGTTTTTAGCAATGCTCTTCTTGGTAATTTTAAAGTAGCAACTATTAGTTCAGCAAAATCTTCTGGTTGTAAAATATGATCTGGATTGCCATCTGTTAATCCTAATTCGATAGACATATCTGAAGCAATTGTACTTGGTGTTAACGTACAAACTCTGATGTTGTTTTTACGAACTTCTTTCATTAACGATTCTGATAAGCCAATCACTGCAAATTTTGAAGCCGAATAAGCAGATGTTGCAGGGTTTCCGTTTAATCCTGCGGTAGAAGCTACGTTAAAAATATCGCCTTCATTCTTTGCAATTAAATGTGGTAAAACTTCTTTGGTTACGTTGTAAACACCCATTACGTTGGTTAGTAAAATTTCTTCCCAACGATCGGCAGGCATATCTGTAAACTTGCCAAATTCTGCAATTCCAGCATTGTTTACTAAAATATCTATTCCACCAAGCGCATTAATAACCTTTTCTATTTCTGTGTGTACTTTTGCTTTGTCTGTAACGTCAAAAATAGCATAAGTTGCCTTTACACCCAATGCTTCTAATTCTTTTACAGTAGATTGTAAATTAGCTTCATTTCTACCAGTAATGGCAACATTAATTCCTTCTTGTGCAAAAGCAATAGCAGTTGCTTTTCCCAATCCTCTACCACCACCAGTGATAATTGCATTTTTTCCTTTTAAATTTGTCATTATTGTATTTTTTATAGCAGTTTTTAATTATTTAGACTTTTGTATCAATTCGTTTTTCGATGGCATTCCAAAGCTCGTATCGTTTTTTAAGTGCTTGTTTAGATACTTCAACAACTTCTTGCCATTTTTTTGTATCTGTGCCACAAAGCGCTGTAATCATTTGCATAGCCATTGGTCCGTGTTCATCTCCATCTAATTCAATATGACGTTCAAAGTAATAGATTAATTTAGATAAGTCAGTGTTGGGAAAGTTGGCCTGAAATCCTTTCAATATTTCTGTAAACATACTAGGAATTAAATCTTCTCTTCCAAAAGTAAATGCTGCCGCAATTTCGTGTTCCTTTCCGTTTGAAATAACAGAAAAGGTAAAAAGTAAAAAGTTTTTAATACCTTGTTCTACTGGCAATTGATTAATTGCTTGTTCAATTGTTGTTCCTGCTTGTAATTGTTGAATAAAAGTATTGATAATTGAAGTATTTGCTTGAGCGGTTTGCATGGCATCCAAATACATTTCGAAGTGACTTTGACGAGATCCATCAATAGCTAAATCAGATTCTTCTGCTAATACAATTTCGTTGATTAAATAGCGGGTTTGCGGATGAGCAGAGGCAAACCAAGGCACAGTTGTGCAAGTTAGTTTTTGTTGTAATGCTTTTAATAAAGACATGAAATCCCAAACAGCATATACATGTCCTTCCATATAATATTGCAAATCGTTGATAGTGATTATTTTATGATATAAAGGATGTTGTAAAAGAGCATTTCGCTCTGCTTGTATTGCTTGATTTATTTCTTGAATTGTCATGATAAATATTTTGTATAAAAATAAAAAAGCTTCTCTATTAAGAGAAGCTTTTTATATAAACTTTATCTATTGATGAATAGAATTATTTGAATGCAGGAAAACCTGTAACATCCATTCCTGTGATTAACAAGTGAATATCATGTGTGCCTTCATAAGTAACTACAGATTCTAAGTTCATCATGTGACGCATGATTGAATATTCTCCTGTAATTCCCATTCCACCCAACATTTGACGAGCTTCACGAGCGATGTCTAAAGCCATTGCTACGTTGTTTCTCTTTGCCATTGATATTTGTGCAGAAGTAGCTCTTCCTTCATTTCTCAATACGCCCAAACGCCAAGTTAATAATTGTGCTTTAGTGATTTCTGTAATCATTTCTGCCAATTTCTTTTGTTGTAATTGGGTTGCACCGATTGGTTTGTCAAATTGTATTCTTTCTTGAGAATATCTCAACGCTGTATCGTAGCAATCCATTGCTGCACCGATAGCTCCCCAAGCAATTCCATATCGTGCTGAATCTAAACAACCAAGTGGTGCTCCTAATCCAGATTTATTTGGCAATAAGTTTTCTTTAGGTACTTTTACGTTGTCAAAAATAAGCTCTCCGGTTGCAGAAGCTCTTAACGACCATTTGTTGTGTGTTTCTGGAGTTGAAAAACCTTCCATGCCACGCTCAACAATTAATCCGTGAATTCTTCCTTCTTCGTTTTTTGCCCAAACTACAGCAATATCAGCAAAAGGAGCATTAGAAATCCACATTTTAGCTCCGTTTAAAAGATAATGGTCACCCATATCTTTAAAGTTTGTAATCATTCCGGAAGGATTTGAACCATAATCTGGCTCTGTTAAACCAAAACAACCAATCATTTCACCAGTTGCTAATTTTGGCAAATACTTCATACGTTGTTCTTCGTTTCCGTATTTCCAAATAGGATACATTACTAAAGACGATTGCACTGAAGAAGTAGAACGAACACCAGAATCTCCGCGTTCAATTTCTTGCATAATTAATCCGTAAGAAATTTGGTCTAATCCTGCTCCACCGTATTCTGTTGGAATATAAGGACCAAATCCTCCAATTTCTGCCAATCCGTTAATTATTTGTTTTGGAAATTCTGCTTTTTGTGCATATTCTTCTATAATAGGAGAAACTTCTTTTTTTACCCATGCTCTTGCAGCATCTCTAATTAATTTATGCTCTTCTGTAAGTAAATCATCTAACAGATAATAATCAGGCGCTTGAAATAAATCTGGTTTCATAATTCGATTTAAAGTTTTTTAGTTCTAAAGCAAAAATAACTAATATTTAGAGATGTGCAATTTTTGTTGAAGATCGAATAAAGAATTATTTTTCCCTTCCTTTTTATAGCTAAAATTCAAACTTGATTCAAAATTACCTGCAAGATTCAATATATTTGGTTGAATTAAAATTATTGGAATTAATATGGAAATTGGAGATAATAATCTTTTGTGGGATGACTTTATGAAGGTAGATATGCGTGTAGGAACTATTATTCAGGCAGAAGAGTTTAAAGAAGTGAGAAACCCAGCTTATAAATTAGTTATAGATTTTGGCGAAGAAATAGGTACGAAAAAAACTTCTGCTCAGATTACTAAACTGTACAATTTAGAAGAATTAATAGGAAAACAAGTTGTTGCTGTTGTAAATTTTCCACCGAAACAAATTGCTAATTTTATGAGCGAATGTTTAATAATGGGCGCGGTAGAAGGAAAAGAAGTAACTTTATTGAGCAGTGATAAAATTGTGAAAAATGGATTGCGAATAGGTTAAAATTATTAATAATGACATTAGTTAGCTATTTGTTTATTGGTTAAATTAAGTTAATTTTTTAATTAATAAATCTGATGTATTGCATTTTTTTGTTATGTTTAAGGGCTATAACTTAATTAAACTTACTAATGACTTTAAAAAACAAATTTGCATTTACATTGTTGATTACTAGCATAGCTTGTTTTGCGCAAGAACAATTGCGTATTAAGGGAAATATCAAAGGACTTTCGGATGCTGTTCAATTATCAATAATTGATAGTAAGAATAATGTTTCTAACGTTGAAATTACTAATGGAGCTTTTGATGTACAAATGGTATTACCAGAGTCGCCTTCACTTATTCTGTTAGATGTACAAGACGGTAATGAAAATAACAGATATACTGTGTTTGCTGGAAACGAATCAATCAATGTTATTGATACAGTACGAGTAGATCTTCCATTTATTCAAACAAAAGGTTCGCAATACGATGGCGTTCGCTATCAGTATGATGTATTTATGAAAGAGATTAAAGAGGAAGCAAATAAAATTTATGATGAAACAGATCAATATTTTATAAGTGGAGAAATGATGACAAATGATAGTTTGTCAAAATCGTTTTATAGTGATGTTGAACCGTTTGGAAAAGTTGTTGTTGCTAGAAAAAAGGTAGAAGCAAGAGAATTTGAGTTTTTAAAGAAAAATATTAATACTGATTTCGGACGATACAAATTAGAATATATTACTAATGCTTACACCGATGAACAAAATAGAGAATTATTAGCTTTAGTTGATCCTATTTATCAAAGTACTAAAGAAGTAGAATATTTAAAGACTTTAGTTGAGTATAAAGAACTTGAAAACGGAGATAAATATTACGATTTTTTGGCTAAAGATATCAACGGTAATCAGGTGAATTTTAGTCAATATTTTGATGGAAAATATGTATTGTTAGATTTAACAACCATTCATTGTGGGGCAAGTCAAATGGCGGCGCCTAAAAATACTGAGTCAGCAGAAAAATTAGCAAATAAAATAAATTTTGTAACCTATTATATCGATAATAATGAGGAGTTCATTCAAATGTTTTATGAAATGAAACAGAATAAAGGAATTCTTATTTGGGACGAAAGAGGACGTATTGCTCCTGCATTGGCTAAATATCGTTTAAGCGGAACACCTAATTATTATCTATTTGATCCGAACGGAAATTTAATTGAAAGAATCGGTGGATATTCTCCTGAATTTGAAAATAATCTTTTAAAACTGATCAATTAAAACTAATATTCAGTAAAAATAAAAACTCCGATTTACGTGCAATAAATCGGAGTTTTTATTTATCATAAATTGAAAAGCTATTTCTTGTTTTATCACAGGAGATAAAGAATCCTGTAAGCCTTTTACTTCGCCTAACGCTAAGGCAAATAAAGGTAAGGATGATGCTATTTTTGCTTCATCATAGACAAAATTTGCCCAAGTTGAAAGTTGCCAATTGTATGTCATGAGCTGATTAAAATGGTTAATCGGCTCAAATATACGACTCAAAAATAAGTAAGTGATTTATAGTGAATAAAAAATTCCCCTTATGAATCATAAGGGGAACTAACAAAAAACCAACGATAACTATACTAATTATGAAGTTGCTAAACGAATAATTTGTTGAATATTATCCGATTTTCCCATCGAATAATAATGCACAATAGGAATGCCTGCTGCAATTAATTCTTTAGATTGAGCAGCACACCATTCAATCCCAATTTCGCGAATGGCTTTGTTGTCTTTTGCCTTTACTACTTCTGCCACTAAATCGTCAGGTAAGTCAACTTTAAAGCGTTGTGGCAAAAGATTCAACTGATTTAATGTAGCTAAGGGTTTTAATCCCGGAATGATAGGTACATTAATCCCAATAGCTTGGCATTTATCTACGAATTCAAAAAACCTGGCATTGTCAAAAAACATTTGCGTTACAATGTATTCGGCACCGTTGTCAATCTTTTGTTTCAGGTATTTCAAATCTGTATCAAAGTTGGGTGCTTCCATATGTTTTTCTGGATAGCCAGCTACGCCAATACAAAAATTGGTTTTACTTGTATTTTCCAATTCAGGATCTAAATAAATTCCGTTGTTCAAATCGGTAATTTGCGTAACTAATTCCGATGCATATCGATTGCCGTTGGGTTCGGGTTTAAAATACGTTTCGTTTTTTACTGCATCACCACGCAAAGCCACCACATTGTCAATCCCTAAAAAATCAAGGTCAATCAAAAAATTCTCGGTATCTTCTTTGGTAAAACCACCACATAAAATATGCGGAATAGCATCTACTTTAAATTTATTCTGAATAGCCGAGCAAATACCCACGGTTCCCGGTCTTTTTCGTACAATTTTCTTTTCCCAAAGTCCGTTTCCTGCTTCTTTGTATTCGTATTCTTCTCGGTGATAGGTAACATCAATAAAGGGCGGATCAAATTCCATCAAAGGTTCTATGGAATCAAAAATACCTTGAATATTTTGTCCTTTTAAAGGCGGTAAAATTTCAAATGAAAATTGTGTTTTACCTTTTGCGATATGTTCTGTTACTTTCATTATTCTTTGCTAATTAAATTCTTGTGTTGAGCCAAATTTGGAGCTAACCAACGCTCTGCATTTTCAATGGATATATTTCGTCTTTTCGCATAACTATCAATTTGGTCTTGCTCAATTTTTCCTAAGCCAAAATATCTACTTTTTGCATTTGCAAAATAATAGCCCGATACAGCTGCAGTAGGATACATAGCATAGCTCTCCGTCAATGTTACTCCAATGTTTTCTTCTACTTTAAGTAATTTCCAAATGGTGCCTTTTTCCAAATGGTCTGGACAAGCTGGATAGCCTGGCGCAGGTCGAATTCCTTGGTATTCTTCTTTGATTAAAGCATCATTATTTAACCTTTCATCAGTTGCATAACCCCAAAGTTCTGTACGTATTTTGTGATGTAAATATTCTGCAAAAGCTTCTGCTAAACGGTCAGCCAACGCTTTGACCATAATAGCATTGTAATCGTCCAACTCTTCTTCGTATTTTTTCGCAATTTCATCTACGCCAAATCCGGTAGATACACAAAACAATCCAATATAATCTTCTTGTGCTGTTTCTTTTGGTGCGATAAAATCGGCTAAAGCAATATTCGGTGCTTTGCTACTTTTTAATGATTGCTGACGCAAGGTCAACAAGGTATCCAATACTTCACCTTCGGCATTATACACTTCAATATCATCATCATTAACTTGATTGGCTGGAAAAATGCCTAAAATTCCTCTAGATTCAAACCAACGTTCGTTTACAATTTTGTCCAACATTTTTATAGCTTCAGCATATAATTGTGTGGCAGTTTCTCCTACAACTTCATCTTTTAATATCTGAGGAAATTTTCCAAATAATTGCCACGAACGAAAAAACGGAGACCAATCGATAAAGGATAATAATTCATATAATTCAACATTAATTATTTTTGTTCCAATGAAGTTGGGTTGATGAATTTTTTCTTCTTTCCAATTAATTTTAAATTTGTTGGCTCGTGCTTCGACTAACGTAACGTAACTTTTTTCTCTTGCTCTGCCTAAATAATCGCTGCGAAGTTTGTCGTATTCCGCGCGAAGGTTTTGTTTAAATTCTTGTTGGATTTCTTTTTGCAACAATTGATTGGCAATGGTTACCGAGCGAGAAGCATCGTGTACGTGCACCACACAATTCTTGTATTCTGGAGCAATTTTTACTGCTGTATGCATTCTCGAAGTGGTTGCACCACCAATCATAATCGGAATTTGGCTGTTGGTTTTTTCCAACTCTTTAGCCAAATGAACCATCTCATCCAACGAAGGCGTGATTAATCCGCTTAAACCAATAATATCTGCTTGCTCTTTGATAGCGGTTTCAATTATTTTTTCGGGCGGAACCATTACCCCCAAATCGATGATTTCGTAATTGTTACACGCCAATACTACGGCAACAATGTTTTTTCCAATATCGTGTACATCGCCGCGAACGGTGGCCATTACTATTTTACCTGCATTACCTACAGCAGCACTGGCATTTTGTTTTTTACTTTCTTCGATAAAAGGTAGGAGATAGGCTACTGCTTTTTTCATCACTCGGGCTGATTTGACCACCTGAGGCAAAAACATTTTACCTGCACCAAATAAATCGCCCACTACATTCATTCCATTCATCAAATACTGCTCAATGACTTGTATCGGTTGAGGTACGCTTTGTCTGGCTTCTTCGGTATCTTCTACAATATGCGCTTCAATTCCTTTGACCAAAGCGTGGGTTAATCGCTCCTGAATTGTGCCCGAACGCCATTCTTCTATTTTGGCTTCTTGATGATTCGGATTGTTTTCATTTTTGATGTTTTCGGCAAAATCCAACAAACGCTCTGTGGCATCTGCACGACGATTGAGCAATACATCTTCTACGTGTTCCATTAACTCTTTGTCCACTTCATCGTACACTTCCAACATTTCAGGATTTACAATTCCCATATTCATTCCGTGTTGAATGGCGTGATATAGAAAGGCTGCGTGCATCGCTTCTCTCACTTTATTGTTTCCTCTAAACGAAAAAGAAACGTTACTTACTCCACCGCTAACATTGGCATAAGGTAAATTTTCTCTGATCCATTTGGCCGCGTTGAAAAAGTCGAGCGCGTTGTTGTTGTGCTCTTCCATTCCTGTTGCAACTGGAAAAATATTCGGATCGAAGATGATATCTTGTGGCGCAAATTGCACTTGATTGACTAAAATATCATACGATCGTTGGCAAATTTCAATTCTACGCGCCAACGAATCGGCCTGTCCTTTTTCGTCAAAAGCCATTACTACTGCGGCTGCTCCGTAGCGCTTGATTAATTTAGCGTGATGAATAAAAGCTTCTTTGCCTTCTTTTAAACTAATTGAGTTAACGATAGATTTTCCTTGTACCACACGCAATCCTGCTTCGATGATTTCCCATTTAGAACTGTCAATCATAATCGGAACACGCGCAATATCCGGTTCAGACGCAATAAGGTTTAAAAAGTTGGTCATACAATGCACACCATCCAATAAACCTTCGTCCATATTAATGTCGATAATCTGTGCACCACCTTCAACTTGTTCTCTTGCGATAGCTAACGCTTCGTCAAATTTTTCTTCTTTGATTAAGCGCAAGAATTTTCTCGATCCTGTAACATTGGTGCGTTCTCCTACATTAATGAAATTGGCTTCGGCAGTTACATACAACGGCTCTAAACCTGAAAGAGCAAGAACATTCTTTTGGTTGTTTTGTTTGGGTTGACGCGTAGCTGCATTTTTTTCAACCGCTTCTGCAATTAGTCGGATGTGCTCTGGTGTAGTACCACAACATCCACCGATGATTTGCACTAAGTTATTGCTCAAAAAACGATCGATTAACGATTGCATTTCTTGAGGCGATTGGTCGTATTCGCCAAAAGCATTCGGCAAGCCTGCATTCGGATGCGCAGAAATACTTACAGCCGTATGTTGACTTAATTGTTTGATGTACGGTTCTAATTGTTCTGCACCTAAAGCACAGTTAAAACCAATACTCAACAAAGGAATATGGGCAATGGCAATTAAAAAAGCTTCTACCGTTTGTCCTGACAACGTACGTCCTGAGGCATCTGTAATTGTACCTGATATCATAATGGGAATATCAATTCCTCTTTCTTCTCTAATTTCGTCAATGGCAAACAACGCTGCTTTGGCGTTTAATGTATCGAAGATGGTTTCTACTAATAGTAAATCGCATCCTCCGTCCAATAAAGCTTCGGCTTGTTGTTTGTAGGCTACGCGTAATTCTTCAAACGTAATCGCGCGATAACCTGGATTGTTTACATCTGGAGATAAGCTGGCTGTTTTGTTGGTTGGACCAATGGCTCCTGCTACAAAACGAGGTTTATTCGGATGCAATAAAGCTACTTCATCAGCTACTTCTCTTGCAATTTTTGCCGATTGATAGTTGAGCTCATAAACTAAATCTTCCAAGTGATAATCGGCCATAGCAATGGTCGTACCCGAAAACGTATTGGTAGAAACAATATCGGCGCCTGCCAAAAAATATTGACGATGCACCTCTTTTACCGCTTCGGGCTGAGTGATGGACAACAAATCGTTATTTCCTTTTAAAGGATACGCAAAATTAGCAAAGCGCTCTCCTCTAAAATCTTCTTCAGAAAATTGATACGCCTGAAGCATCGTACCCATTGCTCCGTCAAGAACTAATGTTTTCTCTTGCAAAAGACTTCTAATATCTGTTGTTGTATTTGTTGCTGACATAGTTTATGCTTTAATTATTAATAAGGGATTGGAATTTATTGTGCACTTTGTTGTAAGGCTTGTTCCAAATCGCGAATAATATCTTTTGGGTTTTCTAATCCAACAGACAAACGGATAAGATTATCGGTAATACCTGTGGCTGCTTTTTCTTCTTGTGGCACTTTGCTGTGCGTAGTAGAAGCAGGGTGAGTAACAATGGTACGACTATCACCAAGATTGGCCGATTTGCTACACAAGGTTAATGCATTGAGAAAATTTCTTCCTGCATCAATTCCTCCTTTGATGCCAAATGCAATAATGTTTCCTCCTTGTTTCATTTGCTTTTTGGCAATTTCATATTGCGGATGACTTGGCAAAAATGGATATTTGATAAATTCTACGGCAGGATGATTTTCTAAATATTCTGCAATAGTGAGCGCGTTTTCGCAATGTCTATCTACACGAATGGTAAGGGTTTCTAAACTTTTGGATAATACCCAAGCGTTGAAGGGCGAAATACTTGTACCGATGGTTCGTGCAAAAAGATAAATTTTTTGTAGTAAATCTTTGTATCCAACGGCTACTCCTCCGCAAACTCTTCCTTGTCCGTCAATGAGCTTAGTGGCAGAATGTACCACAACGTGTGCGCCCAATGCAATAGGATTTTGTAAATAAGGAGTTGCAAAAGTATTATCTACAATAAAAATTAAGTTGTGTTTTTTGGCGATTTCTCCCAAAAAAGCTAAGTCTAAAATATCTACACCAGGATTCGTTGGACTCTCTGCAAAGAGTATTTTAGTATTGGGTTGAATCAGTTTTTCTACTTCATAAACTTGATGGATATCGAAATAAGAAGTTGTTACTCCCCACTCAGGAAAAGTAGTACTCAACAATCCTCTGGTAGAGCCAAAAATATTGGTACAAGAAACAATGTGATCGCCCGTTTTCAACAACGGAAACAAACTGCAATACACGGCAGCCATTCCCGTAGCAAAGGCATAACCCGTTTCTGCTTGTTCAAACAAACAAATTTTCTCTACAAACTCTGAAGTATTTGGATTGGTAAAGCGAGTGTACGAATGTTGTTGTACTTCTTCGGCAAATACGGCGCGCATTGTTTCGGCATCGTCAAAGACAAAGCTCGAGGTTAAATACAACGGCGTTGAATGTTCGTTGAACTGACTTCTTTCTGTTTGTGTGCGAATGGCTTGTGTTTGAATGCAACAGCCTTCTTCTGTATTTTTTGTACTCATTTTTGTATTCTTTTTCACTTTTTATTTATTGGCTAATCGAAGAATGTCTCCAAAAACTCCTCTGGCAGTAACAGAAGCTCCTGCACCTGCGCCTTGAATGATGATGGGATTGTCTCCGTAACTCTCAGTATAGATTTCGAAGATACTGTCCGAACCTTTTAATTGCCCTAAAGCCGAACTTGTTGGTACAGCAATTAGCTTTGTTTCCAATATACCTTTGTCGGTTTGTAAATCGCCAGACAATTCTCCTACATAGCGCAAAACGTGGTTTTCGGCTAATTCGCTTTTGATGGTTTCAAAGTAAGGGTTCAGCGCTTTCAAACTATTAAGGAAATCGTCCGTTGGAACTTGTTGTAATTCGGAAGGAATCAAATTTTGAATGTGTATTTCTTCGAATTCATTTTTTAAATCAAGTTCTCTTGCCAAAATCAATAGCTTTCTTCCTACATCGTTTCCTGATAAATCTTCTCTCGGATCTGGTTCGGTGTATCCTTTGGTAATGGCTTGTTGTAGAATTTCGCTAAATGGTTGATTTTCTACCGAATAATTGTTGAAAATAAAACTTAAACTACCCGAGAATACGCCTTTTATTTTGGTAATGTTTTCGCCTGATAAATGCAGTAATTTGATGGTGTCAATTAAAGGTAATCCTGCGCCAACATTGGTTTCGTATAAATATTCTTTGTGGTTTTTCTTTAGTGTTTCTCTCAGTTCGCTGTAAAATTGATAAGAAACTGTATTGGCAATTTTATTAGAGGATATCAAATCAAAACCATTTTCTACCAACGGAATATACGTTTGGATAAATTCGCTCGAAGCCGTATTGTCAATAGCAATTAAATTTTCTAAATGATTGGCATTTGCATAATCAATTACTTCTTGTATGCTGTAAGCAACGCTGTTATTTTTTACTTCTTCTCTCCAATGAGTTGAAATACCAGCATCGTTCAATACTACTTTTTTGGAGTTACCGATAGCGAAAATATTAAGGGCAATATTTTTCTTTTCTTGAATGGCCGCAGCAGAAGCTAAAACCTGATCGATTAACGTTCCACCAACCAATCCGTGGCCAAAAATGGCTAAGTTGATTTTCTTCGCAATACCAAAAATTTGGCCGTGAATAACATTCAACGCTTTTTTGGTTTCTTCTTTCTTTACCACTAAGCTTACATTTTTACCTGTAACCGTGTTGTTGAAAAGAATCGGAACAATTTTGTTTTTTACCAAAGCAGCATAAGGTTTGTCAAATGTGCTTAGATCTTGTCCGATAATAGAAATGACTGCAATGTCTCGAATGATCGAAATATTGTTGACATCTTTGGTATAGAAATCATTTGAAAACTCTTTGTTAAGCGCTTCTTTAGCCAATTCGGCTTCTTGTGCTTCTACAATAAATCCCAATCCTCGTTCAGAAGCCCCTTGTGAAATCACACCAACGCTAATGTTCTCATTGGCCAAAGCTGTAAAAACACGCGCATCTATTCCTACAATTCCCAACAATCCTCTTCCTTCAAATTGAATAAGTGCTACGTCAGATTGTACGGATAAAGATTTGATTCCTTTGGCGGTGGGTTTGTTGGAAATCAAAGTGCCTTTGCTTTCAGGATTCAAGGTGTTTAAAATGCGCAGTGGAATATTGTTTTCTACCAAAGGCAAAATTGTTTTAGCGTGAAGAATAGAAGTACCGAAATTGGCCAACTCATTGGCTTCGTCAAAATGCAATTCTTCTATTTTCTGAGCGCTTTTTACCCAATCTGGATTGGCCGTATAAATACCATCTACGTGCGTGTAATTTTGTAATTCTTCCGCACCGATAAAATTGGCCAAAAGCGCAGCCGAATAATTACTGCCATTTCTACCCAAAGTTGTGGTTTCTCCTTTTTCTGTTGCACCAATAAAACCGGTTACCACAGCAATGGTATCTTGTGGTAACGCAGCAAAAAAGGTTTGCGTTTTTTGCTTTGCAATTTCTTCCAAGGCTTGTGCGCTTCCAAAAGTAGCATCGGTAATAAACAACGCGCGACTGTCAACAGCTAAGGCATTAATGCCTTGTTTTTTTAATTGAGCTGTTAATATTTTACTCGCAATAATTTCTCCTTGTGCTAAAACTTGATCTTTTATTTTTAGGTTGTAATCTTCAATCAATGAAACTCCTTCGTATAATTTACCCAATACGTCTAATTCTGTTTGAATATCTCCCAATTGATGATACGCTCTTTGTTTAAAAGCCTCGAAAGCAGTCAAATAATCTTGTTTGTTTTTCGCTAAATCCAAGATTTGCTCTAAGGTATCCGTAGTATCACCAATAGCTGAAACCACTATAGCAATAGGGCCTTCGTTTATTTTTGTTTGAATGATGCTAATAACATTGTCGAATGTTTGTCCTGAGGCAAGCGATTTACCTCCAAATTTTACTATTTTCATCGCTGTTCGGTTTTAAAATAAAGGTTGTAATAATTGATTCAATTGTTTGTATTCCATCAAGAAAGCATCGTGTCCGTGAATTGATTTTATTTCTTGATACGTAATGCGGTTGTTGTATGGTTTGATGCAATCTGCCGTTTGCTTTTGTTCGGCATTGATAAACATATAATCCGTATCAACAGCAATGACGTGTATTGCAGCATTGGTGGTTTTAGCAAAAGCAATGAGCTGTGTTTCGTTGAGGTGCTGACCAATTGTTTTAAGCAAGTGATTCATTACTAAATAAGCTTCCAATGCAAAGCGTTTTTGCAATGTTTTTCCGTGGTATTTTAACCAACTCTCCACTGTGTATTGCTGTTCTTCTTCCTTCCATTGTTGTTGAAATTTCTCTTGAAAAGAGACGGGTGTTCGATACAACAACATTGCGTGCATTCGAGCATCTTCTATCGGTTGGGAAGAATGATTCAATATATTATCTTGTACCAACACATTGCCAATCAACCAATCCGATGCTTTGTAATTCGTAGCAATTGGCACCAGATGTTCAATTGCATTGGGCGCTAAAAAAGCCATTTGCCAAGCAATACTTCCGCCCAAACTTCCACCAACAATAGCGTATAGTTGGGTAATATTGAGTGCGTGTAATCCTTTCCAAAATAAATGAGCCACTGTTAACGTGCAGATGTCTTGGTAGTTTTTGATTAAATGCGCAGGCTGCTGATCAAAGCCATTTCCCGGAATATCAAAAGCAATTACTGTGTATTTGTTTAAATCAATGACTTGATTTTCGCCAACCAAACTTTTCCACCAACCATTCGCGCCTGCAACTTCACTATTTCCAGTAAGTGCGTGATTAATCAACACAATGGGAGCGGAGTGCAATGGCTTTCCAACTATTTGATACGTCAGGTAAAACGTTTGCTTTTTTCCGTTCGGCAATTGATAATCGGCAATGGTAAGTTGTTGTAAGTTGTTCATTATTTGCTTTTCAAATTATTGAGCTAATGCTTGTTGTAAATCGTTGATTAAATCTTCTGTTTCTTCTAATCCGATGGAAAGTCGAATAAAACTTTCTGTAATTCCTGCTTGTATTTTTGTTGCTTTAGGAATCGATCCGTGGGACATTTCAAAGGGATAATTGCTTAAACTTTTGATACCACCCAAACCTTCTGTAAGTGTAAATAATTGAAGATTTTGAATCACTTTTAAGGCTGCTTCTTTGGTGTTTTCTTTTAAATCAAAACTGATGACTCCACCGAAATATTTTTGTTGCTTTTTGGCTAATTCGTGTCCTTCGTGCGTTGGTAATCCTGGATAATAAATCTTGTTTATTTTTGGATGTGTACTGAGGTATTCGGCAATTTTCAACGCATTTTCAGAATAACCTTTATAGCGCAAAAGCAAGGTTTCTATTCCTCTAATAGTTAAGAAACTATCAAACGGACTTAAAATAGCACCAGTAGAATTTTGATGGAATTTGATGGTTTTTCCTAATTCTTCCGTTTTGGTAATTACCAATCCCGCCACAACATCAGAATGTCCTGCTATATATTTGGTAGCACTATGCACAACAAGATCAGCCCCTAGATCTAATGGTTTTTGCGCAATAGGCGTAGCAAATGTGTTATCTACACACAACCAAACCTTGTGCTTTTTGGTAATTTGCGCAATAGCAGATATATCTGAAATGCGAAGGGTTGGATTGGTTGGGCTTTCTACCCAAATGAGTTTAGTTTGTTGGTTAATCGATTGTTCTATGTTGGCTACATCAGTTGTATCTACATAATGAGTTTTTACTCCAAACTTGGCATATACTTCATTCAATAATCGAAAAGTTCCTCCATAAATATTGGCTACAGCAATTACTTCATCACCAGCGGCAAGTGTTTTGAATACAGCATCAATCGCTGCCAATCCACTTCCAAAGGCAAATCCGTTGCTACCGTTTTCCAATTTAGCAATCAGATTTTCCAAAACCTGACGCGTTGGATTATTGGTGCGCGTATAATCAAACCCTTTGTTTACCCCAGGTGCTTCTTGTGCAAAAGTGGTGGTTTGATAAATGGGTACAGCAATAGCTCCTGTATGCGGATCAATCGGAATATGTTGTAATATGTCAGTTTGTGTACTCATCTTATAAAGTTTTAAATACGTTGTGTAAATCTTTTTTCAAATCTTCGATGTCTTCCAATCCTACCGATAAGCGAATTAAGTCTGGCGATACGCCTGTTGCTTTTTGTTCGCTTATTGTCAATTGTTGGTGCGTGGTTGAGGCAGGGTGAATAATTAATGATTTGGTATCTCCAATATTGGCTAAAAGCGAAAAAAGTTCTGTTTCGTTTACAACTTTTTTTGCCGCTTCATATCCTTTTTTCAATCCAAAAGTTACAACGCCACTTTGTCCTTTTGGCAAATATTCTTGTGCTAAATCGTAGTAAGGACTCGATTTTAATCCAGGATAATTTACCCACGCTACTTCTTCTTGCTTTTCTAACCATTCGGCTAATGCCAAGGCGTTTTCGCTGTGTTTGTTAATTCTCAAAGGCAACGTTTCTAAGCCTTGAATAATTTGAAATGCATTGAACGGACTTAATGCGGCACCTAAATCTCTCAATCCTTCAATTCGTATTTTGGCAATAAAAGCAGCATTGCCCAATACTTGATGATAAATTAACCCGTGATAACCAGGAGAAGGCGTGGTGAACTCTGGGAATTTTCCACTCGACCAATCAAAGGTTCCAGCATCAATAATAGCTCCTCCTAATGATGTTCCATTTCCTGTGATGTATTTGGTTAAGGAATGAATAACAATATTTGCGCCGTGTGCAATTGGATTTAATAGAGCAGGAGAAGCCACTGTATTATCAACAATTAATGGAATATGATATTGTTGTGCAATTTTGGCTACTGCTTTAATATTGATGATATCTAATTTTGGATTACCTAAGCTTTCAATGAAAATAGCTTTGGTGTTTTCTTGAATATTATGACTAAAGTTTTCTACGTTTGATGGGGCAACAAAAGTGGTATTGATGCCAAATCGAGGTAAAGTCACATTGAATAAATTATAAGTTCCTCCATATAAACTGCTAGAAGAAACAATATGATCTCCTGCTTTCAGTAAAGTAAGAAAAGTTGTAGAAATAGCAGAAGCACCTGAAGCTGTAACAACTGCACCAATTCCACCTTCTAAAGCTGCCAAGCGCTTTTCTAAAATATCATTAGTTGGATTATTTAAACGGGTATAGATATAAGCAGGAATTGATAAATTAAAAGCTCCTGCTGCGTGATCTGCATTTTCAAATACATAAGAGGATGTTTGATAAATAGGTACTGCTCTTGTGCCTGATGTTTGTTGAGCATTATGCCCTTCGTGTAAAGCTTGTGTTGAAAAATGTAATTGACTCATGATTTATATTTTGTTGATTAAATATTTTATTTTAAAAGTCCTTTTGGCTAACCAAAAGGACTCCAAGTTGTAATTTATCACATTGACGAACTTGTTTTATTTGACTAATTATATAACAGCAGAAATAGGAATAAAAAAAGCCCTGCATTGCAGGGCTTTTTGATATATAGATTTTTCAATTTATCCAATAGACAAGCCCTGCGGAGTTTTCCACATCATCATTGCTTGTTTTACTGTATAGAATTGTTTCATTATTTCTTTGTTTTTACTGAAGCAAATTTCTATATAAAATAAATATTAACAAAAAATATTTTACATAAATCTATAAGTTTAGATAAAAATTCTTTACCAAGGTGGTAAATTCAGGGGTGTAACAGTGTCTTTTTTCTTCAATTGTTAGTTCATTTAGAGGAATTTTCTCCACGCGTTGTCTTGAAAATGCTAATAAACTACGTTTGATCTCCGCTTCAGCATGTCCGCGAACACGAGTAACTTGTAAAGGATATAAGCCAAACTCTGCTGCTAAGTAAATTAGTTTATCTTCTTCTTTAGCTGGGATAATAACACTGAATATTCCTTTTTCCGACAAAAAATAATCTACTGCTTCAATTAGTAAATCAAAAGGAAGGGATTCCTGAAAGCGGGCAGTATCTCTTTGGGTGTCATTGGTACGATAGTCTTCGCTGTAAAAAGGAGGATTAGAAATTATCAAATCGTATTCTTCTTCCATTTCATTGGCAAAGGTTTCTAAATCGGCATGATAGCAAAATAAACGATCTCCCCAAGGACTATTCTCAAAGTTTTCTACCGCTTGTTCGTGCGCATCAGCATCTATTTCTACCGCATCAATTTGTTCGGCATCGGTGCGTTGTGCCATCATTAGGGCTAATAATCCCGTTCCGGCTCCGATGTCTAAAATAGAATACGGATTATTGTCTATCGGAGTCCAGGCGCCTAAAAGCACACCGTCTGTGCCAACTTTCATCGCACATTTGTCTTGTTGTATGGTAAATTTTTTGAATTGAAACATTATATAAATGAAATTAGATTCTTCAAAAATACAAAAAATAGTATTTCTTGATGAGGAATCAGTTGATGGGTTATGATGAGTTTAAGAAGTTATGTTCTTTGCTATTATTTGTTTTATAAGTGTAAAGAAAACCAATCAAAATGTAATGTTTTTTTTACATTTAAAAAATAAAAATATATATTTGATAAAACTTAAAAATTATAAAAGATGGAATCGAAATTTTTATTACCAAACAAATTGAAAAAAGTGGGTTGGATAATGTTAACTATCAGTATTCTTATTTGGAGCTATGTAACCTTTGTAGTTCAGGACGATCTGCCTTTTCTTGAAACTACTGTTTTTGCTTTTATTGGAAGTGAGTTTTTAAAATCAGAAGTAAGCTATTTTGCATTTATTAAGGCGAATATTACTTTTACGCTTATAGGAAGTTTATTTTTAATTGGAGGTTTGTTGGTTGTGTTTTCAAAAGAAAAAATTGAAGATGAATATATTTCAAAATTGCGTTTACAAGCATTTCAATGGGCTTTTTTAATTAATTATATCATATTATTATTACTATTTTTATTTGTTTATGGAATGGAGTTTTTTTATGTTATGGTTTATAATATGTTTACAATGTTGGTTTTGTTTATTATTCGATTTCAGTATTTATTGCAGCTTAATAAGGATTAGTAAGATGAAAAATACGTTGAAAGTACAAAGAGCAATTAAGAATGTAACACAAGAAGAATTGGCTAAGATTATTTCAGTGAGTAGACAAACAATTAACGCAATGGAAAAAAATAAATATGTGCCTTCTACTGTTTTGGCTTTAAAATTAGCTGTGTATTTTGGAGTGAAAGTGGAAGATATTTTTATTTTGGAAGATACTGATTAGACAGTATAAAAAAGACCTTAAGAATTTTCTTAAGGTCTTTTTTATATAAAATCAACAATAAAGTTATTTGTTTAAATATAAATCTACCAATCCGGCAGGAATATTTAAAAACAATTTTTTGTTTTCTCTGTCAACTAATTCGATAAATTGATCAATCATCGGAACAAGAATTTCAGTTCCCTCGTTATCAATCTCAAATAAAGCCTGATAGTTGCTGTCGTTGATACGAACTAATGTTCCAATAGTTATACCTTGGTTTTTGTCAACTACATCAAATCCAACTACTTCGTGATAATAAAACTTATTACCTTCTAATTTAGGTAATAAATCCAACGGCAAGTATAATTCACTTCCTATAAGTCTGTCTGCATCTTCTTCAGAATCGCAATCTTCAAACTTAACACGCAAGAAATCATTTTTATGCAAAAAAGCGGCTTCAATAAAAAAAGGAACCAGTTGTCCGTTATAATCAACGAATACTGATTCCAAATTTTCGTATAACTCAGGTTCGTCTGTATCTAAATAAAATAAGACTTCTCCTTTGAAGCTAAATTTTTTTGCGATTTTGCCTAAATAGAAACAATCTTTTTTACGCATATCGCCAAGAAATTATGCTTGAGTTTCTTCGTTGTTTTCTTCAGTAGCTTCTACAGTTTCTTCTGCAGGAGCAGCTTCAACAACAGCTTTAGCAGCAGCAGCGCGTTTAGCGTTTACTTCTTTTTCAGCAGCTAATCTAGAAGCTTTATCAGCAGCTTTGTTAGATGATAAACCATCTTTCTTAGCGTTGATTTTAGCAGCTTTTTCTTCTAACCAAGCAGTGAATTTTGCATCAGCTTGCTCTTGAGTTAAAGCTCCTTTGTTAACTCCACCTTGTAAGTGGTGTTTTAACATTACTCCTTTGTAAGAAAGTAAAGTTCTAGCAGTATCTGTTGGTTGAGCACCGTTGAATAACCATTGAACAGCAGCATCAACATTGATATCTACAGTTGCAGGGTTAGTGTTAGGATTGTAAGTTCCGATTTTTTCTAAGAATTTACCATCTCTTTTAGCGCGTGAATCAGCAGCTACTACCCAGTAAAAAGGTTTTCCTTTTTTACCGTGTCTTTGTAATCTAATTTTTACAGACATAATATTTATTTTTTGAGGTACCCGACCTCGATTAAAATTCCTGCAAAGATACTGTTTTTTTTATTTCGTTTGAAAAAAAACAATTTAAATTTACACTATTTATTTTATTGATTTTGAGTAGAATAGTTTAGATTTTGCTGAATTATTTTACACGAGAAACTGTTAGTCCATCGCGAATTGGTAATAAAATTGTTTCTATTCGATCATCTTCTTTTAATAGTTTGTTGTAAGCATCAATTGCAATGGTGCTTTTGTCATTTGGTTTTATTTCTTCAATTACTTTTCCTGACCACAATACGTTATCTGAAAGAATAATTCCGCCTTTGTTCATTTTATCAATAATTAGATGAAAATAGTTGGAATAATTCGGTTTATCAGCATCAATAAAAACTAAATCAAATTTTTTATTCAATTGTGGAATAATGTCAATTGCACTTCCTGTATGTTGAAAAATTTGCTTTCCATAAGGAGAAATATCAAAATATTTGCGTTGAAAATCGTGTAATTCTTCATTTACATCAATGGTGTCTATAGTGCCATCTATTGCCAAACCTTCCGCCAAACTCAACGTGGCATAGCCTGTAAAAGTACCAATTTCTAAAATATTTTTAGGACAAACTAATTTAGAAATCAAACTCAAAAATCTACCCTGAAAGTGTCCGCTTAGCATTCTTGGTTGCAATACTTTCTGGTGTGTTTCTTTATCTAATTTCGCTAATAATTCAGGTTCATTTTCGCTATGTGCTGCTGCGTAATTTTCTAAATCTTTGGATATAAAATGCATCGTTATTTTGTTTAAAAAAGAATGAAAGAACAAAGATAAACAGTTTTTTTGTGCTCTGAAGGGTAAGCAAAAGAATTGATTAAAAGATACTAAAGTAATAAACAATAAATTAGTAAATTTAACAAAAAACTAAAAAATAATTATGATGAAAATAGTAAAGAGATTTTTTTTTGGACTTATTATCGTATTGCTCAGTATTGTTACTTTGGCTTACATTTTTAAAGTAGATTATTTACTTACGGCTGTAAGAACTATTTATTTTAATGGACATACAACCGCTTTTTTGGATGATTATCATTATTTTCCAACAAGAGAAATAAAAAAAGGAGCCGCTTCTCAAGCGTGGCCGTTAGCTGCTGATTATAATACTGTTGAACCAACAAAAGTTTTAGAAAAAAATAATGAAGATTTAAAAACGATTGCTTTTTTGATTATTAAGAACGATAGTATTTGGTTTGAAAAATATTATGATGGTTATTCGATGGACAGTAAAACCAATTCGTTTTCGATGGCAAAAAGTGTAGTTTCTGCTGCTTTAGGTAAAGCTTTGCAACGCGGCGAAATAAAAAGTTTGGATGATAAAGTGATTAATTATTTACCCGAATTAAAAGGGAAATTTAAAGATGAAGTTACTGTTGGCGATTTGTCTTCGATGGCATCTGGTTTAGACTGGGATGAGTCGTATTACAGTGCGTTTTCTATAACAACACAAGCTTATTTTGATAGAGATTTACGAAGCGTAATGCTCAATTTAGATATTAAAGATAAACCTGGAGAACAGTTTATTTATAAATCTGGTGATACCCAATTGTTGGCTATGGTGCTCGAAAAAGCAACAGGAATGCCGTTGGCAGAATATGTATCTACTTATTTTTGGCAACCAATGGGAGCGGATAATGATGCGCTTTGGCAAATAGATCATAAAGGAGATGGAATAGAAAAGTCTTATTGTTGTTTTACTTCTGGAGCAAGGGATTTTGCGCGTTTTGGAAAGCTATATAAGGAGCATGGAAGATGGAATGACGAACAAATTTTGGATAGTACTTTTGTAGCAAAGTCAGTTACGCCACGTTTTGCAGATGCACCTGAATATGGTTATGGTTGGTGGTTAAAAAATTACAAGGGAAAAGATTTTTTTTATATGCGTGGTCATTTAGGACAATTTATAATTGTTTGTCCTGAAGATGACTTAATTATTGTGCGATTAGGACACATTAAAGGATTACAAACAGAAACAGATCCGCATAGTAATGATTTGTATGTATATATTGATGAAGCGTACGAAATGCTAAAACAAAGAAAGTAGTATGTTAGAAAAAACGAGTATTTCGAATGTATTGTTTTTAGATATTGAAACAGTGCCACAACAATCCAATTTTACTTTGCTTGATGATGAGATGCAAGTATTGTATAAAGAAAAAACAAAATATCAACGTCAAAACGAAATTTCAGTAGAAGATTTTTATGATCGAGCAGGTATCTGGGCCGAATTTGGCAAAATAGTTTGTATTTCTGTAGGATATTTTACTTTTAAAAAAGGAGATAGACAATTTAGAATTACTTCGTTTATTGGAGACGAACAACAAATTTTAAAAGATTTTTCTAATTTGTTGGAAAATTATTTTAGTGGACAACAATATATTTTGTGCGGTCATAATGCAAAGGAATTTGATTTTCCATATATCGCGAGAAGAATGATAATTCACGGACAAAAATTACCTAGTAAACTAAGTCTTTTTGGTAAAAAACCTTGGGAAGTTCCGCATTTAGATACCATGGAAATGTGGAAGTTTGGAGATTATAAGCATTTTACTTCCTTAAAATTATTGGCTAATATTCTTCAAATTCCTTCGCCAAAAGATGATATAAATGGTGCTGATGTAGCAAAGGTATATTATCAAGAAAAAAATATTGAGCGCATTGCTAAGTATTGCGAAAAAGATGTACTTACGGTTGCCCAAATTTTATTGCGTTTTAAAGGAGAAAAGTTATTAGATCAAGATGAGGTTTTTTTGGTGTAAATTAATATGTTAAAAAAAGAAGAATATTTGCTTTTAATAAAAAAATAATTTTTAGATTTGTATGGTATAAAAGTTAGAGGAATTTTATTCTAAAATAGAATTGTCTAATTAAATTATCAAGATAACTTAAGAAGTTAAATAAAATGAATACACAGTTTCAAATTTTATCATTTACGTCATATTGTAAGTGGATGTCTATTAAACATCCGTTAGCATCTGCGTTGCCAAAACTGAAAACTGCATTTTTCACTTCTTGATAGATAAAGAAAATGAATATTTGTAATATATAAAGTCCTTTTGGTAACGTACGAACCAAAAGGACTTTTTTTTGAGGTAATTTTCGTACATAAACACAAATTGAAATGGGTAAAAAAGTAGTAAAAGTTTTGGGATTTTCTGTTCGAGAAAAGCAATTAGCTATTAAAACGGCTAACTTGTCTTTTACAGTAAAAGATGGCAAAGAATTAGTAAGAGAAGCTAATGTTGATTCGGAAGAATTGTTGTTGGCTAGATTGGCAGGAAGTATTCATGCAACAGGCAATTTAATTGGCTCAACGTTAAATGTTGATTTAAAATCAATTCAAATAGAAGTGAGTGGAATTTTAGATGATAAAATACAAGAAGTGGTTACGCAAGCAGGAATGTTTAAACAAATAGATATCATTGTAAAACCCACTTCAAATGCTTCTATTTTAGAATTAAAAGAATGGATTGATGCTGTAAAAGTAGCATGTCCTGTATTTACAAATTATAAAACGCAAACATCAACAATTGTTACTCTTATTAAGGAGTATGATCATGTAAAGGTAGCATAATATGGAAGACGAATTTCATTTTATTGTGATTCGCTGAAGCAGATTATTCTAATAATAAACTTGAGCGAATCACAATTATTATCATACTTTTGTTTTGATATTTAATCATCTTTTTTATGTCAGAACAAAATATTTTATTAGATGTTAAGTCTTTGCGTATTGGTTTTCGTGCTGCTAATGATTGGAAAACAATTGTAAAAAATATTTCATTTGCTGTTCACTTCAATGAAATAGTTGGAGTAGTTGGCGAATCTGGTTCAGGAAAATCAGTTAGTTCTTTGGCGGTTATAGGGCTTTTGCCACTTGATAAGTCAAAAATTGAAGGACAGATTTTGTTCAACGGAACAGATTTGACGCAGCTTTCTGAGAGAGAATATCAAAAAATAAGAGGAAAAAAAATCGCAATGATTTTTCAAGAGCCAATGAGTGCGCTCAATCCTTCGCTTCGTTGTGGATTTCAAATCGAAGAAATTTTAAAACAACACACACCTATTCGAGGAGCTAAGTTAAAGACAGAAGTGATTAGTTTACTAGAAAAAGTAAAACTTCCTTTACCTAAAGAAACGTATTCAAAATATCCACATCAATTATCGGGCGGACAAAAACAACGTATTGTTATTGCAATGGCAATTGCTTGTAAACCTGATTTACTTATTGCTGACGAACCTACAACAGCACTGGATGTAACTGTTCAAAAAGATATTATTTTATTGCTTAAAGAATTGCAAGCCGAAACAAAGATGGGAATGATCTTTATTTCTCATGATTTAGGTTTGGTTAATAGCATAGCCGATAAGGTTTTGGTGATGTACAAAGGCGAAATTGTTGAGCAAGGCATTACATCAACTGTATTTAATCATCCAAAAGCAGTGTATACTCAAGCATTAATAGCTACTCGCCCAAATAATTCCTACCGATTAAAACGATTACCAACTATTCAGGATTTTTTAGAAGGAAATATACCAACCACAAAAATCACTACCGAAAAACGCGCTTTGTTTCATCAAAAAATTTACGCAAATACGCCATTGTTAACTGTAAAATCTGTAATGAAAGATTATGCTACTAATGTTGGTGGATTTTGGAATAAAAAGTTATTTAGAGCATTAGATGATATAAATTTTTCGGTGTACGAAGGCGAAACTTTAGGTTTGGTAGGAGAGAGTGGTTGTGGAAAATCAACTTTAGGAAATGCTATTTTGCAGTTGGATAAGGTATCTAAAGGAACTATTTTTTTTAAAGGAACAGATATTACAAAACTAAAAGGGGAAAAATTACGTGCATTGCGAAAAGAAATTCAGATTATTTTTCAAGATCCTTTTTCATCATTAAACCCAAAACTAACGGTTGGCGAAGCAATTATGGAACCCATGATTGTACATAATCTTTACACCTCTAAGCAAGAACGTATAGAGAAGGTAATAGAATTATTGCAAAAAGTAGGTTTAAATGAAGACGCATGTTATCGTTATCCGCACGAATTTTCTGGAGGTCAGCGTCAACGAATAGGTATTGCTCGTACAATTGCTGTACATCCAAAGTTAATTATTTGCGATGAATCAGTTTCGGCATTAGATGTTTCTGTTCAGGCGCAAGTGTTGAATTTGTTGAATGAATTGAAAGAAGAGTTTCAGTTCACTTATATTTTTATTTCTCACGATTTATCGGTTGTAAAATATATGTCAGACCGAATTATTGTGATGAATAAAGGAAAAATTGAAGAAATAGGGGAAGCCGATGAAGTTTATGCTAACCCAAAAAGTGAATATACTAAAAAATTGATTGCGTCAATTTTTACAGAATAAACTAAAAAGGACGAGTACAAACTCGTCCTTTTTCTATTTTTTAATATCCTTGATATTCTACTTCATGTTCGTTGAAAATAATTCCGTTTTCTTCCAACTCTTTTAAAATTGGAGCATAAACTTCTTCTTCAATTGGCAGTTGTACTCCAGAAGTAGTAATAATTCCTTTTACAATTTTTAATGCTGCAATTGCCAAAGGCAATCCAACTGTTTTTGCCATGGCTGTATAAACTTGATCATCGCCAATACAAATCATGGTAGAATCAATTTGTTTTTTCTCTCCATCTAATTCGTAGCCAATTTTATGATACATCACAATCATGTCTTTATCATCTTTTTGTAATGTCCAGCTGTCAGATAATATTTTTTCTAATATCTGAGCTGGAGTAGCGTTTTTAAGACCAATAATTTTATCTGCATTGAAAAGATCTAATTCTAATAACTTTTCCCAAACAATATCATCTTGATCGATGTTTAATGCTAATCTCAATTTTGTTTCTACAGAATCTGTTGGATGATAAGGTAAATATAAATTGATAAATTCGCGGTAAGACATTGTGTCTGAATTGTCAATTACATATGAGTCGTCTGTTATTCCTAATTCTACAAATAAATTCCAAGCTCTAGAATAACCCACACGGCGAATTGTTCCTCTAAAAATTGTTTTAGCATCATCCAAACCATAAATACTTTGATATTTTAAAGAATCGCGGTTGGCATATGCTTCAAATTTGCCATATCCATCAACATTTAAAAATTCAGTTCGTCTAAATACTTTATTATACGGAATATATTTGTATTGTCCTTCTTGTATAAATTTTGCAGCGCCGCCTTGTCCGGCTAATACCACATTTCTTGGATTCCACGTAAATTTATAATTCCACAAATTATCGTCTGATTCTGGAGCAATCAATCCACCACAAAATGATTCAAATGAAAGTACTTTTCCACCTTTATTCTTAATATCGTGAATAATTTTCATGGCACTCATGTGGTCAATTCCTGGATCTAACCCAATTTCGTTCATAAAAACAAGATTGTTCTTTTTTACTTCTTCATCCAATTCTGCCATTGCTGGACTAATGTATGATGCTGTAGCTAAATGTTTTTTGAAAGAAATACAATCTTTTGCCAATTCAATATGTAAGGCAGCCGGAAGCATTGATATAACGATATCTGCATGTTTTACCAGTTCTTGTCTTTGTTCTTTATCAAATAGATCAAATTTTTTAGCCGTTGCATTAGGGTGTCCCATTGCTTTTTGTTCAGCCAATTCTAAAGACAAATCGCAAATGGTAAGATGCAAATTTTCTTCTGTTGATTTTTCAAGTAAATACTTAATTAACGAAGAGGCAGATCTCCCTGCTCCAACTACTAAGATTTCTTTTGTCATTTTATGTTTTTTTGGTTGTTTAATGAATTACGAAAATAAACAATTATAGTTCTGCGTAAAAGAATTTTATCAAAAACCATTTTACAAGATTGATTGATAATCGATATATTTGAAAGAAAAACAAATGGGACGAAAAATAGTAATTATTGCAACGCTTTTGGGCGCATTGGGAATTGTATTTGGTGCTTTTGGAGCACACGGATTAAAGAAAATTGTAAGTGAAACGTCTGTTTCAACTTTTGAGGTTGGGGTTCGTTATCAAATGTATCACGTGTTTTTTCTTTTGTTTATTGGTGTTAGCAATTTATTTTCAGACAAAGTGAAAAAACATTTATTAATTTTAGTATTAACTGGATTAACGTTTTTTTCAGGTTCAATTTATTTATTAACCTTTAATGAATTGCCTAGTTTTAATGTAAGTTTCTTAGGGCCAGTTACGCCAATAGGTGGCATTGTGTTAATATCTGCATGGATTTATAGCGCTATTTCAATAATTAAAAGTGGAAAAATTGCTAATTTGTAGTTTTCTGTATCGTTATATTAAATTTATTTCTAAGTTTGCATATTAATTAAAAGACAACATAACTTAATGAAAATGGCTAATACGCAATTAATTTCTCTTGAAAAATACGGTATTAAAGATGTTGTAGAGATTGTATATAATCCTTCCTACGATCTTTTATATAATGAAGAAACTAAACCTTCGTTAGAAGGATTTGAAAAAGGACAAGTAACCGAATTAGGTGCTGTGAACGTTATGACAGGTGAATATACTGGACGTTCTCCTAAAGATAAGTATATTGTAAAAGACGCTGTTACAGAAAATACAATATGGTGGAACTCAGCAGAATCTCCAAACGACAATAAGCCAATTGATCAAAAAACGTGGGAAGCTTTAAAAGAAACTACAGTAGATCAATTATCAGGAAAAAAACTTTATGTTGTTGATGCATTCTGTGGTGCAAACGAAAATTCTCGTTTAAAAGTTAGATTTATCATGGAAGTTGCGTGGCAAGCGCATTTCGTGAAAAATATGTTTATCCGTCCAACAGAAGAAGAATTAGCTAACTTTGGCGAGCCTGATTTTGTTGTAATGAACGGATCAAAAACTTCATTTAAAAACTATAAAGAATACGGTTTAAACTCTGAAGTTTATATAGCATTTAACCTAACAGAAAAAGTTCAGATTATTGGCGGAACTTGGTATGGAGGAGAAATGAAAAAAGGGTTGTTCTCAATGATGAACTACTACTTACCATTACAAGGAATGGCTTCTATGCACTGTTCTGCAAATAAAGGAAAAGATGGCGATGTAGCTGTTTTCTTCGGTTTATCAGGAACAGGAAAAACAACGTTATCTACAGATCCAAAACGCGAGTTAATTGGAGATGATGAGCACGGATGGGATAATGAAGGTGTATTTAACTTTGAAGGAGGATGTTATGCAAAAACAATCAACCTAAGCAAAGAAAATGAGCCAGATATTTACAACGCAATCCGAAGAGATGCTTTATTAGAAAACGTAACTGTTGATGAAAACGGAATTATCGATTTTAACGATGGATCTGTAACACAAAATACACGTGTTTCTTATCCAATTGATCATATTGATAATATTGTTAAGCCAGTTTCTAAAGCAGGTCATGCAACAAAAGTAATCTTTCTTACGGCAGATGCATTTGGAGTAATGCCTCCAGTTTCTAAATTAACACCAGAGCAAACAAAATATTACTTCTTATCTGGATTTACAGCAAAATTAGCTGGTACAGAAAGAGGAGTAACTCAACCAGAACCTACTTTCTCAGCTTGTTTTGGTAAAGCATTCTTGTCTTTACATCCAACAAAATACGGAGAAGAGCTAGTAAAGAAAATGGAAGAGCACAATGCTACTGCTTACATGGTAAATACAGGATGGAATGGTACAGGAAAACGTATTTCTATTAAAGATACGCGTGCTATTATCGATCGTATTTTAGATGGTTCTATAGAAAAAGCAGAAACTGCTATTGTTCCTATCTATAACTTTGCTGTACCAACAGCTTTAGAAGGTGTAGATACAAACATTCTTGATCCAAGAAACACTTATGCAAATGCAGAAGAGTGGGAAACTAAAGCAAAAGATTTAGCTGCTTTATTTATCAAAAACTTTGAATTGTATACGAATAATGATGCAGGAAAAGCTTTAGTTGTAGCTGGACCTCAATTATAAGAAATACAAAATTATAAGCATAAAAAAAGTCTTCCATTTGGAAGACTTTTTTATTTATTACTTATTCACTTTTTGAATATATTTTTCTAGAGCCATTGTCATTGAAGGAGCTTCTGGCGATGGAGCCATAATATCTACTCTCAATCCGTGGTCTAATGCTTCTTTTTGAGTTGTAGTTCCAAAAACTGCAATTCTAGTATTGTCTTGCGAAAAATCTGGAAAGTTTTTGAATAATGATTTAATTCCTGTTGGACTAAAAAATGCCAATACATCGTATTTTACATCTGCCAAATCAGATAAATCACTCATTACAGTTTTGTAAAAAGTTCCTGCTACCCAGTTTACTTTTAATTCATTTAAAATTGTAGGAACTTCAACATTTAACTGATCTGTTGCTGATAATAAGAATTTTTCATCTTTGTATTTCTTAATAAGCGGAGCTAAGTCAGCAAAATCTTTTTGGCCTACATATATTTTTCTTTTGCGATAAACTACATATTTCTGTAAATAGAAAGCAATTGCCTCCGACTGACAGAAGTATTTAAGCGTTTCTGGTACTTTATAACGCATTTCTTCTGCTACGCGAAAAAAGTGGTCAACAGAGTTTTTACTAGTTAAAATTACAGCGGTAAAATTGTTTAAATCTATTTTTTGCTGTCTTACTTCTTTAGCCTCTACACCTTCAACGTGTATAAAAGGCCTAAAGTCGATTTTTACCTTGTATTTTTGTTCGATCTCAAAGTAAGGGGAATTTTCTACTTTAGGTTCTGGTTGCGAAACCAAGATTGTTTTAACTTTCATAGTATTTTCTTATTTAGGCTCTAAAGTTTTTAAAGGCAAAGTATATTATTAAATAAGGGGCTATTTCAAGGGTGCAAAGATACAAAATAAAATAGAACAACTTATTTAATATGGTTTTCTGATTGTTTTTTATAAAAATAACGTATAATCCGATATTTATTAAGATTAGTGTAAAACCAATAATCGAAATAATCGTTTGGTTGGCGATATCATTATAAAACAATAATAAATCTAGAACTAAAAGATACATTCCGATATAATTTCGATAGGTAGCTTTTTGTAAATTGAAGTTGTCTGCAAATTCTTCTATCGAAAAGGTAATAGCAATAATTTTATCAATTAAATACTTACTCAGAATAAAAAATGCGGTAAAATTTAATATCTGAATAAATGATACCAAATTATAATTATCAATGAGATGAAATGATTTTGCTAAAATTTGTAAGAAAAAAGTAATTGAAAGTAACTGAATACCTAGAAAAGAAAGCGTAAAACTATTTTTTAAATTGGTATTTTCTTTGTAAATTTTCAAATACTTATTAGAAAGTGCCAAACGTGTAAATTCAGCAAATCTTACACTAAAAACCGTTCTATTAATAGCAATAGCTGTAAAGCCTACAAAAAAAAGTAGGGTAGCCCAGTCTTTACTTGCTATAATACGTTCGGTTAAAAGTAAATTATCCATATCGAGGGCAAAATTACTAAAAAATTAGGCTTAATGTTGCTTTGCCTTTCTGGTTTTATTTATTTTAATGATATTAATTTGTTTTTACAGGCCATGAATCCAATAATTAGTAGAAAAACTTTTATTACAGTCAAAAGTTGTCATTTTTTCCTCCTTCCTTTTCCGCAAATCACTTTAGATAATAGTTTATAATTAAACTCGAATTGTTTTTTATTTAGGATATATCTTTCTATAAAAAGGCTATTTTTGTAAGCAAAGTAAACCAAATGAACCTAGGCTTAGTTATTATTCCTACTTATAACGAAATTGAAAACATCAATCAAATCATTGAAGCTGTATTGCAACAAAATGAAGATTTTCATATTTTGATTGTTGACGATAATTCTCCAGATGGTACGGCTAAGGCTGTCGAAAACCTTCAAACACAATATTCAAACAGATTGTTTTTGCTAAAACGCGAAGGAAAAAATGGATTAGGTACTGCTTATGTAGCAGGGTTTAAATGGGCATTGGCACATAATTATGAATTTATTTTTGAAATGGATGCCGATTTTTCGCATAATCCAAATGATTTGCCCCGATTGTTAGAAGCTTGTAAAGCCAATGAAGGAGTAGTTATTGGTTCGCGTTATGTTACGGGGCTAAATGTTGTAAATTGGCCGTTAAATAGGGTTTTGCTGTCATATGGTGCATCTAAATATGTTCGATTTATTACTGGAATGACTGTAAAAGATGCAACTGCTGGTTTTATTTGCTATAGCCGTAAAGTGTTAGAAACAATTGACTTGAATCGTATTCAATTTGTTGGATATGCTTTTCAAATTGAAATGAAGTACAGAGCATATGTATTAAAATTTCCAATTACTGAAGTTCCAATAATTTTTACAGACAGAACAAAAGGAACATCAAAAATGTCAGGAGGAATTATTAAAGAAGCTATTTTTGGTGTAATTAATTTAAAAATTAAACAACTACTAAACAAACTATAATGAGTAATTATTTAATCAAAAACGGAAGCCTTGTAAATGAAGGTAAAGTTTTTAAGGGAGATATTTTAATTGAAAATGGCATTATTGCGCAAATTTCTTCAAGCATTGAAATAACGGATAATGTAACGGTAATTGATGCAAAAGGAAATTACGTTATTCCTGGAATGATTGATGATCAGGTACATTTTAGAGAACCAGGGTTAACACATAAAGGAGATATTGCTTCAGAATCTAGAGCAGCAATTGCTGGTGGAATTACATCATTTATAGAGCAACCCAATACAGTGCCAAATGCGGTAACACAAGAATTGTTAGAACAAAAATATCAAATAGCGGCTCAATCATCCTACGCAAATTATTCGTTTATGATGGGCGGCACAAATGATAATTTGGAGGAAGTATTAAAAACAAATCCACGTAATGTTGCTGGAATAAAATTGTTTTTAGGCTCATCAACAGGAAATATGTTGGTAGATAAGCAAGAAGTTTTAGAAAAAATATTTTCGAGTACTTCAATGTTAATTGCGGTTCATGCAGAAGATGAATCAACCATTCAAGCAAATCTTAAAAAACATATTGAAGAATATGGAGAAGATATTCCTGTGCGTTGTCATCCAATTATTCGCAGCGAAGAAGCTTGTTATATTTCATCATCAAAAGCAATTGAATTAGCGAAAAAAACAGGCGCAAGATTGCACGTTTTTCATGTTTCAACAGGAAAAGAAACAGAATTGTTTACAAATGATATTCCATTAAAAGACAAAAAAATTACTGCCGAAGTTTGTGTGCATCATTTATGGTTTACAGATAAGGATTACGAAACAAAAGGAAATTTTATTAAATGGAATCCTGCGGTAAAAACAGAAGCAGATAAAGAGCAATTATGGAAAGCGTTAATTGACGGACGTATTGATGTAATTGCTACCGATCATGCACCACATACAAAAGAAGAAAAATCAAAACCTTATACACAAGCCCCATCTGGAGGTCCATTGGTGCAACATGCTTTGATTTCTTTATTTGAAGCAAAAAAACAAGGAAGAATTACGGTGGAGCAAATTGTGGAAAAAACAGCCCATAATCCAGCAATTGTTTTTCAGGTAGAAAAAAGAGGATTTTTAAAAGAAGGATTTCATGCCGATATTGTTTTAATTGATCCTTCAAGTAATTGGCAGGTAAAAGAAGATAATATTTTATACAAATGTGGATGGTCTCCATTTGAAGGAGAAGTTTTTTCTTCAAAAGTTACTCATACTTTTGTAAACGGACAATTAGTATACGAGAACGATATGGTAAAAGATATTCGTTGTGGTCAAAGACTACTTTTTGAAAGATAGAAAATTAATAGAATGAAAAAATATTTGTTTATAACAATGGCTTGCTTGTTGCTAATTGCATGTCAGGATGAAACTCAAAAACCAAATCCATTTATTGAAGAAGATAAAATGGAAGCTATTTTGTATGATGTAGCTTTATTATACGGAATACAAACAACAAGCGCGTTTTCAAATGACAATGTAACGGCTTTTAATATGTCTGATATTTTTCAGAAATACGATATAGATAGCCTTTCTTTTGCAAATAATAACAAGTATTATATGCAGCTAAAAAAGAATGTATATTATGCAATGCAAAACAGAGTGCTAGACCGATTAGTTGCCCAACAAAAAATAGCAGATTCTATTTCTAGCAATGATATGCCAAAGTTTAAAAATAATGATGATAAAGATGAAGTTGTAGAAGATGTGCTAATAAATGATTCGCTTGTATCTACCACAAATATTGAAAATGTGGTTAAAGAAAAACCAAAACAAGAGGTGAAAAAAGCAGAAAAATCGGCTGTAAATATGAAAGAAATGTCTGCAGAAAAACGTCAGAGATTTCAGAAAATTATGCGCGAAAAAATAGATAATGCTAATCTCGAAAAAGTAGAATAAATTTTATTTTTTAAAACTTTTCGCTACTTCTGGCAAATAGGTTGTGTAAGGCAAAAAGGTAAAAGACAAATCTTTTATCGCTTTATCATTGTTGTAACTAAACATACTAAAAGAGGCTTTCGCAATTGCTTGTGTAAAGCTTCTTTTTTTTCTAAAAATAATTGTTACTAACCAATCCAAAAAAACACCAATTTTAGCAGAAAATGGACTGATTTGTATGTGAGGTTTATTTTTACCTAGCAATGCAGCTACGTAGGTTAACAGATCAATGTTTTGTAATGTATCCGAAACTAAAATGTATTTCTCATTTTTTATTGAACTTTTCATTAATTGATGCATTGCTTTTACAACATCTTCTACAGCAACAATTCCTGTTTTTCCATTGGTGTAAAAAGGAAAATTAGATGCTATTTTTTGAAACAATACAGAACTTCCTTCTTGTTCGAAATATTTTCCAAAAATAACCCCAGGATTTACAATAACTACAGATAATCCTTCTTGCGTTGCGCGCCAAATTTCCATTTCTGCTCCATGTTTGCTTAAGGCATAATCACTGTGATAAATTTCAGGATTCCAATTTGTTTGTTCTGTTACTGGAATAGAAGAATTTAATGGCTCTCCTAATGCAGCAATAGAGCTTACGTGGCAAAGTTTTTCAATCGCAAAATCAATACATAAATTTACAATGTTTGTTGTGCCTTCAATATTAGTTTTACGCATTATTTTTTCGTCTTTCGGATCAAAAGAAACAAGAGCAGCACAATGATATACCTGTTTTATATTCACAAAAGCTTCTTCTAAAGCAGGCACATCTAAAATATCTGCCTGAAACCATTGTATGTACTCAAATAAATGTAAACATTTATTTTTTTCAAAAACGCGTTTGGTTTTTGCAATGCTTTTTTCGGATCTATAAAGTGCGCGAATTTCTTGCTTTTCATGTTGAAGCAAATGTAAAATAAGGTGACTTCCCACCAAGCCTGTAGCACCAGTAACTAATATCATAGAAACAAAAATAAAACTTAACTTTTATAAATCGAAAGAAAACAATAAAAGAATGTTGATTGAAAAAATTAAAAGCACAGAATTAGAGTGTTTTATAATTTTTTAAAATTGTTCTAATGGTTAAAGTATCGATAAAAATAAAAAATAATCATTTGCCTTATGTTTTGATTTATCTTTGTATAAAATGTAATTAAATGAAAAATTTTATTGAAGAAGTGACTTGGAGAGGAATGCTCCATGACGTAATGCCAGGCACTGAAGAACATTTGTTGGAGCAGATGCGTGCAGCGTATGTGGGAATTGACCCAACAGCGGATTCATTGCATATTGGACATTTAGTAAGTGTAATGTTGTTGAAACACTTTCAGCTAGCAGGACATAAGCCTTATGCATTAGTAGGTGGTGCAACTGGTATGGTTGGAGATCCATCAGGTAAATCTAACGAAAGAAATTTGTTGGATGAAGAGGCTTTGCGTCATAATCAAAATGCAATAAAAGAACAATTGAGTCGATTTTTAGATTTCAATTCTGGAGCAGATAATGCAGCTGTATTAGTGAATAACTATGATTGGATGAAAGATTTCTTTTTCTTAGAATTCATTCGCACGGTTGGAAAACACATCACAGTTAACTATATGATGGCAAAAGATTCTGTGAAAAAACGTTTAAACGGTGAATTCCAAGAAGGAATGTCATTTACAGAGTTTTGTTATCAATTAATGCAAGGATATGACTTTTTGCATTTATTCCGCTCTAATCAAATTACGCTACAAATGGGTGGTTCTGATCAATGGGGAAATATAACAACAGGAACAGAACTTATCAGACGTGTAGCTGGAGAAAAAGCATATGCATTAACTTGTCCGTTGATTACAAAAGCCGACGGAACAAAATTTGGTAAGTCTGAAGGAGGAAATATATGGTTGTCTGCAGAATATACTTCTCCATACAAATTCTACCAATATTGGGTAAATGTTACAGATGTTGATGCAGAAAGATATATTAAGATTTTTACATTCATTTCTAAAGAAGAAATTGAAGCATTAATCAAAGAACATAACGAAGCACCACATTTGCGCGTTTTACAAAAGCGTTTGGCAAATGAGGTAACAATTATGGTTCATGGCGAAGAAAACCTTGAAAATGCAATTAAAGCATCCAATATTTTGTTTGGAAATTCAACAGCTGATGATTTAAAAACGTTAGATGAAAAAACATTTTTAGAAGTATTTGACGGAGTGCCGCAAGCAGAAATTTCGAGAGAAGATATTGAAGCAGGTATTTCTATTGTTGATACGTTAGCTGGCAAAACGGGATTTGTTCCATCAAATGGAGAAGCGCGTCGCTCTTTACAAGCAAATTCAATTTCGGTAAATAGAGAAAAAGTTAGTGAGGAATATACCGTTTCATCAGTAGATTTAATTAATAATCAGTTTGTATTACTTCAAAAAGGAAAGAAAAATTACTTTGTAGTTAGAGTAAAGTAATTGATAAATAAAGTTTTATAAAAAGCCAAAGAAGAAATTCTTTGGCTTTTTTTGTTTGTAGATATCTACCATAAACGTGGTATTTCACTATTGAATTCATCTATATACATTTGCTTCAAATTATCAAGAAGTGTATACATTTATTTTATACAAATAATAAATGTAAGAAGTGCAGTTAATCTTTTGGGTATCTAAACATGTATGTTAGTTGTGTTTAGTTTAAAGTAAAATTGCACTTCTATTTTCTCTTAAAAACGTTAATAAAAAAAATATAAAGTCATGTCATTAATTCAAAAAGTAAACTTTTTCCCTGCTTTTTTGAGTAAAGCAATAATATCGCAAAGTCTAATGCTGCCTTTGATGATATGTTGTTGCATGGCTTTATTTTTCTCGTAGAAACACAATTTGTTTCACATTTTTATTCCTTAATAGTTGCCCATGGCAACAAGTATTTTTATTCTAATTTTTTATGCACAAATTTTTAACATTTTTGTTATTGCTCACTTTTTATAGTGGGCAAGCGCAAGAGCAGTTATTGGTAGGAACTGTGACAGATGCGCAAGGAGCATTGCCTGGAGTAAGTGTTCTTGTAAAAAACACAAACAAAGGAACTGCAACAAATTTTGATGGAGAATATTCTATTCAAATAAATAAAGGAGATACAATTGAATTTTCTTTTCTTGGTTATCTAACAAAACGAGTGATTTATCAGGGCGAAAAAACATTAAATATCCTATTAGTAGAAACTAAGCAAGAGTTAAACGAAGTTATTATTCATGTGCCATATGGTACAGCCAATAAAAAGACGTACACTGGTTCTGCAGGTGTAATTCAAGCTAAAAGCATTGAAAAAAATCAAGTAAGCAATATTTCTAGAGTATTAGAAGGATCTTTAGCTGGTGTTCAATCGTTTGCACAAAGTGGTCAGCCAGGTTCAGAAGCAACAGTTCGTATTCGAGGAATTGGCTCTGTTAATGCAAGTAGCTCACCTTTATATGTGGTGGATGGTGTACCTTATGAAGGAGGATTATCATCAATTTCACCATCAGATATCGAATCTATATCTGTATTAAAAGACGCTACTTCAGCAACTTTATACGGAGCCAGAGCTGCCAATGGAGTAATTATGATTACAACCAAGCAAGGGGCTAGAGAATCTCAACCTCAAGTTGAATTTACAGCAAAATACGGAGTATCTAGTAGAGCAAGAAAAGATTATACAAAATTAGGTACAAATGATTATATGGAGTTGTACTGGGAAGCTTTACGCAATGGTCGTTTAGATACCACTAATGATACGGCAGATCAAGCTGCAGCTTTTGCTTCTCAAAATTTAATTAGCAAAATTGGTATTAATCCATACGGATTAGATAATCCGCAACCAGTTGGTTTAGATGGAAAATTAAAACAAGGATTACAACCTTTGTGGAATGACAATTGGGAAGATGCTTTATCTCAAACAGCACAATATTCTGATGTAAATTTGCGTATTTCAGGCGGAGGAGCTAAAACAAAATATTATGTATCTGGAGGATTATTGAATGATAAAGGATATGTTTTAGAATCTGATTTTAAACGAGTAAATTTTAGATCAAATATTGTAGTTGATGCAAAAAGCTGGCTAGAATTGGGTTTAAATGTTTCTGGAGCTCATTCGGTACAAAACTATCCAAAGCAGGATGATAGCGCAATTGAAAATGTTATTTTGTTTGGAAGAAGTATGCCTAACTTTTATCCAATCTACGAAAGAGATTTAACAACAGGCGATTATAAATTAAATCCTGTAACTAATGAGCGTATTTACGATTTTGGAGCTTACAGAGCAAGTTCTTTTGCGCGCTATAATTTAGCAGCTACATTGCCTTTAAATAAAAACGAAATTCAGAATGATGTAGCTACAATTCGTACGTACGGATTAATTAAGTTTTTGGATAATTTAGATTTCAAAACAAGCTTAAACGTTGATTATAAAAACGAAAACAGACATTTTGTTACTAATCCAGAAGTTGGGCCATCAAGCGCAAACGGAGGAAGCGTTTCTAGAAGAAATACACGTACGGTAAGTTTAACGTACAATAACGTATTAAAATATGATTTAGATATTACCGATCGTTCTGAATTAAAATTAATGGTTGGTCAGGAATATTATCATTTTAAATCAAATTATTTTGAAGGGCAAAGAGAACAATTAATCATGTTGGGCTATACAGAACCAGATGCGGCATCTAGATTAATTGACTTTTTTGGTAAAGCAGACGAAAACAAAATGTTGAGCTTTTTTGGTAATGCACAATATGCATTAGATAAAAAGTATTATTTATCAGCATCATATCGTACAGATGGTTCATCTCGTTTTCATCCATTAAGACGTTGGGGTAAATTTTGGTCATTCGGAGCTTCTTGGCGAATTATTGACGAAGATTTTATGGAAACATATAGAGATAAGTGGTTGTCTAATTTAATGGTAAGAGCAAGTTACGGAGCACAAGGAAATGACAATATTGGATATTATGCTTACCAAGCGTTATACAATATTTATAACAATTTGGGTAACCCAGGATTAACAGCAGCTAAGCTGGGTGTAGATGATTTAACTTGGGAAACAAATTTAAACTTAAACGTTGGGTTTGATTTCGGTTTATTCAACAATAGATTAAATGGTACAGTTGAATATTTTGAGAGAGCATCTAAAGATTTGTTGTTTGATAAAACATTAGCCCCTTCATTAGGTTTTGGTTCAATTCAACAAAACATTGGGAAATTGAAAAATTATGGCGTTGAACTTACTGTTGATGGATATCCTATTCTAACTCAAGATTGGAAATGGCGTTTAGGAGCAAATATTACAACATACCGCAATAAAATTATGTCATTGCCTTCGCCGTCAATTTGGAACGGAGATAAAAAATGGGTAGAAGGCGGATCTGTTTATGATTTTTATGTAATTGAATGGGCAGGAGTAAATCCAGAAACCGGAAAACCAAGATGGTACGGATACGATGAAAATGGACAACAATATATTACTGAAGATTACAGCAAATTAAAAGATTCAGATAAGGTAAAAAGCGGATCGTCATTACCTAAGTTTAGTGGAGGTTTTCAAAGTGAGTTAACATACAAAAACTGGTCGCTATCTACAAATTTTGCTTACAATATTGGTGGAAAAATCTATAACCGCGATAAAATCTCTTTAATGAGTCAGGGCGGAAATGGAACTTCATGGAGCACAGACATGTTAGATCGTTGGACAATTGACAACACAGATACAGATGTAGCTAGAGTTACAACTTCAACTGCAAATGTTTGGACAAATTCTTCTTCACGTTTCTTGGTTGATCGTTCATTTCTTAAATTAAAATCACTTGTAGTAACCTATGATTTTTCAAAACAATGGTTGCAAAAAATGAATATCAACGGTGCTTCATTGTATGTGCAAGCAGAAAATCTTTTTACTTGGACGAAAGAACAAGGATTAGATCCTGAGCAAACTTTTGACGGAACAACCTATTATCGTTATCCAGCTATGAAAACAATTTCTGTTGGATTAAATTTAAAATTGTAAAATAAAATGAAACGAATATATCAAATTAAAAACATAGCGTTATTATTTCTTGCAACAACATTATTTGTTTCTTGTGATTTAGATACAAATCCAACCAATGCTGTAGAAGAAAAAGAAGTTTTTAAAACAGCTTCTGGAAACGAAAAAGTATTAAATGGTACTTGGGGATATTTAATGGAAACTTTTGCTACTTATGCAAATCCTGGTTTTGGAGCTATTTTAAGAACTAATGATGCTATGGGATCAGATGTAGTGTTAAATGCAAAATATGGCTTTGCAAGTCATTATGCTTTTAATGCATTATACGGAAGAGGAACCACAAATACACATAGCTGGAACTTAACCTATAAAACAATTAATAACACAAATAATGTTTTAGCAAATATAGATCAATCGCAAGGAGATCCTTTGGTAAAACAAAGAATAAAAGGACAAGCATTTGCATTAAGAGGTTATATGTATTTGCATTTAGCATCGTCATATGCTTTTGCAATAAATAAAGATCCGAAGGCATTAGTTGCGCCAATTTATACACAACCAACAAAAAGTGGTTCAGAACCTAATCCGCCTGCAACTGTTGTAGAGCTTTATGCGCAATCTATTAGTGATTTAGAGCAAGCACTAGCTTTGATACCTGAAGATTATAAACGAGAACAAAAATTTCAGATTAACAAAGACGTTGTTTTAGGCTTGTTGTCAAGAGCTAATTTATACAGCAGAAATTGGGAAAAGGCAAAAAAATATTCAGACGATTTGTTAGCCAGAAATAATCAGTTGATGGATGAAGCAGAATATAAAAGTGGGTTTAATGATGTAGCAAATAGAGAATGGATTTGGGGACATTCACAAACAGGCGACCAACAAAATGCATCGTATCAGTTCAATTTCTTAGATGTAACTTCACCAGTAAGCTATTATTTTAGCTTCAATGCTGATCCATATTTTAGAGATTTGTTTGATGATAGCGATTATAGAAAAAGCATGATTTACTGGGCGCCAGATCCTGGAACAAATCCTGTGTTAAATCCAAATCTTACAATTGATAATGTAACAAGCGTTTGGATGAGATATGCAAAGTTTAAATTCAAATCAACAAATATTGCAGATATTGTTTTAATGCGTACATCAGAAATTTATTTAATTAATGCAGAAGCAAAAGCTCAATTAGCAGATGCTGCTGGAGCACTTGTATCATTAAATACATTAAAAGAAGCAAGGAGAGCAAAAATTGCTGAAGGTTTAACAGGAACAGATTTGCTTGATGAAATTGCAATTGAAAGAAGAAAAGAATTATTCGGTGAAGGGTTTAGTTTAACGGATATTATCAGAAATCAGAAATCAGTAGAAAGAAAAAAATTCGATAAAGAAGAAGTTGTCTATTCTTACGTTGATAGCAAAGGAGTAGAACATAAAAAAGAAGTGATCGCCAACGGGCATAATGTATTGGTTTTGCCAGATAAATCTTCTTTTGAACCAAATAGTAAATATTATTTGTACAGAGTGCCGGCTGTAGAAGAAAGAGAGAATCCTAATTTTTAATTAGGGCGTTCATTATTGTAAATTCATTTTGTTAGGTTTCAAGAGGCTATCTGTTTTAGATAGCCTTTTGATTTTTTATCATTATTGTATAAAATAACTTACCTTTAAATTATAAATTGTTTTTGAATATATGTTGAGTATTGCATTAATAGAAGATCAGGTATTAACAAAGTTAGGCATTCAGGTTATAACTGAAAAAGTTGTTGGACAACAGATAAAATGGGTGTGCATTAAAAATATTCAAGAACTAAAATATTTTTTGAAAAAAGACAAAAATGGAATAGTGTTCATAAATCCATTTTTTTTTAAAAACGAAGACAATAACATTGATATTCTGTCTGATTTACAGCGAGATTTTACGCAAAGTAAATGGGCTTTGTGGATTGATAATATTCATGAAGGCTGGTTAAAGCAAATGATGTATAATGATAATACAGAGTTTAGTGTTTTTTTGAAAAATGATACACAAGAACATTTAGAATCTGGAATTGAAAAAGTAATAAAAGGCGATATTTATATAGCTCAAGTTATTTTGGAGATGATTGAAAATCATAAACAAGATATCAATAAAATAGTTCAGATACTTACGCCAGCAGAACGAGAAATTTTAAAAGAAATAGCATCGGGAAAAATGACAAAAGAAATAGCCTTAGATAGAAATGTGAGTATACATACAATTATAACACATCGAAAAAATATTTTTAAAAAATTGGAAGTAAACAATGCACATGATGCCAGTAGATACGCAATCAGAGCAGGGTTAATAGATGTAAATGACTATTTTATATAAAAAAAACTGCTTGAAAAAGCAGTTTTTTTGTTTATATCGGACTTTGATTTTTAAATATATCTTGATTAATAGCATCAATATAATTTAAAACTTCATCTCTTCCTGTTTTATCTTCTGATGAGGTAATGAAATAAGGAGGCATTTCTTCCCAAACACCATTTAGTAAGGCTTTTTTGTAGGCAGAAATTAACCCAGCTACTTTTGTTTTACCTACTTTATCTGCTTTTGTAAAAATGATAGAAAAAGGAATTCCGCTTACACCAAGATATTCCATAAATTCTAAATCTATTTTTTGTGCTTCATGACGAATATCTACCAAAATAAAAGCAGATACTAATTGTTCTCTTTTTTCAAAATATTCTGTAATAAATTTCTGAAATACACTTTTTGTTTTTTTAGAAACTTTAGCATATCCATATCCTGGTAAATCAACCAAATACCAATTAGAGTTAATTTTAAAGTGATTGATTAATTGTGTTTTACCTGGTCTTGATGATGTTTTTGCTAAGTGTTTTGAGTTCGTTAACATATTGATCAACGAAGATTTACCTACGTTAGATCGTCCAATAAAAGCATATTCTGGTAAAGGTTCGTTAGGACATTTACTAGCATCTGAGTTACTTACAACGAATTCGGCTGTATTTATTTTCATCTTTTATATATTTCTCTCTTTTAGCCAAGCGTGCAAAATCGCGTTAAATTCATTCGGGCATTCCATCATAGCTGCATGTCCGCATTTATCTATCCAATATAAATTAGCATCGGGTAGCAATTCGTCAAATTCAACAGCCACTTCTGGCGGAGTTACTTTGTCATTTCTTCCCCAAATCAAACAAGTTGGTGTGTGTATTTTGGGTAAATCTTTAGACATATTATGGCGAATGGCACTTTTTGCAATAGCTAAAGTTTTTATCAATTTCATTCGGTCGTTTACTGTAGCAAATACATCGTCTACAATTTCTTTTGTTGCAACTGCAGGATCGTAAAAAACATCTTCAGCTTTTTTCTTGATGTATTCATAATCTCCTCTTTTAGGATAACTATCTCCCATTGCGCTTTCATATAATCCAGAGCTACCAGTTAAAATCATTGCTTTTAAAAATTCTGGATACATTTTAGAAAAATATAACGCAATATGTCCTCCCAAGGAATTACCAAGTAATATAACTTTAGTTTGTCCAAGGGCAATAATAAAATCTTTTACAAACTTAGCAAATGCTTTTACGTTTGTTTTTAATATGTTATTTGTATATAAAGGTAATTCGGGGATAATTACTTTGTAACCTTCTTTTGGAAAGTAGTTTGCTACACCTTCAAAGTTACTCAGTCCTCCCATTAAGCCGTGTAAGATGATGATTGGTGTTCCTTCACCAACTTCTACATATCGAAATTTACCATTTTCTTTCAAAGTTCGCTCCATTAGCTCTTACTTGCGATTTTTAAATTCATACAAATATACACTTTTAAAACCGAGTTTAATTGTAATAAAAAGATAAAAATAGTGCTCTTGTCTGCATATTTTTAATTTTTTTTCAAATATGATTTTAAGAAGGATAAAAATTTGCATTTTTTTTAAGCTTGGTAGGTTAAAAATAGGTTTTAATAGGTTGAAAAGGATGTTTTACTGCGTTGTTTTTGGTTCTTTTTTGAGTGAAAAATTCCTGAAAATCCTTCAAAAATAACTGTTGATATCTTTAAATAGTTGCTTACATTTTTTTCTTTTTTAATAAGTTGTTTTTTCAAAAACATTTGTCTTTAAGGACTTTTTTTGTGTTTAAAAGCATGTTTTTTTTAAAAGTTTTTAAATTGTTTTTTTCTTTAAGTTTATCAATTTTTACATTAAAAAAGTGCATTAAAAAAGTGCATTAAAAAAGTGATTTTTATATTTTTAAATATCTTGTTTTTTTAAATACAAAATACTTAAATAATGTTTTTTTGTGTTAAAAAATTAATTTTTAACTATTTTCTATAATGATGTTTTTCAGGTGTTTTTTTTAAAATTTAGACAATAAAAATGAATAAATAAGGCCTGAAATAGAGTTGAATAATACATTTTTTTTGCTCTTGAGCCTATTAATAATCGTGTTTGTGAAAAACTTATTAACAAAGTGGATAAAAGTGGGGAAAAGTGGTAAAAAAATTTCTACATTTGCTATTATATATATATAATTAAAAATTTGACGTCAATAATCGGTACATACGAATGCAAAATAGACGCTAAAGGCAGAGTCTTGGTTCCGGCTTCTCTGAAGAAGCAGTTGCCTGCTATTGCTGATGGTTTTGTATTGAAAAGATCGGTTTTTGAAAAATGTTTGGAATTATGGCCAATGGCTGAGTGGGAAAGCATGATATTGAAAATGAATAAATTAAATCGTTTTGATAAAAAAGCAGATAAGTTTATTCGAACATTTATGGCGGGTGTAAAAATGGTGGATATAGATGATGCAGGTCGGTTGCTTATTGCAAAAGATCTTTTGTCGTTTGGTAATATTTCAAAAGAAATTGTAATGTCGTCTAAAGTGAATATTGTTGAAATCTGGGATAAAGAATTGTACGAGGCTACAATTGCAATTGACGAAGAGGATTTTGGCAATTTGGCAGAAGATGTAATGAGTAAATTAAATTTTGATGAGTAAAGATTTGTATGCATATCACAGACCAGTTTTGTTAACTGAAACAGTTGATGGATTGGATATTAAACCTGATGGGATTTATGTTGATGTGACTTTTGGTGGAGGCGGACATTCACGCGAAATATTAAGTCGTTTGGGTGAAAATGGAAAATTATTTGCTTTTGATCAAGATGATGATGCACTAAAGAATGCAATTGACGATCCTCGTTTTGTGTTGATTAATCAAAACTTTAGATACATCAAACGATATTTGAGATTTTACAACGTAAAGGAAGTTGATGGTATTTTGGGAGATTTCGGAGTTTCTTCTCATCAATTTGATGTTGCTGAAAGAGGTTTTTCAACAAGATTTGATGGTGAGTTAGATATGAGAATGAATCAAAATGGCGAAATTTCGGCTTATCACATCGTAAATGATTACGAAGAAAGAGATTTAAGATATGTTTTAAGCGTTTATGGCGAATTAAAAAATGCAGGGGCAATGGCTCATGCGATAGTGAAAGCTAGAGAAGAGGCAGAAATAAAAAATACAGATCAACTAAAACAAGTTTTATCTCGATTTATGCCAGCTCATAAAACAGCAAAAATATTAGCACAAGTATATCAGGCAATTAGAATTGAAGTAAATCAAGAAATAGAAGTATTAAAAGAGCTTTTAGAGCAAAGTTTAGAAGTACTTAAACCAGGCGGTCGATTAAGCGTTATTTCGTATCATTCTTTAGAAGATAGATTAGTAAAACGCTTTATGAAAAACGGAATGTTTGAAGGAGAGCCAGAGCGCGATATGTTTGGAAGATACGAAGTGCCATTGAAACAATTAGGAAAATTAATTGTGCCAACGGAAGAAGAAATAGCAGTTAATAATAGAGCAAGATCGGCTAAATTGAGAATTGCAGAAAGAAAATGAAAAAAACAATAGCGAGCCCAGTCGATATTATAAAGGCTAAAATTTTAGTAAATGAGAATTCTGCCAAAACATGGGGATTTATTATTTATGTTATTGTTTTAGGAATGATTTTGATTGGAAATACCCAACGTTACGAATCGAAAGTGTTTAAAGTAGGTAAACTTACGCATGAAGTAAAAATGCTAAGAGCAGAATTTGTAGCTACACGTTCGGAATTGATGGAGTTGAAAATGGAATCAACAATTACTCGCAAATTAGAAGAAGAACAAATTTATCCTTCGGAAATACCACCGCAAAAAATAAAGGTGTTATACGAAGAAAAAAATAAAACATGGTTGGATAAAATATGGCCCTAAGCAACAAAAATATTTATGTCAATATTTATGTAATTACTGCGGTAGTATTGTTATTAGCAGGTGGGGTTGTATATCGATTACTTACGATTCAAGGATTAGAAGGTGCCGAATTGAGACAAAAGGCAAATAGTGAGAATCGAGTAAAAGAAGAAATAATAGAAGCCAACAGAGGAAATATTTATTCAGCAGATGGAAGTTTATTGGCTACATCTGTTCCGGTCTTTGAAATACGTTTTGATGGAGTAGCTCCAAAACAAGAATTGTTTGAAAATGATGTAAAACCATTGGCAGATTCATTGTCTGTAATGTTTAAAAGGCCAAGTTCTTATTACGAAAACTTGTTGCGCAAAGCCAGAGCATCAAAAAATAGATATCAATTAATTGCCAGAAAACTTAGCTATGTAGATTATGTGCGTATCAAAAGTTTTCCGCTTTTTAATAAAGGAGGTAATCGAGGAGGATTTATTTCATTGCAAACAACGGTAAGGCAGCATCCAATTGGCCGAATTGCTCAAAGAACAATTGGGTACGAACGCAAGTATGAAGATAATACTTTTGGTCGTGTTGGAATTGAAGGGGCATTTACTGATTATCTAAGCGGATATGATGGAAAGCGAAAAATGCAAAGTTTGGCAAAAAATCAATGGAAGCCAATCAATGATGAAAATGAAATAGAGCCAATTGATGGAAAAGATATTGTTTCTACCATCGATGTTTATATTCAAGATATAGCACATCATGCCTTGTTACAATCGCTAGAAAAATATAGCGCAGATCATGGTTGTGTAATTGTAATGGAAACCAAAACAGGAGCTATTAGAGCAATATCTAATTTAGGAAAAGATGAGAAAACAGGTGCTTATTACGAAACAGTTAATTATGCTGTTGGCGGAAAGCATGAACCTGGATCAACTTTTAAGTTAGCTTCATTGTTAGCCTTGTTAGAAAAAAAGCAAGTAGATACCGCCAAAGTATATGATACAAATGATGGTGTAGTTCGTTTTTATAATGCAAGAGTTCGTGATTCTAAACATGGTGGTTACGGAAAAATTTCCCTTGCAAGAAGCATCGAGCTTTCTTCTAACACAGTAATTACTCAGGCAGTTAACGAATATTTTAAAGATAATCCAAAAGAATTTACTAATTATTTAAGCAAACTTTGGTTAGATAAACCTTTAGGATTGAGTATAAAAGGAGAAGCCGTTCCTTATATTCCTCAACCTGGAAAAAAAGGATGGAGCGGATTAGCGCTTCCTTGGATGGCTTTCGGATACGGAGTTTCTGTTACGCCTTTGCAGCAATTAACATTGTATAATGCTGTGGCAAATAACGGTGAAATGGTAAAACCTTATTTTGTTTCAGAAATTAAAGAGTTTGACCAAACAATTGAAAAATTTGAAAAAACAGTATTGAATCCGCAAATAGCATCGCCAGAAGTAATAAATAAGGTACAAGCTATTTTGAAAAATACTGTAAAACACGGAACGGGTAGAAAACTATATTCTCCTAATTTTTCAATGGCAGGAAAAACAGGAACAGCTCAGGTAAATTACGGAGGAGGAAAAGGGGCAGATATGTATTATGCTTCGTCTTTTGCAGGATATTTTCCAGCAGAAGATCCAAAATATTCTTGTATTGTGGTAATTCACAAACCAGATAGAACAAAGAGTTATTATGGTGGAGATGTTGCAGGACCAGTGTTTAAACGTATTGCACAGAAAATATATACAGATGTGCCTACTACTGTAGAATTAAAAGTAGGTAATAAAGTGCCAGATGAAGTTAACGAAAGTTATAAATCGTTTATTACGATGAATCAGTTGGGCGAAAAAATTATGCCTGATGTAAAAGGCATGGAATTAATGGATGTTTTGCCGTTATTAGAAAATATCGGACTAAAAGTTGAAGTTAAGGGAATTGGAAGAGTAAAAGCGCAGTCAATTATCGCAGGACAAAAAATAGATAAGAATCAAAAAGTAGTTTTAGAGCTATCGTGAAAAAGATTAAAGACATATTATATAAAGTAGAAATTCAATCTATTGTAGGTTCAACAGAGCTTACAATAGATCGTTTAACTTTTGATTCTCGTGAAGTGTCAGATAATACTTTCTTTATTGCAATTGTAGGAGAAGTAGTTGATGGACATAATTTTATAGAAGAAGCAATAAAAAAAGGAGCAAAGGCAATTCTTTGCAATAAGTTACCAAATACCCAACAAGACGGAATTACATATATAGTTGTTGCAGATACAAATAAAGAATTATCTATTATAGCGGCAAACTTTTATGATAATCCGTCAGCAAAATTAAAATTAATTGGTGTTACTGGCACAAATGGTAAAACAACTATTGCAACATTGTTGTGTAAATTGTTTTCTGATTTAGGTTATAAAGCTGGATTATTGTCTACAGTAAACATTAAAGTTGGAAATGAAATTTTCGAAACATCGCATACAACACCTGATTCAATAAAGATTAATTTCTTTCTGAATGAAATGGTTCAGGCAGGTTGCGATTATTGTTTTATGGAGGTGAGTTCGCATGGAGTGGTACAAAAACGAACTTATGGATTGGATTTTGACGGAGGTATTTTTACTAATTTATCTCACGATCATTTAGATTACCATAAAACGTTTGCAGAATACAGAGATGCAAAAAAAATGTTCTTTGATCAATTGAAAAAAGGAAGTTTTGCAATCGTTAATACAGACGATAAAAACGGACCAATTATGGTTCAAAACACCAAAGCAAAAACTGTTAGCTATGCGCTTAAAAATATGGCCGATTACAAAGGTCAAATTTTAGAAAGTCAGTTTTCAGGTATGTTGATGAAAATCAATCAAAAAGAACTTTGGGTTCAGTTAATAGGAGCTTTTAATGCATATAATTTATTAGCTGTTTTTGGAGCAGCAGTAGAATTAGGAGTTTCTTTTGACGAAGCTTTATTACATGTTAGTAAGCTTACAAGTGTAGAAGGACGTTTTCAGTACATTGTATCTTCAAAAAAAGTTACTGCAATTGTAGATTATGCACACACGCCAGATGCTTTAGAAAATGTAATTGCAACTATTAATTCTATTAGAACAAATAATGAGCAATTAATTACAGTTGTTGGTTGTGGAGGCAATAGAGATAAAACAAAACGCCCAGAAATGGGAAAAATAGCTTCTCAATTAAGTAATAAAGTAATTTTTACTTCTGATAATCCAAGGTTTGAAGAACCTGCTGATATTTTAAAAGATATTGAAGAAGGAGTTGAAGCACAAAATAAAATGAAAGCTATTGTGGTGGAAGATCGCAAACAAGCAATCAAATTAGCGTGTCAGCAAGCACAAGAAGGAGATATTATTTTAATTGCTGGAAAAGGACACGAAACCTACCAGGAAATAAAAGGAATAAGAAGTCATTTTAGTGACTTAGAAATAGTAAAGGAGTTTTTAGAACTGTAGAAAAGAAGAAGATTAATTATGTTGTACTATTTGTTTCACTATTTAGATGAAGTAATCAAAATACCAGGTGCAGGCGTATTTCAGTATATTACGTTTAGATCTGGTATGGCAATGATTTTTTCATTACTTATTTCTATTATTTACGGAAAGCGTATCATTAATCGTTTACATAAAATGCAAATTGGCGAAACGGTTAGAGAATTAGGTTTGGAAGGACAAAAGGAAAAAGCAGGAACACCAACAATGGGAGGTGTAATTATAATTATTGCAACTTTAATTCCTGTGTTGTTGTTTGCCAAGCTAAATAATACTTATGTGTTATTGCTAATACTTACAACAATTTGGATGGGAGCTATTGGCTTTTTAGACGATTACATCAAGGTATTTAAAAAAGATAAAGAAGGGTTAAAAGGCAGATTTAAAGTAATTGGGCAAATTGGGTTAGGATTAATCGTTGGTTCGGTACTTTATTTTAGTCCAAGTGTTACAGTGAGAGAAGTTCCTACAAAAGGAGTGTTAACCGAAGTTGCTGTAAGTAAATACGACGAAAAATCTACTGCTACAACAATTCCGTTCTTTAAAGATAATGAATTTGATTATAGCGTTTTAATCAGTTGGATGGGAGAAAATGCAAAAGATTATACTTGGTTAATTTATATTCCAATTGTAATCTTCATTGTAACAGCGGTTTCTAACGGAGCTAATCTAACTGATGGAATTGATGGATTGGCCGCAGGAACATCTGCCATATCCACATTTGCTTTGGCAATTTTTGCCTTTATTTCGGGTAACGTTGTGTTGTCAACGTATTTGAATGTAATGTACATCCCAAATTCGGGAGAATTAACGGTATTTATATCCGCCTTTATCGGAGCTCTCATTGGTTTCTTGTGGTATAATACGTATCCCGCTCAGGTTTTTATGGGAGACACCGGAAGTTTAACCATTGGCGGTATTATAGCTGTACTGGCATTAGCTGTTAGAAAAGAGCTGTTGATTCCAGTATTGTGTGGGGTGTTCTTTGCAGAGAATTTATCTGTGGTATTGCAAGTATCTTATTTTAAATACACTAAAAAAAGGTACGGCGAAGGAAAAAGAATTTTTTTAATGTCGCCTTTGCATCATCACTTTCAGAAAAAAGGGTATCACGAAAGTAAAATCGTTACTCGTTTTTGGATTATAGCTATTTTGTTGGCTGTATTCTGTGTAATTTCAGTAAAATTGAGATAATTTAATATATGAGAATTGTAGTTTTAGGAGCCGGAGAAAGTGGCGTTGGTACTGCGCTTCTGGCATTAAAAAAAGGTTATTCTGTATTTGTTTCTGATTTTGGAGCAATAGCAGAAAAATACAAACAAGTTCTTATAAATAATGATATAGAATGGGAAGAAAAGCAACATTCGGAAGATAAAATTCTAAATGCAGATGTTGTAATGAAAAGCCCAGGAATACCAGATAAAGCTCCAATTGTTCAAAAGATAATTGCAGCAGGTATTAAGGTTGTTTCCGAAATAGAATTTGCTTATACGTTCAACAAAGAGTTGTCTATAGCAATTACAGGTAGCAATGGTAAAACAACTACAACAATGTTAACCTATCATTTATTAAAAAATGGCGGATTAAACGTTGGATTAGCAGGAAATATTGGAGATAGCTATGCAGAGCAAGTAAGCATTGATCCAAATAAGTGTTATGTGTTGGAGTTAAGTAGTTTTCAGCTAGACGGAATTGAGTTTTACAAACCCAATATAGCAGTAATTACAAATATTAGCCCCGATCATTTAGATAGGTATAATTACAATTACGATAATTACATTGCAGCCAAGTTTCGTATCACAATGAATCAAACAGAAGAAGATTATCTGATTTATGATTATGATGATGTAGAAATTCAAAAGTGGTTAAATACGCACGAAACAAGGGCTCAGAAAATACCTTTTTCAATTTCAAATAAATTAGAAAAAGGAGTTTACGTAGACAATGATAAGATTGTAGTTGACATGAGTGATGAAAAGTTTGTATTACCTATAAATGAGCTAGCTCTTGAAGGTATGCACAATGTCAAAAATGTTATGGCAGCAGCAACAATCGCGCAACTAAAACGAATCAGAAAAAATAGCATTCGCGAAAGCTTATCTAATTTTCAAGGTGTAGAACATCGATTAGAAAAAGTTGCAAAAATAGAAAATGTACAATACATCAATGATTCTAAAGCTACAAATGTAAATGCTACTTTTTATGCTTTAGATAGTATGAAAACACCAACGGTTTGGATTGTAGGTGGAGTAGATAAAGGAAATGATTATGACGAATTATTGCCTTTAGTACATGAAAAAGTAAAAGCTATAGTGTGTTTAGGGTTAGATAACCAAAAACTGAAAGAAGCTTTTTCTAATATAGTTGATAGTTTAATTGAAGTACATTCAATGGAAGAAGCAGTACAACAATCAAAATTATTAGCAGAAAGTGGTGATACAGTATTATTGTCACCAGCTTGTGCAAGCTTCGATTTGTTTAAAAACTATGAAGATAGAGGAGAGCAGTTTAAAGAAGTGGTAATGAAGCTTTAAAAAATGAATACGAATACAAAATGAGAAAAGTACTTTCATTAATATACGGAGATAAGATAATATGGGCCTTAGTAATACTACTGGCTATGCTTTCTTTTTTACCTGTATATAGTGCAAGTACCAACTTGGTTTATACGGTAGGAACCGGAATGGCAACAACCGATTACTTGTTTCGTCATTTTATTCATTTGTCAATAGGTATTTGTATTATGTGGTTTTTTCATAAAAAAGATTATGTCTTATTTAGAAAAATAGCCATCATCGGAATGCCAATTATAGCATTGTTATTATTATATACTTTGCTAAAAGGAAATACAATAGGAGGAGCTAATGCCAGTAGATGGATCAAAATTCCGGGATTAGGACAGTTCCAACCTTCGTCAACTGCTGCAATTATTTTATTAATGTATGTAGCACAATACCTAACAAGTATTAAAGATGAAGTGGTAACATTCAAATCTTCTTTTTGGCAATTATGGGTTCCTGTTTTCGTAATTATAGGGTTAATATTACCAGCAAACTTATCTACCGCAGTGTTGATATTTGCTATGGTTTGCGTTCTTGTATTTATTGGTAGATATCCTACAAAATATTTGCTCACCATTTTGGCAATTGGAGCCACTTTTATGACAGTGTTTGTATTGGCTGCAAAGGCATTTCCAGGCGTGTTTCCACATCGTGTAGATACTTGGATGAGCCGTATCGATAGATTTACAGGTCCTGATGACGGAACTCGAGATTTGTATCAGGTAGAAAATGCAAAAATGGCAATTGCAAACGGAGGTTTGTTTGGTGTTGGTCCAGGTAAAAGTGTTTTAAAGAATTTTTTACCTCAATCATCGTCCGATTTTATCTATGCAATTATAATAGAAGAATGGGGATTATTTGGTGGATTTGTAATATTAGGTATTTACCTCTTACTCTTTTATCGCTTTCTAATAGCGGTGCACAAAGCACCAACATTATTCGGAAAGTTATTGGTGGCTGGATTAGGGTTTTATCTGATTTTTCAGGCGCTAATAAATATGGGTGTAGCTGTATCATTATTACCAACCACAGGACAGGCTTTGCCGCTTGTGAGTAGCGGAGGAACAGCAATTTGGATGACGTGTTTTGCAATTGCAGTAATATTAAGCGTTACCAAAAAAGAAGCCGAAATTCAGGCAGAAGAATTAAAGCAAAAAGAAGCACAGCAAAAAGAACAACAAATGCTTCATGAATTGCATTTAGAACGATTAGAAAATAGTTATATAGAAGAATAAAAATGGAAAAGAAACCAAGATTTATTATTAGCGGTGGCGGTACAGGCGGACATATTTTTCCAGCACTGGCTATTGCTGATGAATTAAAATCAAGATTTCCATTGGCAGAAATATTATTTGTTGGGGCGCAAGGCAAGATGGAGATGGAAAAGGTGCCTCAGGCTGGTTATAAAATTGAAGGATTGTGGATATCAGGTATTCAAAGAAAATTAACTCTAGATAATCTGATGTTTCCTTTTAAACTGTTGAGCAGTTTAAATAAATCAGCAAAAATTATTAAAGCTTTTCAACCCGATGTTGTAATTGGTACAGGTGGGTTTGCAAGCGGTGCAGTTGTAAAAGTTGCTGCAGGAAAAGGTATTCCAACACTTATACAAGAACAGAATTCTTTTCCGGGCATAACAAATAAATTGTTGGGAAAACAGGTAGATAAAATTTGTGTAGCGTATGATAATTTGGAAAGTTTTTTCCCGCCACATAAAATTTTAAAAACAGGAAATCCAATAAGACAAAATTTGGTTGATAAAGTTCAAAATCTTGCAAATGCTTTTCAGTATTTCGGATTGGCAGAAAATAAACCAACGTTATTAGTAATCGGCGGAAGTTTAGGCGCAAGACGAATCAACCAATTAATTGAAAAAGAATTGCCATTATTTAAACAATTGGGAATTCAGGTTTTGTGGCAATGCGGAAAGTTTTATTATGAAGAATACAAGCATTTGCAAACAGATGGAGTGGTGATAAAAGCATTTTTAGATAAAATGGATTATGCGTATCAAATTGCTGATGTTATTATTTCTAGAGCAGGAGCTTCTTCTGTTTCAGAATTAGCGTTAGCAGGAAAAGCAACAATTTTTATTCCTTCGCCAAATGTAGCCGAAGATCATCAAACCAAAAATGCTGCTAGCATTGTAATGCAAAACGCAGCATTGCTTTTAAAAGAAAGCGAATTAGAGAATCAGTTTCAAAGTACGTTTACAGAGCTGTTTCAAAATAAAAATAAACAAACCGAATTAGGTGAAAATTTTAGAGCGTTGGCTTTGCCAAATGCAACAAAAGATATAGTAGATCATATCGTAGAATTAATGAAGAAGTAAGAAATGGATATTAATAGCATTAAGAGCGTTTATTTTGTAGGTATTGGAGGTATTGGAATGAGTGCCTTGGCTCGTTATTTTAAATTCATCGGAAAAAATGTAGCAGGTTATGATCGTACATCAACTCAATTAACAGAAGAATTAGAAGCTGCTGGAATTGAGATTCATTATCAAGATAATGTAGAGTTAATTAAAAGCCAATATAAGCAAACTGATTCAACCTTAGTTGTAATTACACCTGCAATTCCGAAAGAGCATTCAGAATGGAACTATTTTCAAAAAAATGGTTTCGAAATCATGAAGCGCTCAGAAGTATTGGGAGTTATTACTAAAGATACCTATTGCTTTGCTGTTGCAGGTACGCATGGTAAAACAACTACAACAAGTATTTTAGGACATTTATTGTTTCAGGCAGGTTTAGATGTTACAGCGTTTGTTGGTGGAGTAGTAGAAAATTATCAAACCAATTTAATTGGTAGCGGAAAAACAGTTACTGTTGTAGAAGCAGATGAGTTTGATCGATCTTTTTTAAGATTATTTCCAAATGTAGCTTGTATTACATCAACGGAAGCAGATCATTTAGATATTTTTGGAACAGCTGATGAAATGCTTGTTGCATTTAAAGATTTTGCTAATCGATTACCAAGCAAAGAAAAATTGTTTGTAACCGAAATTGTAGACTTAGAAGGCATTAAAGTTGGATTTACAAACAATTGTAGTTATCAAATAAATAACATAAAAATCGAAAATGGTTGGTATGTTTTCGATATTATAACACCAAAAGAAACAATTACAAATGTGTATTTTGGCTTGCCAGGCCGACACAATTTACACAATGCGCTAATGGCTTTTGCAATGGCATATGATTATGGAGTAGCAGCCAATGTATTAGTAGATGGGTTAAAGAGTTTTAAAGGAGTTCGTAGAAGATTTTCTTATAAAGTAAGAAATAATAACCTTATTTATATTGATGATTATGCCCATCATCCAACCGAAATATTAGCTGCAAGTCAGGCAGTGCACGAAATGCACGGAGATAAAAAAATCACAGCTGTTTTTCAGCCACATTTATATAGTCGTACAAAAGATTTTATGAATGAATTTGCAGAAGCACTGTCAACTTTTGAAAATCTGATATTATTAGATATATATCCAGCGCGCGAGTTGCCAATAGAAGGAGTTACCTCTTCAAGCTTATTGGAAATGATTACTTCTAAAAACAAACAGCTAATTCAGAAAAATGAATTGATTGAGTTTTTGAAAAATCAAGATACAGAAATTATACTAACATTAGGAGCAGGAGATATTGGAGAAATGGTTGCTGATATTGCAAAAGAATTAGAAAATAAATAAAATGAAAAAATTGCTTAAGAAAATAAAATGGTCAGATGTTCGCATTGTTTTGATGCTTGCTGCGCTGCTATTTTTATATTCTTTTAGCAATAAGAGAAGTGAAAACAGAAATCTAAAAAAATTAGAAATTGTTTTTAAAGGAGAAGAAACACATTTTGTAACATCGGGTGATATAGAAAATATTGTAAATAATAATTTAACCAATATTTCTTATGTAAACCGAACGCTCTTAGATTTAAATAAATTAGAACAAAATGTCTTGAAAAATAGGCTAATTAAATCAGCTGAAGTATATTTAACTATTGATGGTGTTTTAACCGTCGAAGTTGTGCAGAAAAAAGCAATAGGAAGGGTGGTAAATGAAAATACTTCTTATTATTTAGATGAAGATGGAAATAAAATGCCTCTATCTAGTAATTACACAGAAAGAGTAGTGCTAATAGAAGGAAATATAAAAGAACACAATCAGCAAAATCTAAAACAAATGCTCGAAATTATTAACAATGACGAGTTTTTGAAAAAAGAAATAACAGGAATAAGTATTCAACCCAAAGAAACAATCTATTTAAAAACTAGATTAAATCAGGTAGAAATTTTATTCGGACAGTTTAGTCAAATGGAACGAAAACTGATGAATTACAAAGTATTTGTTCAGTACGCAATGAAAGAGAATATAGAATTAAATAGTTATAAAAAGATAAATCTGAAATTTACCCAACAAGTGGTGTGTTCAAAATAGCAAATTGAGTATGGAAAAAGAAAATATAGCTGTTGGTTTAGACATTGGAACAACAAAAATTGTTGCAATGATCGGTAAAAAGAATGAATACGGCAAACTTGAAATCTTAGGTTTTGGGAAAGCTAAGAGTTTAGGAGTGAAACGTGGTGTAGTAAACAATATCACACAAACAATACAGTCTATTCAGCACGCTGTATCAGAAGCTGAAAATCAGGCAGGGTATAAAATTAAAAATGTTGTTGTAGGAATAGCTGGTCAACATATCAGAAGTATCCAACACAGCGATTATATTAGCCGTTCAAACCCAGACGAAGTAATTGGCGATAAAGACATCGAACAATTAATAAATCAGGTACAAAAGCTAAGTATGTTGCCCGGAGAAGAAATAATTCATGTATTGCCACAAGAATTTAAAATTGATGGCGAACCAGGAATTAAAGAACCAATCGGAATGTATGGTAGCCGTTTAGAAGCTACTTTTCATGTGGTGGTAGGGCAGGCAGCTTTAATTAAAAACGCCGGACGTTGCATTAAGGATGCTGGATTAGAACTAGCAGGAATAACCTTAGAGCCTTTGGCATCTGCAGAAGCAGTTTTAAGTCAGGAAGAAAAAGAAGCTGGAGTAGCGTTAATTGACATCGGAGGAGGAACAACAGATTTAGCCATTTTTAAAGATGGTATTATCCGTCACACGGCAGTAGTTCCGTTCGGAGGAAACGTTATTACAGAAGATATAAAAGAAGGATGTTCAATCATCGAACGTCAGGCAGAAATTCTAAAAGTAAAATTCGGATCGGCTTGGCCAGGGGAAAATAAAGACAATGAAATTGTTTCTATTCCTGGTCTGAGAGGAAAAGAACCCAAAGAAATTTCGCTAAAAAATCTTTCTAAAATAATAAATGCAAGAGTTGAGGAAATTATTCAATTAGTCTTTTCAGAAATAAAAAGCTACGGATATGAAAATCCTCAAAAGAAATTAATTGCAGGAATTGTTTTAACAGGTGGTGGTTCAGAATTAAAACACATCAAACAACTTGTAGAATATATCACAGGAATTGATACACGTATAGGATATCCTAACGAACATTTAGCTGGCGATTCTAGCTTAGAAGTATCAAGTCCGTTATATGCAACAGGTGTTGGATTAGTAATGGAAAGCGAAAAGCACAGATGCAAAAGCGCTGTAATTATCACAGAAGAAAAGGTAGAGCCAAAAATAGAGGTAAAACCCGAAGTTAAAAAAGAAGAACCCTTAGTAGCACAACGTTCTGTAGAAGAAGTGTTAAATGAACGAAGAGAAGCAGCTGTAGAAAAACTTCAATCAGAAATTGAAACAAAATCTACACAAACAACAGACGATGTAAAGGATAAGCCAATAAGCACGGCAGACCGATTCGAAAGTGGTTTCATAGGAAACTTTTTTAGAAAGATTAAAGAATTTATTGAAAAGCAAGAATAATAAAACGATACGTATATGGAGAATACAGATTTCGGAGGAATAAAGTTTGACATGCCTAAAAATCAATCAAACGTTATCAAAGTAATTGGTGTAGGAGGTGGAGGTAGCAATGCTATTAATCACATGTTTAAACAAGGAATTAAAGGAGTTGATTTTATTGTTTGTAATACAGATTCGCAGGCTTTAGAAAATAGCTCTGTTCCAAATAAAATTCAGTTAGGTGTAAATTTAACAGAAGGACTTGGTGCAGGTGCTAATCCAGAAGTGGGGCAACAATCAGCATTAGAAAGTATCGAAGAAATTGAAAAAATGTTAGATACCAATACCAAGATGGTTTTTATTACCGCTGGTATGGGAGGAGGAACAGGTACGGGTGCTGCACCAGTAATTGCTCAACTTTCTAAAGAAAGAGATATACTAACTGTTGGTATTGTTACAATTCCTTTTCAATTTGAAGGTAAAGTTCGTCAAGAACAAGCCTTACGTGGAGTAGATCGCTTGAGAAAACAAGTAGATTCACTTATTGTTATCAACAACAATAAATTGCGTGAGGTATATGGTAACTTAGGTTTCAAAGCAGGCTTCTCCAAAGCTGATGAGGTATTATCAACTGCTGCTCGTGGTATTGCTGAAGTTATTACACACCATTATACTCAAAATATCGATTTAAAAGATGCTAAAACAGTTCTTTCTGATAGCGGTACAGCTATTATGGGATCTGGTACAGCTTCTGGCGATAATAGAGCTAAAGATGCAATTATTGATGCTTTAGATTCTCCATTATTAAATGATAATAAAATTGCAGGTGCGAAAAACGTATTATTGTTAATCGTGTCTGGTACAAACGAAATTACGATTGATGAAATAGGTGAAATTAACGATCATATTCAAACAGAAGCAGGACATAATGCAAACATCATTATGGGAGTTGGTGAAGATGATAAGTTAGGCGAAGCTATTTCGGTAACAATTATTGCTACAGGTTTTAACTATGAACAACAAAAAAATATTGTAAACATAGGAGAGCCAAAAGTAATCATTCATACATTAGAAGAAGAGCAAAAAATTGAACGCGATCTTACACAAACATTATCTACAAATTCTTATGGTTTTACAACTCCAGATCAACCATTAAGAACAATTGCTGTTGGTGTAGATCAGCCTCTAAATCCAATTAAAGAAGAAGAAAATTTAGAGGAGCCAAAGCGAATATTATATACGTTAGATGATGATTTTGATAACGAAAATAATGATGACGATGATTTTGGTGGAGGACCAACACCTCCAGATCAACCAATAACAGGACCAGATGATTTTGCTTTAGATAAAACGGAAACAGAAGCGTCAAATTTAGATGTGTTTTTTGAAATTGTAACGCCAGCTACAATTAATAAAGAAGTAAATGATTTTCAAAGAGATATAACTACAAATAAAATAAAAGATATCAGAGATATTCTTGTAGTAGATCCAGAATTTGTTATTGTTTCTCCAAAAAGACAAGAAGTTACAGCTCCAGTAATTCATCATTTTTCAGAAGTAGAAGTTTCTACATCAGAAATTGTAGCTCATTCAAATGATGTATTTACTACAACATCTTCATCAAAAGAAGAAGTTATCCGTTTTTCGCTAGAAGATTATATGGATAAAGAAGAAGAACTTACAAAAGCAAAACCAGCAGCAACGCATAAAGAAGAAATTGAAGAAGAATTCAAATTCTCTGTTCGCTCGGAAGAAACAACAATCATCAATAAAGTAACTGTTGAAACTACAGAAGATGAATATGATGAAATGAATCCGATGGAAATGAGTATTGAAGAATTTACTTTGAGAAACAGAGCTGCTGAACGCAGAAAAAAACTGAAAGATTTTAATTATAAATTCAATAACTCGCCAACGCCTTATTCTGATTTAGAAAAAGAGCCTGCTTATAAGCGAATGGGAGTAGATTTAGATGAAGTAAATAGTGAAAGCAATAAATCTAGAGTTTCATTTAGTTTAGATAGTAATAACGATCCAAAATTAAGATCAAATAATTCTTTTTTACATGATAATGTAGATTAAAGATAAAATGAATAAAAGTTAAAAGCCATGAAAACCTTATGTTTTTGTGGCTTTTTTATATATTTGCAAAATCAAAGATTTAAAATATGAGCTTACAAGTAAAAATAATGGACGCTATGAAAAGCGCCATGAAATCAAAAGATAGTGTAGCTTTAGAAGCTTTAAGAGCAGTAAAAGCAGAGTTGTTATTAGCTCAAACTCAATCAGGCTCAAAAGAAGAGTTAAACGAAGAAGAAGAAATCAAAATTTTGCAAAAATTGGTAAAGCAACGTAAAGATAGTGCTGCAATTTTTACAGAACAAGGACGTCAAGATTTAGTAGAGCCAGAATTAGCTCAGGCTGCTATTATAGAACAATTTTTGCCAGAGCAATTATCACAAGAAGAAGTAGAAAAAGCCGTAGCAGCAATTATTGCTGAAGGTGGTTTTTCTGGTATGCAAGCCATGGGACAAGTAATGGGATTAGCCTCTCAGCAATTGGCAGGTAAAACAGATGGAAAAACGATTTCTACGATAGTAAAAACGCTATTAACAAAATAATATAAGGTTTGTCCGTGTAGTTCAATTGGATAGAATATCAGATTTCGGCTCTGAGGGTTGAGGGTTCGAACCCTTCCACGGACGCAAACGAAAAAAGGATTGTATTTATTATACAATCCTTTTTTTATACTTAATAATTTTTTATTATTTGCGTGCTTCTAAAATAGGTAAGCTAGCTTCAGTAGGAACATAGATTTTAGAACCTTTACTGTTGCGAATAGCATCTATTTTTAAATACTCTAAGTACTCTTTATTACCTTTCATTGATTCGCCAATTATCCTATTAGCTTCTGCTACTCCTTTTGCACGTTCTATTTCTGCTTGCGCTTCTGCTTTTGCAATTTTAATTTTTGCCTCTGCTTGTAATGTTGCTGATTCGTTTTCTGCTTTTGCAGTTTCAATCATTGCTTTTTTACTATTTTCAGCTTCTAATAAGGTTGCTTTTCCATTAGCTTCAGCATCTTTCATTTTTTGTTGACGATTAAACTCCCAACAAGATGTTAGTGAAAACGATAGTAAAAGAGTTCCGAAAATAAGTATATGTTTTTTCATCGATTAATTCACTTACAAAATCAAGTGAGAAGGTTTAGTATAGTTTTATTTATTAGAAATGGTAAATAAAACATTTTTAAATTTAGTTATAATAGTATTGTTTTCTTTTTGTTTACTTTAAAAGTATATGCTTTCCAATTATATAAGATTATTTTTAAAGAACTTAATATTTGTTATCGATTTTTTAATTTTACATCTATACAAACTTGGTGTTTTATAAATAAGATATTATTTCTTGTGTTTTGCGTTTCAAATCTTCTAGATCATCATAAATAATACAAAAATCGGCCATTCCAGAAAGTGTAGTTGAGTGTTCAGCTTCGCTCTTGCGCAAATAAATTACGGGTTTTCCCTTTGCTTTGGCATATCCTGCTTCTATTCCAATACCAATTCCTTTATCAGTTGTTTCGGCAAATAAACAGCAGCTATTGTCAATGTCGTTTAGCGCTTTTTGCATCATCTCTTTTTCCTGTTTGGCCGTAAATGTATAATTTTCAATAAATACAAATGGCTTATAGTTATTTGATGTAATTACTTCTTTTAAAAGTGTTATTTCATTTTCTAACTTTTTATGCAAAGAAAAACTACACGATATATAAATTTGTTTCATATAGATGGAATAGAATGTGCTTTACAAATGTAACAAATTTTAAAATGAACTGTCTAATAGATAAATAGGGCAATTTTATTTAAAGTTAGACAAATAGGAAGCTTCTTAATATAACAAAAAGATGCTATTTTTGTATAAAACTTAATGAGCGATGATAAACGAAACTGATTTTATATATAAACTAAACAATGAACAACCAGTTGTAAACGAAGGAATATTTACTTGGAGTTCGCCAAGTAATATTGCGTTGGTAAAATATTGGGGAAAGAAAGACAATCAAATTCCTGCCAATCCATCGTTGAGTTTTACTTTGAGCAATTGTAAAACTATCACAACTTTACAATTCAAAAAAAATAATACAAATAAATTAAGTTTTGATTTTTTGTTTGAAGGTAAACCTAAAGAAGATTTTAAACCTAAGTTAGAAAAGTTTTTTTCCAGAATTGCACCATATTGTCCTTATATAAATGATTATCATTTTGTAATAGATTCTCAAAATACGTTTCCACATAGCTCAGGAATTGCATCATCAGCATCCGGAATGGCTGCATTGGCAATGAATATTATGTCTTTGGAACGATTATTGAGTCCTTCAATAACAGAAGAATATTTTAATAAAAAAGCATCTTTCTTAGCCAGATTAGGTTCTGGCAGCGCAAGTAGAAGCGTAAATGGAAAAATAGTAATTTGGGGAGTGCATAGCGATATTAACGGAAGTTCGGATTTATATGCTGTGCCAGCTGAATTTGATATTCATCCGGTTTTTCATAATTACCAAGATGTAATTCTATTGGTTGATAAAGGAGAGAAAAAAGTATCAAGTACAGTTGGGCATGATTTGATGTTTAATCATCCGTATGCTACAGAACGATTTAAACAAGCTCATGTAAATTTGAGTAATTTAAAAGATATTTTGATTACTGGAAATCTTGGTGGATTTGTAGAATTGGTAGAAAGTGAAGCATTGACTTTACACGCCATGATGATGACATCAATGCCATATTTTATTTTAATGAAGCCCAATACGCTTCACATTATAGAACGTATTTGGAAGTTTAGAGAAGAAACTAAAATTCCTGTTTGTTTTACATTAGATGCAGGAGCCAATGTACATGTTTTATTTCCTGAAAATGTAAAACAAGAAGTAATGAAGTTAATCAAAGAAGAATTAGCTGTGTTTTGCCAGAATAATCATTTTATTGAAGATGAAACAGGAAATGGTTCGTTGTTAATTAAATAAAAAGTGTTAAATTTGATATACAAATAGAAGTATAATTTAAAAAGTCAAGCTATGAAAACTACACTAAAGTTATTCGGATTACTGATATGTAGCTTGTTTACATATCAAGGTATTGCGCAATCATCTATTGCAGATCAAAACCCAAATTATCGAATCAGCATGGAAAAATACATGATACAAAAAGATTCATTATTGAGTTTTGAAGGAACAACTTTTCAAGATACTTACAAGGCTTTTGATTGGTATGAAGCTAAACAAGAGAGAAAAGAACAAAGAAGATTGTTTAGACATGAAGAACGCATGGAAAGAGCTAAATATTCACAATATTATACGCCATATTACAATAATTATTGGGGAGGATATAATAATTGGGGATGGTTTCCAAGTATAGGATTTAGAACAGGAAATTGGTGGTTTTCCATTTAAAAATTAAGTATTAGCATAATAATCGTAGTATGAAATTAATTAGAACAACATTAATTGCAGCTTTTGCTGTATCAACATTAGCAATAACATCTTGTGGGCGAAAAGTAACTAGAGTTAGCACAGAAGAAACAATAGATATTAGCGGAAGATGGAATAACACCGATTCTAGAGAGGTGGCTCAGCAAATGACCAGACAAATTTTAGATGGTGCTTGGATAGGTAATTATCAAGATGATAATAACAATAAAAAACCAACTGTTATTGTTGGAATGGTTACAAATAAAAGCCACGAACATATTGAAGCAGAAACATTTGTAAAAGATATAGAACAAGCTTTCTTACAAACTGGGCGCGTTCGTTTAGTGCAAGGTGGTAAAAAACGTGAAGAATTAAGAGCAGAAAGAGCAGATCAGCAAACGAATGCTTCTGTTTCTACAATGAAAAAATTTGGATTAGAGCAAGGAGCAGATTTTATTCTTCAAGGTAGTATCAATTCAATTGTTGATTCGCACAAAAAACAAAAAGTAGTTTATTATCAAGTAAATTTAGAATTAACAAACCTTCAAACAAATGAAGTTGTTTGGATTGGTGATAAGAAAATTGCGAAATACGTTAAAAACTAAAATTTTTATTTATGCTGTTTAGGCAAAATATAAAATATATATTAAAAGCATTGTTGTTGTCTACTTCAATGCTTTTAATGTTTGGATGCGCCACTTATCATGAACGAATTACCGAGTATTATCAAGATATGGTAATGGGCAATTATGTAGGGGCCGATAAAGCATTGAGTAAAACAAAGCTGTTAAAAAAACCACGAAATATTTTGCTGTTCTACATGGAAAAAGGAAAAGTAGAACACATGAAAGGCAATTATGCATTAAGTAATGATTACTTTAATAAAGCTGACTTGTTGATTGAAAATCAAACAAAAAAGGTGGGCGATGTAATGGTTGGTTTATTTTTAAACTCAATGTCTCAAAGCTATAAAGGCGAAGAATTCGAAATTTTTATGATTCATTATTATAAGGCTTTGAATTACATGGCTTTGAATCAATCAGATGAAGCTTTGATTGAAGCAAGACGAATTACATTACAGAATTACGCGTTAGGCGATAAATATAATGATAAAACAACACGTTATTCTAAAGATGCTTTTTCATTAAATCTACAAGGTCTTATTTATGAAGCCGCTCGCGATTATAATAATGCCTTTATTTCGTATAGAAACGCAGTAGAAGTATACCAATCTGCAAAAGATGGTTTGTATTATGGTGTAACTTTACCCGAAAATCTAAAATATGATTTAATGCGTATGGCTTATTTTTCTGGATTTGATGCTGATTTAGAACGATATGAAAGAGAATTTAATACGAAATTTAAAAATTACAATGAAACCAAAGGAGGAGAAGTAATCATTTTTTGGGAAAATGGTAAAGCACCTATAAAAGAAGAAGAACGAGTGTTTTTTTCTTTAGTTAAAGGAGAAAGAGGAGCATTGTTTTTTACAAATGCTTTAGGAGTTATGATTCCAGTAGATACAGGAATTGCTGGAAAAACTAACTTAAGTGATGTGAATTCATTAATGATAGCTTATCCAAAATATATTAGCCAACCATTAATCTATTCTAGTGCACAAGTAGATGAAAGTAATAAAAATATTTATCAATTTGAGTTGGTAGAAAATATTGATAATATCGCAATTGCTACATTAAACGAACGAGCAGGTAAGGAGCTGAGTAAAATATTAACACGTATGGCCGTAAAAAAAGCAGCAGAATACGGAGTAAAATCTGTTGCACGCTCAAACGATAATAATGTTGCTTTAGAGGCTTTAGGTTTCGGTATTCAGATGTTTAATCTTTTTTCAGAAAAAGCAGATACAAGAAATTGGCAAACACTTCCTTCTCAAATAAGTTATGCCAGAATACCTTTGCAAGAAGGAATTAATAAGGTAAAAGTAGAACTGATAACACCAAACGGCGAACGTATAGTAAAAGAGTTGGAGATTGAAGCTAATGGCAGATTGAAATTCTTTAATTTTGCTACAATGTAGTATATTATGAAGGATACAATTTGTACGCATTGCAAAACAATTATTACTTGCAATGTTGAAGATATAGAAAAGTGCAATTGCACAAAAATTGAAATTAGCAACGATACCAAAAATTTTCTAAAAAGCACTTATCATAAATGTTTATGTAATGCTTGTTTGGCAAAAATAAATACTTTGGTAGAAAAGGCAAAGCATGAAGATTTGCCAAAGCGAAGAAGTGAAATGACAGAAGGAGTACATTATTATATGGAAAACGAATATTTTGTTTTTACAGAATATTATCATTTGCTAAAAGGACAATGTTGTCAAAACGGATGCCGTCATTGTGTATACGGATTTAAGAACAGATTTGTATAGAAAATAACATAACAATGTACTAAGAGTAAATATTATACGTACCTTTGTACAGATTCTTATTTAATAATTTATGAAAGGACCATTATTCTATTCTAAAATTCTTTTGTTTGGAGAATATGGAATTATTAAAAGCTCAAAAGGTTTATCAATTCCATATAATTATTACAATGGAGCATTAAAAATGGAGGAAAATCTTGAAGGGATAGCATTAAGATCTAATGAAAGTCTTAAAGAATTTTCTTACTATCTTAAAGATTTACAAAGCACAGAGCCAGAGTTGGTTCAGTTTGATATTGATAAATTATTAACAGAGGTTGAGAATGGATTGTACTTTGATTCTAGTATTCCACAAGGATACGGAGTAGGAAGTAGTGGAGCATTAGTAGCTGCAATCTATGATCAGTATGCGTTAGATAGAATCACAGTTTTAGAAAATCTTACAAAAGATAAACTTCTAAAGTTGAAAGAAATTTTTGGTAAAATGGAAAGCTTTTTCCACGGTACAAGTTCAGGATTAGATCCGTTGAATAGTTATTTGAGTTTACCAATTCTAATCAATTCGAAAGATAATATAGAACCAACAGGTATTCCTTCTCAAAGCTTAGAAGGTAAAGGCGGGGTGTTTTTAATAGATTCTGGTATTGTTGGAGAAACTGCTCCAATGGTTACTATTTTTATGGAAAAATTGAAAGATCAAGGTTTCAGAAAAGTAATAAAAGAAGAGTTTATTAAACATACAGATGCTTGTGTTGAAAATTTCTTAAAAGGTGATTTAAAAGCATTGTTTGCAAATACAAAAGAATTATCGTCTGTTGTTTTGAATCACTTTAAACCAATGATTCCAGAGCAGTTTCATAATGTTTGGCAAAAAGGTATTGAATCAAACGATTACTATTTAAAACTTTGTGGTTCTGGTGGAGGTGGCTATATCTTAGGTTTTACAGAAGATATGGACAAAGCAAAAGAATCTTTGAAAGATTATAAATTAGAAGTAGTTTATCAGTTTTAATAAACATATAAAACTCAAAAATGTTGTAGCCAATGATTAATCAATAACAAATAAAGGATATGTTATCTAGGAAAAACAAAATACTCTTAGCTAAAATATTTAGTTTGTTTTCGGTTGTTAGGGGATACAACATTTTTGTTATTGTACTTGCGCAATACTTAGCATCTATTTTTATTTTTGCTCCCCAGATGCGCGCGCTAGATATTATTTTGGATTGGAAACTTTTTCTTATCATATTTTCATCGTCATTAGCTATTGCTTCTGGGTATATAATAAATAATTTTTACGATGCCGAAAAAGATCTAATCAATCGCCCAAATAAATCAATGATTGACCGATTGGTTAGTCAAACTACCAAACTTCGTGTATATTTTGCACTCAACTTTTTATCGGTAATTATAGTACTTCCCGTATCAATTTATGCAACGCTATTTTTTTCGGGTTATATTTTCTTGCTTTGGCTCTATTCTCATAAATTAAAAAAATATCCTATAATAGGCAATTTAGTAGCCTCGCTCTTGGCAATTATTCCATTTTTTGCCATTTTAGTATATTTTAATGCCTATTATCTTCCTGTGTTTATTCACGCATCTTTTTTGTTTATTATTATATTGATGAGAGAAATGATGAAAGATTTGGAAAATCTTCCAGGCGATTTTGCTAATAATTATCAAACTATTCCGGTTCGTTTTGGCGAAAAAACAACAAAAAAGATAATGTCTGTATTGTTTTTGCTTTATGTAATTCCAATAAATATTATTATCGTAAAAATGAACGTGGGGTATATGAGTTACTATTTTTATTTTAGTATTATCATTTTCTTATTTTTTATAATACAACTCTGGCGATCAGAAACAACAGAACAATATCATCGTTTACACTTTATATTAAAATTATTAATTTTATTAGGGGTTTTATCTATTGTATTAATAAAACCTGATGTATTAGTGAGTGGTAAAAATTTATTAGAAGATGTTTTATAACTATTTGCTATATTTTAATGTAAATAGAAATAAGAAATACAGATTGTCTATCTTTGCAAAAATCTTATGATATGAATAACGGCAAATCAAGTTCGAAAAATAATAAAACAGGTAACAGAAGTACTGCTAAATCAGGAAGTGGTTCTAAGCCTGTTCAGAAGCGTTCTGCCAAGCCAGCAGGAAAATCTTTCAATAACAAACCATTTGATAGAAAACCAAAGGCTATAACAACTCCAAAAGAAGAAACAGGCGAAATGCGTCTGAACAGATATATTGGTAATTCTGGTGTTTGCTCTAGAAGAGAAGCAGATATTTATATAGTTTCAGGAAATGTAAAAGTAAACGGCGAAGTAATAACAGAGTTAGGTTACAAAGTAAAAGCTGAAGACGTTGTAAACTTTGATGGAACAGTAATTACACCTGAAAAGAAAATATATGTAGTGCTAAATAAACCAAAAGGATTTTCAACTATTAATGAAGAAATTATTAGCCCAGAAAATGTTTTGAGTTTAATTAAAACCGCATCAAAATATCCGTTGGCACCAGTAGGTCGTATGGATAAAAGTACGTTAGGATTAATGTTGTTTACAAACGATACAACATTGATTCAAAAATTGAGTTCGACAGAACAACGTTCGTCAAAAATGTACCAAGTTTCTTTGGATAAAAATTTAAAATACGAAGATTTAGAAAAAATTAAAAAAGGTATTTATATTGACGAAAAACGCGTTTTTGTTGAAGATGTTGCTTATGTAGAAAAGCAACCTAAAACAGAAATTGGTATAAAACTAAAAGCATCTAACGTAAAATTAGTACGTGCTTTGTTTGAATCTTTAAGCTATGATGTATTGAAGGTTGATAGAGCAATGTATGGCTCAATTACAAAATGGAATTTACCACGAGGTAAATGGAGATTTCTTACAGAAGAAGAAGTAAGAGGATTAAAACAAGGATAATATAGTTTGATATAAGTAAAAAAGCTCAACAAATGTTGAGCTTTTTTTGGTTTTGAGTTGTTGTTTATTATAATGCAAATTGTGTTTCGATGTCGAAGTTTACTTCTTCTCCAACTAATAATCCACCTGCTTCTAGCGCTGAATTCCAGTTTAAATTCCAGTCTTTACGGTTAATTTTACCATTAAGCGCCAAAGCAATTTTGTTGTTTCCCCATGGATCTACGATAATTCCGCTATATTCTGCATTTAATTTTACTGGATTTTCAACGCCATGCATTGTAAGAATTCCTTCAATTGTATAATGAGATTGGCTTTTTTTCTCAATTTTAGTTGACTTGAATTCTAAAGTGGCATATTGTTCTACATCAAAGAAATCAGCACTTTTTAAGTGATTATCTCTATCTGCATTATTTGTATCAATTGAAGCAACTTGTGCTACAAAGTTTAAAGAACTTTCTTCAAAGTTGTCATTTGGTATCTGAATTGTTGCTTCATAATCATTAAAGTTTCCTTTAACGTTAGTAAACATCATATGTTTAATTTTAAAACCAATTGATGAGTGAGATTTGTCTATTGACCAAGTTTTAGTTTCCATAGTATATTTTTTTAATAATTAATTTAAGTAATTTGGTAATTCCATCGGAACTTCCATGATAAGTAATTTTGTGTTTGTTTTATTTTTTATTGTAAGTGTTTCAATATCCCAGATGCCAATTGCATCTCTGTTTTCTAATTGTTGATTGTTTATAATGATATCTCCTTCCAAAACAAATAAGAAAACACCATTGTTTTTATGATCTTTTAAATTGTAAGTAATGGTTTCATTAGCCTCAAAATCTCCTAAGTGAAACCATGCATTTTGATAAATCCAAGCACCTTTGTCTTCTGGATTGGGCGATAAAATTTGATCCCATTTGCCTTTTCTATCTTCTAGGTCAATTGCTAATTGCTGATAACGCGGAGTTACATTTAACTGATTAGGAAATAACCATATTTGTAAAAACTCACTTGCTTCGGTTTCACTCGGATTATATTCGCTGTGCTCAATTCCTGTTCCAGCACTCATTACTTGTATTTCGCCAACATTAATGGTTTCTCCGTTGCCCATACTATCTTTATGAGCAAGACTTCCAGAAAGTGGAATTGAAATAATCTCCATGTTTTCGTGTGGATGTGTACCAAATCCCATTCCTGCATCTACATGGTCATCGTTTAATACACGTAAAACGCCAAAGTGAATTCTGTCATTATTTCTGTAGTTTGCAAAGCTAAATGTATGGTGAGATTTTAACCAACCGTGATTGGCATAACCTCTACTGTTATTTTTGTAAATTATAAAGTTCTGCATAGCTGTATCAATTTTGTAGTACAAAGATATAACACTATGAAGGCTAGTATACTTAATGTAGATTAAGAAATAAAAGGATAATAAAAAAGACCTTATCATAAAGGTCTTTTTTAACTATTTAGCGGTAAGTAATCTCTTTTTTAATTTACTAAAGAATTCGGGCGTAATACCTAAATATGAAGCAATTTGTTTTTGAGGTAAACAATTTTTAATTGTGCTATAACGTTCGCAAAAGCGTTCATATCTTTCGTCTGCAGATAATGATAAATTATCCATTAAACGTTGCTGATTTGCTACCAATGAGCGTTCTACTAATATACGAAAGTAACGTTCTATTTTAGGAACATCATCAAATAATTTTAATTGATCGTTTCGGGTAATTTTTAAAACCATGGCATCTTCTACCACTTCAATATAAGAAATGCTTGGTTTTTGAGATAAAAAACTATACATATCTGCAATCCACCAACCTGTTGTAGCAAAATTTGCAGTATGTTCTACAGCTTGCTCATCAATGCAATAATTTCTCAAAATTCCAGATAATACAAAAGTGGAATTAAAACAGATTTCTCCTTCTATCAATATTTTTTCTTTTGCACTATATCGTTCCGATTTAAAAGCTTTTAAAACAATTTTTTGTTCTTCTTCTGTTAAATCAACATGTTTGGCAATACTGTCTAATAATAAATCCACAACTAATAATTTTGATAGATATAAAAATACGATTTCTATCTCACAAAAAAAAAGCCTTCAATTTAATTGAAGGCTTTTTTTATTATTGAAGTGCATTTTTAATACGTAATAATGCTTCTTTTAATTGATCTTCACTTGTTGCATAAGAAAGACGAATACAGTTTGGATTACCAAAAGCTTCTCCTGTTACAGTAGCCACGTGTGCTTTGTCTAATAAATATAACGATAATTCGTCAGCGTTATTGATGGTAATTCCTTGAAAAGTTTTTCCGAAGAATTCAGAAACATCTGGAAATAAGTAAAAAGCGCCATCAGGTACATTTACCTTCATACCAGGAATTTCTCTCAGTAATTCTACCACTAAATCTCTTCTGCGTTTAAAAGCTGCTACCATTTCGTTTAATACGCTTGGCGAAGCATTTACTGCTGCAATTGTTGCTCTTTGTGCTATGCTATTTGCGCCAGAAGTTACTTGGCCTTGCATTTTTGTGCATGCTTTTGCAATAAATTCTGGTGCACCAATATAACCAATACGATATCCCGTCATTGCAAATGCTTTTGAAATACCATTAACTGTAATTGTGCGCTCTATTAAATTGCCGATAGAACCAATGCTACAGTAATCTCCTAAGAAATTGATGTGTTCGTAAATTTCGTCCGAAAGAATATAGATTGACGGATGTTTTTCTAATACTTCAGCCAAAGCTTCTAATTCTGCTTTGTTGTAAACAGAACCACTCGGATTACACGGCGAACTAAACCACATCATTTTAGTTTTAGGAGTAATTGCATCAGCTAATTGTTGCGGTGTAATTTTAAAATCTGTTTCAATAGATGTAGGTACTTCTACCGGAATTCCTTCTGCAATTTTTACAATTTCGGCATAACTAACCCAATAAGGAGCAGGAATAATTACCTCATCCCCCGGATTAATCATTACTTGAGCAACGTTAAATAATGCTTGTTTTGCTCCAGTTGATACTACAATATCATTGGGGCTATAATTAAGGTTGTTATCTCTTTTAAATTTATTGCTAATAGCTTGTCTAAGGTCTAAATATCCATCAACAGGAGGATATTTACTGTAATTATCATTAATTGCTTGTATAGCCGCTTCTTTTAAAAAGTTTGGCGTATTAAAGTCTGGTTCACCAAGACTCAAGCTAATAATGTCTACTCCTTGCTCTTTCAATTCGCGCGCTTTTGCAGCCATTGCAAGAGTTTGTGAAGTGGTAAGGTTGTTTATTCTATCTGAAAGGACTTGAGTTTTCATAGGTAAAAAATACAATTTTAAGTCTAAACTCAAAGGTAGCTATATTTAATTTATATTATAAAAACGAGTAGTTAATTTACCCATAAAAAGCTACTTTTGTCAAAACTTTTGAAATGGAAGAAATTATAAAGTATTTTCCCAATTTAACTGATGAACAGATCAGACAATTTGAGAAATTGGAAGAAGTTTACAACGAATGGAACGCAAAGATTAATGTAATATCAAGAAAAGATATACAAGAATTGTACATAAAACATATTTTACATTCTTTAGGAATTGCAAAAGCGATGGAATTTGTGCCAGGAAGTAGTGTAATGGATGTGGGTACAGGAGGTGGCTTTCCAGGTATTCCATTAGCTATTTTATTTCCGGAAACTAATTTTTATTTAATTGATATTATTGCAAAAAAAATAAAAGTAGTTAACGAGGTAATTAATGCACTTGGGTTGACAAATGTTGTGGCAGAGCAAAAAAGAGCTGAAACGGTTGATCAGAAGTTTGATTTTATTGTAAGTAGAGCAGTAACAAATATGCCTGATTTTGTAAAATGGATTCGCCATAAAACCAAAAAAGAAAATATCAACGAATTCGAAAATGGTATTTTGTACTTAAAAGGCGGTGATTTGACCGAAGAATTACAAGATTTTCCGAAAGCAATTCAATTTGATTTGAGCAATATTTTTGACAACGAATTTTTCAAAACTAAAAAAGTGGTGTATTTACCCTTAAAATATAAAGGATAAAAAAAAGGAGCTGATTTTCAGCTCCTTTTTTATGTATTATCCTAAGAATGGATATTTATAATCCGTTGCAGGAATAAAAGTTTCTTTAATTGTTCTTGGAGAAACCCAACGCAACAAGTTTAAGATAGAACCTGCTTTGTCATTTGTTCCAGAAGCTCTTGCTCCACCAAATGGTTGTTGTCCTACAACTGCACCTGTTGGTTTATCGTTAATGTAGAAGTTACCTGCAGAGTTTACTAAAGCCTCTGTAGCTTCAACAATTGCATAACGACATTTTGCTAAGATAGCTCCCGTTAAAGCGTAGATAGATGTTTCGTCTACTAACTTTAATGTTTCTGCCCATTTAGCATCTTCGTAAACGTATACTGTTAAAACAGGACCAAATAATTCTGTTTCCATTGTATCGTATTTAGGATTTGTTGTTACAATAACAGTTGGTTCAACGAAATATCCTACAGATTTATCGTATTTACCACCTAAAACAACTTCTGCTTCGCTTGATGCTTTTGCTTCTTCAATTGCTTTAGCTAATTTATCAAATGAACTTTCAGAAATTACCGAAGAAACAAAGTTTGATGGATCTTCTGGCGATCCCATTTTGATAGTTGCTAAGTCAGCAGCCATATATTCTTTTACTGTTGGCCATAACGATGCTGGAACATAAGCGCGAGAAGCCGCAGAACATTTTTGTCCTTGGTATTCAAACGCACCTCTTGTTAAAGCAACAGCTACTTCTTTTGGACAAGCAGATGAATGTGCTAACACATAATCTTTTCCTCCTGTTTCCCCAACAATTCTTGGATATGTTTTGTAGTTGTTGATGTTTTGTCCAATTTTATTCCACATGCTGTTGAAAACTCCTGTAGAACCTGTAAAGTGGATACCTGCAAAATCAGGACTTGCCAATAACGTATCTGTAATCATTCCAGAATCTCCGTATACTACATTGATTACTCCATCAGGTAAACCTGCTTTTTGGAAAATTTCAACAATTACTCTTGCAGAGTAAATTTGTGTAGCAGACGGTTTCCAAACAACAACGTTCCCCATCATTGCAACAGATGCTGGTAAGTTTCCAGAAATAGCTGTAAAGTTGAATGGAGTAATTGCATAAATGAATCCTTCTAACGGACGGTGTTCTAATCTATTCCAAACTCCATCAACAGAAAGTGGTTGTTCAGCATAAATTTGCGTCATATATTCTACGTTGAAACGCAAGAAATCGATAAACTCACAAGCTGCATCAATTTCAGCTTGGTGTAATGTTTTTGCTTGCGCAATCATTGTTGCAGCATTTAATTTTGCACGGTACGGACCAGCAATTAATTCGGCAGCTTTTAAGAAAATAGCAGCTCTGTGCTCCCAAGGCATAGAAGCCCATTTTTTCTTTGCTTCTAATGCTGTAGAAACCGCTTTTTCTACCAAAGCTTTGTCTGCTTGGTGATAAACTCCTAATTTATGTTTGTGATCAAAAGGAGGAAATAAATCTTTTGTATTACCTGTTCTGATTTCTTCTCCACCAATATATAACGGAATATCAACTAATTGGTTGTATTGTTCTTTGAAAGAGTTCAAAGTCAATTCTCTTTCTGGTGTTCCTGGAGCGTATGATTTTACTGGCTCATTAACAGCAGTAGGAACTTTATAGAATCCTTTTGACATAATGTATTCTTTATAAGGTTTTTAAATAATATGTAGTTACAAAGATAATTAAATTTAATTAAATTTAATTAAACGAATAAGTTACATTGCTTTGTAATTGTTTCTTAAAATTAATTTAGCAAATACGGAACAGTAAGTTTAAACAAAGGTATTTCTATTGTAAAAAAACGATTATCTGTAAGGTTTAATACATGATAATAACCTACCATTGCTCCTGTTGTAGAGGTAAGGATACATCCACTGTTATACGTGTATTTATCATTTGGGAAGATGATGGGCTGTTCTCCCACAACTCCTTTTCCTTCAACAATTTCAAGTTCTTTAAAGGTGTCGTATATTTCCCAATATCTTGAATCGATTTGAATAGGAAAGTTTCCAAAATTTTCAATCGTAATTTCATAACTAAATACATATTGTAATGTATTGTTTTTTTGAAATGTACCTTGAAAAAGAGGAAGCACAGTTACGTTTATTCCTTTCGTCAATTTTGATATCATAATTTAATTAATATGTTATTTGTGATGCATCTGCTTCGGTAAACCCAATTACACGATCATATTGGTCGGTAGCGCCTCTGTAATAAACTAAAATTTGATATTTATTTGTTGTTAAAGCGTAATTTCCATCTGGTTGTAACTGAGGATCTACCTTGTCGTTCACAACACTTATAATGTTGTAATTTGTAAAGCCTTGTTTTACTAATAATGCTTTTTCGTAGTTTTTATTTGTATTGTTAAAGTCTAAGCGATTGGCAGCAATTAATTCGTAATTATTAAAAGCACCAGTTATGTAATAATCTATTTTTAAATTGGTATTTTCATCAGGCTGAAAAGTAAAGTAAACCCAGCTATATTCGGCATCAATTGTTGGATTTTGGCCATAAATATTTCTAATTTTAAATGCTCCATTAATATCAGGAAAATAAGTGTAGCCTTTATTTGCCCTACCAATAATTGGATACAAATTGGTTCTATACATGCCGTTTTCTCTCAGGTTACTTATAATCATATTATTGGCTTGTCGTAAATCGCTATTGTCAAAATAACGATATTGATTTCCTGCCCAAAAACTTGTTTCCGAATCGTAATTGTATATTAAATCTGTTCCAATGGTATATTGTGGTTTTATTTTACTGATATAAGAATCCCAACGAGCGTTTTGAAATAAAGCAATTTTTACATTCGTAAGCGGATTTTGATAAACCTGTTCGCCTAATTTTACAGTTATATTTAGGGTTTGTTTTGTATCTGTATACGTTAAATCTCTCATTCGTTTTACTTGTGCACCCACATTGATATTGCTTTCGTATATGATAAACTTACGACGTATTACAACTTCTTTATCATCATTGTAAATTTCTAAAATGTAGTTTCCACTTTTAGTAATAGCATACACATTGTTTGGAATAGATAAACGATAATGCGTATACATTTGCAGCGTATTAAATGAGTTTTCTGTACTTTGAATACGCTGATTTTCCATTCCTTTGATATATTCTATAGTGCGCAATTGCGAGGGTGTCCAATCGTAATTATAAGCCAAAACTCTATAATAATAATTGCTTTCATCGCCGTATAAATCGTCAAATTCTAATGTGAATTTTTCATTTATAGGAAAGAAAGGAATGGTGCTTATGTCGTCTTTCATAAAAGCAGCGGTTTTGATATAATCGGCAGTAAAATCTTGAGTTTTTTGTGCTTTAGCTACAAAACCAGATAAAAATAAAATAAGAAACCAATATTTGAACGACATAAAAGATGAGATTTAAGTTATTGTTGAGTTTTTATTAAAGATATAAACGATTTTTGAAATTGAAGTAAATTCTTAAGTTTATCATCAAAAAAATTAAATTTTGATTGATTATAATGCGCTTCATCTGGCACTACAAAAACGGTCATTCCTGCTTTTTTTCCTGCCGTTGCACCTGTAAATGAATCTTCTATAACTAAACAATTTTGAGGTAAGCTATCTAAATTTTTTGCAGCTTGTAAATATACATCTGGTTCGGGCTTACCGTTGGGTACATTTTGCGCAGAAACAGTTGTTTGAAAATAGGATTCAATATTTAAGTGCAATAAAACTGTATTTATAAGCGAAGGTGTAGAGTTGGTAGCTAATCCAATTTTATAATTGTTGGTTTGTAAAAAAGAAAGAGTTTCTAAAACACCTTCTTTTATTTTTCCTTCTTGTTTAATCAGTTCATCAACGCGGTTAATAACAGCTTGTTCAACTTCTACTATCGATTTTTCTTTCCATGGAAATAGGCTGTACCAAAGTTCAGTTACAGCTCTTGTGGTTTGGCCAGTAGTTTGTTGAGCAATAGAATTATCCCAAATACATCCTACCGAAGTAAAAACTTCTTTTTCGGCTTGTTGCCAAAATCCTTCAGAGTCAATCAAAACTCCGTCCATATCAAATAATACTGTGGTAATCATTTATTTGTGCTTTGTGTGGTATTGCAAAATAGATTTACGAAGATACAAAAAAGCAATGGAACGAAAAATAAAGCTTTATAAGGGTTTGTGACAAACGGGAATTATTTCGTTGGCTACCAAACAATATTTAGCAATTGTTGCTGCGGGAAGTTGAGCGGCAAATTTTTCTTCGGTTACTTCAAAACCAATTTTTCGAAGTTTGTCAAAATAGTCTAAACCATAGACACGTACATGATCATATTGTCCAAAAATAAGCGTTCGTTCTTTTGGATCAGTAATGGTATCATCCTGAAAAGTAGTAGCTTTTGACAAATCTTGAGGAACTTGAAAAATTCCCATTCCACCTGGTTTTAAGATGCGATATAATTCTTGCATGGCTTTGGTATCGTCTGGAATATGTTCTAAAACATGATTGCATAGAATAACATCAAAGCTGTTATTTGCAAAAGGTAAATTACAAATATCTGCTTTTACATCGGCCAAAGGCGATTCTAAATCGGTTGTGGTATAGGTAAGATTGGATTGCTTTTTAAAGCGTTTGTAAAAAGCTTGTTCTGGCGCAAAGTGCAATACTTTTAAAGGCGCAGAAAAAAAGTTGGTTTTTTCTTGAAGATAAAGCCATAACAAACGATGACGCTCTAATGATAAAGTACTTGGCGAAAGCACATTTGGGCGTTGTTTGGCATAGCCATATGGTAAAAAAGTTTTAAAACTTTTGCCGTCAATAGGATCGGTATAGGTATCTCCTTTTAAATACCAAGCTAAAGCAGGACGAACAACATAACTCAACCGAATTAATATCGGTCGAGGTACGATGTTCAATATTGTTTTAAAAACTTTTTTCATTTTTAAAGGAATGAATTAAAGTACTAATGGATTAGCTCTAAATTCATCTTCTTCATTGCTTTGAATTCCCAAAGCTTGATAAATATATTGGAAAGTAGATAATAACTCTGGTTTTCCGTTGATAAGTGCTACATCGTGTTCAAAATGCGCAGATGGTTTTCCATCACGAGTTACGATTGTCCAACCGTCACTCAATTGTTTGATGTTTCTTGTACCAAGGTTAATCATCGGTTCGATAGCTACAACCATACCTTCTACAAATTTTTTCCCTTTTCCGGGTTTTCCGTAGTTTGGCATTTCTGGTGCTTCGTGCATTTTTTTACCTAATCCGTGTCCTACTAATTCGCGAACAACTGTATAGCCTTCTTTTTCACAGTAACGTTGAATTGCGCTACCAACATCTTCTACGCGATTTCCTAATTTAAATTCGCGAATACCAACGTATAAAGATTCTTTAGTAACTTGGAGTAAACGTTTTGTTTCTGGCGCTACTTCTCCTACTTCAAAAGTATAAGCGTGGTCACCGTAAAATTCATTCATAATAGTTCCGCAGTCTATCGATACAATATCTCCTTCTACAATAGGAATATTTGTTGGTAAACCATGAACAATTTGCTCGTTTACACTTGTAAGAATAGTTGACGGACAACCATATAAACCTTTGAAACCTGGTACAGCACCGTGATCTCTAATAAATTCTTCTGCTTTTTTGTCCAACTCTAAAGTCGTTACGCCTGGCTTTAGCTCTGCTGCAAGCATCCCTAATGTTTTTGATACTAATAGGGCGCTTTGTCTCATTAACTCAATCTCTTCAAGAGTTTTTGGAATGATCATAACTTTACTTTTTTAGAATGACAAAATTACGTTATTCCATCCAATCTAAAAAATTGTTGAAAACGGAATTTTAAATTACTTCCAATCTGTAGATTGAATAGTATATATTTTTTCGTTTACTTCAATTTTAATTTCTGCAGGGCTGTTTGTTGCTAAAATAGTTGTAGGATACCAAGTTCTGGTTGGAGCAACCAAAATTATTAATCCTTCATCATCACCAACAGCACAAAATTCAGGAAGTGGAGTGGCTTTGCTAAAGAATTCTAAATTGGTTTGCTGATTTATAGCCTTGGCTGTTGCAAGTGGTTGCTGAGTTACCAAACCAATTTCGCTAATATTGATTATTTCTGCGGGTACAAAAATGGTTTCTTTTACAATTTGAATGTCTTCTCTGGCAATAAATTCTAATAAATTATTATTGTAATCCCAAAAATAAATTGATTCTGAATGCCAACTGTCAAATTTTGTAATGATTTCTTCTTGAGGAGATTTTAATAATTCAAGATTCATCGAATTTGCCCAAGCAATAGCTTGCTGTAGATGATTTGTTGCAATATTGAATGCAAAATGATATTGTGCAGTACTTGCTTGGTTTTTTGTAAATGTAAGATTTGTATTTCCTGCCTGAAAACTAACTGTATTATCCGTTTTATTGTTTAAGGTAAATCCCAATACGTTTTGATAAAAATCAACAATTGTATTTAGGTTATTTGCTTCTAGTTTTAAATCTACTATTTTCATAATTAAGTTTGTTTTTGTTTGATGTAAATGTAGATGAAAAAAAAATTTATACATTAATTCATTATATTCAAAGCTAATTTAAGTATTGAAAAAAATGATTAAAAAGAATGCTATTTCCAAGCTTTTTTACGTAGGGTATTTTATTTATTATGGAAGTTATTTCTCTAAATAATTGAAATAAAAAATTACTTTTAAAACATAGATTTGATATGAGAAAAAAACTATTTCTTTTAGTATTAACAGGGGTATTGTATCTGGTGATAACCTTTATTATTAGTTACTTTATTAAATCACCTCCATTTTATCAAGGTTTGTCAATTGGTTTTCCTGTGATTTACTATCAGTTTAATGTTTCTCCAACTGATACACAGTATGGAGTTATTCGAGAAAATATTTATTTTAATATATTTATTATTGCTGCATTATATATAGTTGGATGTTTAAAGCGTAATGGTGTATTAGGTAATAATGTATTGATTAATATTTTAAAAAAAAAGAACGATGAAAACAATAAGTAGATTATTCATTTTTGTTAGTTTCTTGTTTTTTTCTTGCCATAGCCAAAAAGAGATTGTTCCAGATTACTATGAAGTTGAACATAAAAAGATTAGAATTATCGATATAGATAAAAAGAAGAAATACTATAATATAAAAGGGATTAATATATTAGGAGATACTCTAGTTTTTATTAGTGATAGTAGAAATACATATTCAAGAACAAATATAAATGAACGAGTTTTGACGAAATTAACAGTTGATGGTTGTTATGTGTTAGATGTTGTTCAATTATATCCAAGGGCTCAATATTGTGGTTCATTGAATGCATTTAGTATCAAAGTTGGTAATTATATAATATGGAAAGGATTTTATAGAGATATGGAACAGTGTAGAAATAAGTACTTTAGAATTTTAGATGATTATTATGTTATAAAAACTAAAGTTGAATAATGCAATCGCAAGAATTGGCTGATAAAATTGGAATAACAACATTTAATATATCTATTTTGAAAACAGACAAAACTAAAGTTATTCGCTTTCAATTTTAGAGACTATTTGTAAAGAATTAAATTGTCAGCCTACTGATATCTTCGAATATATTCCATAGGCTTTTTCTTAAATTAAATGTGTCAAATATATTAATAGTTAGTTAGGCTAATTTATAGAACTGATTGTTGTAGAAAACTTAGATTCTAACAACAACAAATCATCAGCAGTTTGTATTAATTTACCATTTTCGAAAAGATAAATACTCGGAAAATTTTTGACGATTTCGTTGGCATTCGGTTCGTTTTTCAGTAAATCAGATCGGAACATTTTTAAATACTTTCCTTGCCAATTAGTGTTGTATGCCTTGTGATTGACTACATAAAGAGGAGACTTTACATATTGAATTAAAGAATATCCTAAACCCCCATAACCTGTCATCACCATAAAAATTTTGTAATTGTTTTGGTCTGCCCATTGTTTAAAAGAATTTAATGGATAACAAGTGGCTCCAGAACAGCCATTTGTAAATAGATAAACCATTATTTTGTCGTGCTTTGTAAATTGTTGTCGAATTTCTTCTGCTGTAATAGGGTAAACAATATTGTTTAACGTGTCTTTTCCTTCTTGATAAGGAAAGATATATGTTTTTGCAGCTGGATCTAATTTTTTATAATCGCTGCCTATGCCGTGTATTGAAATACAAGAGCTAAACAGCAGCAAAAGCACTGAAATAGAAAATAGTTTATACATATGTAGTTTTAAGTTGGTTGAGCTAAAGATAGAAAAAAAAGGAACAAATAAGATAAAAGCCGTTTTACACTTGCTGTAAAACGGCTTTTATCTTATTTGTTTAATCAGTGATTATACCAGCGAATGTCTGGTCATTTCTTCTGGTTGAGGTACGCCCATCAATTTTAAAATTGTGGGCGCTAAATCTCCTAACACACCACTGTTGATGGTTTTAATATCTTTATCTACCAAAATAATCGGTACCGGATTGGTTGTATGTGCTGTATTTGGTGTTCCGTCTTCGTTCATCATCGTTTCGCAATTACCATGATCGGCCAAAATAATGGTTGTGTAATTATTTTCTAAGGCAGTTGTTACTACATCTTTTACACATTCGTCTACAGCTTCACAAGCTTTAATTGCTGCTTCCATCACACCTGTATGCCCAACCATATCGCCGTTAGCAAAGTTTAAACACACAAAATCAACTTCTCCTTTTTTCAATTCAGGAAGTAAAGCATTTCTTAAATCGTAAGCGCTCATTTCTGGTTGTAAATCATAAGTTGCAACTTTTGGAGACGGACACAAAATGCGTTTTTCTCCTTCAAATGGCAATTCTCGTCCTCCAGAGAAAAAGAAAGTTACGTGTGGGTATTTTTCTGTTTCGGCAATTCTAATTTGTTTTTTGCCATTAGTTGCTAAAACTTCTCCCAATGTATTTTTAATATCGTCTTTGTCGTAAACTACGTGAATATTTTTAAAAGTATGATCGTAATTTGTTAGCGTTACAAAATATAAAGGCAACGCTTTCATATCGTATTCTGGGTAATTAGTTTGAGATAAAACTTCGGTTAATTCTCTTCCTCTGTCTGTTCTAAAGTTGAAGAAAATTACCACATCACCTTCCTCAATTTTGGCAACGGGCTGATTGTTTTCGTTAACCATTACAATTGGCTCAATGAATTCATCTGTTACATTATTGGCATAACTTGCCTTAATGCTTTGTACTGCATTTGTAGAAAATGTTCCTTTAGCATTTACCAATAAGTGATAAGCTTTTGCTACGCGCTCCCAGCGTTTATCTCTATCCATTGCGTAATATCTTCCAATAACAGACGCAAGTTGTGCTGGGCCATACATCAAATGTTGGTTTAGATTAGCAATGTGCTGAGCACCTGATTTCGGATCCACGTCACGCCCATCGGTAAATGCGTGTACAAAAATATCTTGTAAGCCAGCAGCAATTGCAGCATCAACTAATCCGTATAAATGTTTTTCGTGAGAGTGTACACCTCCGTCAGAAAGCAATCCTAAAAAGTGAATTTTTTTATTGTTGATTTTAGCGTGTTCAAAAGCATTTTTCAGCGCTGGTTCTTGCGCAATGCTATTGTTTTCTACTGCCATATTAATTTTTACCAAATCTTGGTACACAATTCTACCTGCGCCCAAATTCATATGTCCTACTTCCGAATTTCCCATTTGTCCTTCTGGTAATCCAACATTTAGACCATCAGTTAAAACAAAATTATTAGGATATTTTGTGTATAAACTATCAATAAAAGGCGTATTAGCGTGTTCTATGGCAGATACCTGAGGATTTTGAGTTTGTCCCCAACCATCTAAAATCATTAAAATTACTTTTTTATTCATGTTGTGTGTATTTCGTTTGTCCAAAAAATGTATTCATACAAAGTTACAATTTGTATTTTGAAACCTGTTTACATTATTGAGTGAAATTAACAATTCCTTTAGTTTGGCTATTTAAAATATATAATATTAAAAAAAAAATATTTTTCATATATAGTTGAATATCATTTGTTTGATAAGATTATTTTTATATTTTTACAACTTTTCAAATTATAAACATTCAAATTACCTAAAGAATAAAATGAGTTACAAGCATGGAATGATGGCATTTATTGCCTTGATATTAGTAGGAGTAGGGATTGCGAAGAATTCAGTAGATTACAATTCATTCGAAAATGCACCAAAAGAATATGTTGCTGCACCAAAAGTTGAAGAAACTTTTGAAACTAAAGCACTTAGTTTGTATGAAAATTTAGAGCTTAGTTCATTTTCAGCACCTAGCGAAGATGTTTTTGCAAAAGCATTGAAAGGATATTACAAAATGATTGAAGAAGGTGAATTGAAGAATAATAAATTAACCATTGTTGATTTTAGTAAATCATCTACACAAAAGCGTTTGTGGGTAATTGATATGATTGAAAATAAAGTTTTGTTAGAATCTGTTGTGGCGCATGGAAGAAAAACGGGCGATGAATTTGCTACTCATTTTTCAAATAAAATAGATTCGCATATGAGTAGTTTAGGCTTTTATAAAACCGGAGAAACATATAATGGAAGTAATGGTTTTTCGATGCGTTTAGACGGTGTAGAAAAAGGAATAAATGATAATGCAAGAACACGAGCTATTGTTGTACATGGTGCAAATTATGCTTCAGAAAAATTAGGTTTGCAACAAGGAAGATTAGGACGTAGTTATGGGTGTCCTGCTGTTCCGGTAGAAATTAACAAAGAACTTATAGAATTGATAAAAGACGAATCTTGCTTATTTATTTATTCTACTCAGGATAATTATTTAAAAAGTTCGCAATATTTGATATAATAAAAAAATAAAAAAAGGCAATCCTGTTTGGATTGCCTTTTTTTATTTTTGAAGTTGTTTGTATAAGGTGTTGTCATAATTGTATACGTCTTTATAAAAAGTCATTGCGCCATTTTTACTAACATTCATAGTCCAATAAAGTAGGTAAACATCAATCGGAACTTTGCTTGCAGAGTAGTTTTTGGTTTCTTGCGACGCTACAATTTCATTTACCTTTTCTTTTGAAATAGAATTGTCTAAAAGAGTAAAAGCATAATTTACTAAGTCAAATGGGTTTTCAACCCGAACACAGCCCGAACTCAAACTTCTATTATCTTTAGCAAATCCCCATTGACTTGGTGTATCGTGCAAATAAACAGCATGGTCATTTTTAAACAAAAATTTTACTCTTCCTAGCGTATTTCCAGTTCCTCCTTTTTGTACATATCGGTAAGCTCTACCATTATTGGGATCCCATTTGTCAGGAGTAATTACTTTGCCTTGGCTGTCATAAATTGTAAAATTATGCGTCGAAAAATACGATCTATTGGCTGTTGCCTTTGGTATCAAATCATTTTTTTTTATTGTAGGCGGTACAGTCCAGGTAGGATTAATTACAATAGTAGATAGAGTAGAACTTAATATAGGTGTTTTTCTTTCTATGGTACCAACAACTACTTTGTGTTGTTGTACAGTATCGTTATTGGCAACACTAATTAGTGAATAAGCCGGAATATTAACTAAAATATAATCTTTTGTAAATTGACGCGGAAACCAGCGCCAGCGCTCTAAGTTTACAATAAGTTTTTCTTTTACAAAGGCTTCTTCTTCATAAATTGCTTTTGCTGTTGGAGCATCGATATAACCAGACGGATTAAATTTTTTGTTTTGTTGCAATTGTTTTATGGCTTGTGCTGTTGCCGATGTATAAATATCATTAATAGCAATAGTATCTGGCAGTAAGTTTAAAAATATTAAATGTTTTTTGGCAATACTTAAATTTATAAGAGTATCGTTTAGTTTTGCTTTATTAAAAATTTTTACGCTATCGTTTATTTGATATAAAGCCGTAAGTTTTTGTCTGAGTGATTGGTATGTTGGTTGTTTACTTCTAATACTGTCAAACGAAATATTTATGTTTTGATTTTCTAGAGCCAATAACATTGTTGCGCTAGTATTAATAGGTTTTGGCAGAATTTCCCAATCACCATAAAACTTTTTCGGATTTATACTTCCATTATACAATTTGGATATTCCTTCAATATACGTGGCAGAAAATAGAAAATCTGCTTTTATCTTATCTTCTTCTGTTAGTAGTTCATATTTGTCATTCCACTGTTTTAATTGCTCAAGTACTTCTTTGTTTATCGTTATTCCATCGTAAACTAATGCAGATAAATTTTCAAGTAATTGTGTTCTGTTATCTACTTCTGCCCATCCCAATTTGTAATTGTTATGATAATAAAATTGTTGAACATCTGCAGAAAGGTTTGTTGTTTGCAAAGAATCAATAGTAATATTTGGTGTTTCTAGCAATGCTTCAACAGTAGATTCGGCATCATATACAACACGCATCTCTTGCTTTGTTCTTCTAGAACAAGCACATAGTATTATAATGAGTAATAATAAATAAGATAGTTTTGTATTTTGCATAAATAAATAGAAATAGATTATAAAAATAGTGATTTTTTTGATAATTACCTTGTTTTTGATAAGCTATTTGTAGATGTGTTAACGAAAAATAAGTATTTATTAAACATATAAACCGGACTGTTTTTTTTATTTTAACCGGACTATATAAGCCAAAAAGTATTGCTATAATTTTGCTTCAGTAATTAAAAGCATATAAAGCTAATAAAAACGATAAAATGAATAAAAAACTGTATTCTACATTGGTATTGTTAGGATTATTTACCTTACCTATATTGGCACAAGAAGGAATAGATAATGCTACAAAAAGTGGAAATATTGACGAAATTGTAATTTATAATCAGCGTTTGCAAATACCAAAAACATTGCAGAATAGAAATATTGCAATTATTGGTCAAGAACAAATAAAGCAATTGCCAGTAAATTCAGTAAACGAATTGTTGTCTTATGTTTCTGGTGTAGATATTCGTCAAAGAGGACCACATGGAACTCAGGCAGACATAAGTATCGATGGAGGCAGCTTCGAACAAAATATGATATTGTTAAATGGACAAAAAATATCTGATCCACAAACTGGACATAATTCGCTAAATATACCTGTTCCTTTAGAAGCTATTGAACGAATTGAAATTGTACGCGGTCCTTCGGCTCGTTTATATGGCATTAATAGTTTAACTGGAGTAGTTAATATAGTTACCAAAAATCCTCAAAAAGATGGTGTTTTTGCTGCTGTTTATGGAGGCTCTAGTTTTAAGAAAGACAAAGAGGACGATCATAACGAAGTGTATAACAATACCGGAATTCAACTTGGAGGAACATTGGTAAGAAAAAAAGACAATCACATGCTTTTTGGAAGTTATGATGCAGGAAATGGATATCGATACAATACGGCATTTCACAATGATAAAATTTTCTATCAAGGAAATATTGTTCCGAATGAAAATAATACAATAATGATATTGGCAGGTAATGCCAGAAGTTCATTCGGAGCTAATGGATTTTATGCTGCTCCAGGTGATAAAGAATCAAAGGAAATTGTGAGCACAACAATGGTAAATCTTAGTTCTCGCCATCATTTAAACGATCGTTTTACAGTAATGCCAAGCATAGCATATCGCTATAATTTTGATGATTATCAATATTTTAGACACAATTTGGATGTAGCCCGAAGCAGACATTATACTAGCGCAATTACTGCTAATGCAAACGGAGAATATTTGGCAGATTATGGCAGGTATACGTTTGGTGTAGAAATGCGTTACGAAGAAATAAATTCAACTAATATAGGCGATCACAGCAAATCAAACTACGGATTATTTGCAGCATTCCAAAAGCAATTATTTGACAAATTAGATGTAAATATTGGTGCTTACATAAACTACAATACTAAATATGGCTGGGAAGTTTTTCCAGGTATTGACGCAAGTTATAAATTTAATACAAACTGGGAAGCATTGTTCAATGCAGGTACTGCAAGCAGATTGCCTTCTTTTACAGATTTATACCTAAATCAACGTCCTGGAAATATTGGAAATCCAAATTTGATGTCAGAAAAAGCTTATCAAGTAGAATTGGGAGGAAAGTTTAAAAAGAATCGTTTTCAGACAGAAGTTTTTGTGTTTTATAGAGATATTGACGATTTTATTGATTGGATTCGCCCAAACCTTCAAGAACCTTATCAACCTTATAATGCTTCTAAGAATAAAACAACTGGTGTAAATTCATCATTGCGTTACAAAATTGGAAATGATGTAACGTCTTGGACCTTTGGTTTATCCTATACTTATTTATCACCAAAAATTGAAAATAAGGAAAGTGATAAAATTTCAAAATACGCTTTAGAAAGTTTGAAACATCAAGTAATAGGAACAATTAATTTTGCGTATAATAAATTTAATGCAACATTAGCAAATCGTTTCAACGAACGTTTAACCTACAAAAGTTATTGGATTACTGATGTTCGATTAAATTATAATTTTGATAAGATAAATGTATTTCTAGATGCTCAAAATATCTTTGATACTACTTATATTGAAGCTGGTGCTGTGCCAATGCCAGGAAGATGGTTTACGTTGGGTGTTAAATTCAATGGATTGTAAAAAAGCAAAAAAAAAAGTAGCTAGTTAAACAAAAAAAGGATGACAATTATTTGTCATCCTTTTTTTAATCTGATATTTTCATGCCACGTTTATTAATTGTAAACGCTTTAAACTTGGCTTCAACTTGTGCTTGTCCTTCTTCAAAATTACTAGCATAATCATATTGAAAAGGAATAATTATTTTACCTTGTAGATTGATATAACCAAATAAATTATTTTTGGATGCCAACGCTAGCCCTTCTGAAAAATTTCCTACATATTCATACGCTGCCGGAATTATTTTTTCTCCATTTGTATTAAAAAATCCCCATAAACCACCTTCGTAAAATGCAATTCTATTTTCGCTGCTGGTTTGTAATTCTTCATAGATATACGGAATCACAATTTCTCCTTTATCATTAATAGCGCCTTGGTATCCTTCAAATGTAACAATAGAAATATTGTCTACAAAAGATTCAATTTGATGAAATAAAGGTTCTATAAATAATTCGCCTGATTTTTGTTTAATTCCAAAAAGCGACAATTCTGGATCCTGAAACCAACGTAAGTTATTTACAAATTTAAAGTCTGGGTCATTTTTTAAATCGATAAAAACAGTGTCTCTGCTGCTTTCAAAGTTAATAATAGAAATTTCAAATTGATGTTTGATTGATTTGGATTTCGAAATAGCGGAATTGATGCAAAAAAATCCTGAAATAAGACTAATTGCAAATAGATGTTTCATTAAATAATTTCTATTATTGTTGTCTATAAATTGCGGTTCCACCCGCTTGTGCTTTTGGAAAAACAGTGATGTCTGCAATCTGAACATGTTCGGGTTGATTGATTGCATATGCAATAGCATTGGCAATATCCTCTGCTATAAGTGGTGTGTATCCATTGTAAACGGCGTTTGCTTTTTCTTCATTGCCTTTAAAACGCACCAAAGAAAATTCAGTTTCTACTGCGCCAGGTGCTACATTTGTTACTTTAATGCCTTCTGGCAATAAATCAATTCGCATGCCTTTGGAAATAGATTCTACTGCCGATTTTGAAGCACAATATACAGTGCCATTTGCATATGTTTCTTTTCCTGCAATAGATGATAAGTTTATAATATGTCCGCCTTTTTTAGTAGCCATTATTAATGGTAAAATAGCTTTTGTAACGTAGATTAATCCTTTTACATTAATATCTATCATGGCTTCTAAATCTTCAAGAGCTGCTTCTTGAAATGGGGCCAAACCATGAGCATTGCCTGCATTATTAATTAATACATCTATTGCCTTCCATTCTTCTGGCAAAGTAGCAATAGCGTTAAAAGTGTCATTTTTGCAACTTACATCAAAAGTTAATATATAAGTAGGTGTGTTTAATTCTAATGCTAGTTCTTCTAATCGCTCTTTTCTTCTTCCACAAAGTATTAATCTGTGATTAGGAGCCAAAGCTTTTGCCGTTGCTAATCCTATTCCAGATGATGCTCCTGTAATAAATGCTGTTTTCATATGCGATTTTCTCCTATAAAATTGTTTGTTTTAAACCTTGTAAAATACATAGCCAAAGGTAATTGAAAAATGATTTATCTTCTACACGATGTACCTTTTTTATATGTACATCTTTCAATCTTCCTTCGCTATTATTATGTATCAATAAGTTACCTAATTCTGATAATAATCTGCGTTCTTTTTTACCGTTTTTATGATACAAAATTACTTTTAAATTATCGTAATTCATGCCAAATTCTCCCAAAGCCATTGTATTATCTCCCGTAAAGTCAAAACGAACTAAGCTAATTGTTCCATCAGTCGAAGCTTTTATATAAGGCTGTAAAAACGGCTGCATAGCTGTGGCTGGAAAGTTTTTTACGGTTCCTCTAATCGAAAACTCATCAGCTGGATTAAGAATATTAAACGACCAATCTACATGCATTGGTGCAGCATTCATAAAACGTGCATCAACTACTATTGTAGTGGTAGGAAGTGCTTTTTGTTGATAACCGCTATTGATGTTTTGAATAGTTGCATTAAAATCAGCAAAAGTAAGCTTGCCTGGTGCCACTGCGTTTTTATCTGTTTCTTCGTATTCGATAATTGAATTAGTAAGTTTTACTTGCGTTAGGTTTAATCCGAAAGGCAAGTCGCGTAGTTTTTTACTAAATAACGGCTTAACTGCAGGGTTTAGTGGAAGTGTTTTATCTCTAAAAATATTTGCGTTTAAGTGATCGATGGTTGTATTTGCTGTATTAAAATAAAATACATGTTGTGAATCAAATCCCCAATGGTAATTGTCAAATTCTATTTTTTTAGCAGATACAGTGTAAATATCATTAGCATAAGTAAACATGCTTAATGTTTTTTGCGTACTGTATTTTGGTTTTAAATTTAGATTATTAATGCTTATTGATTTGTTGTTTGCGTTGATTTTCTGTATCGAAATATTGTATAAAGGATCAGAAGTAATATTTATATCATCAACAGAAGTAGTTAGATTTTTATATGAAAATGGAATAGTGTTTTTTATTGTATGTGCTGAAAATTCAATATCGCTAAGCGTTGTATTAATATTTTTAGTTTGAATAAGTGGTGTTTTAGTATTTTCTTTAAAGGAAGAAAATGTTGCATTTGTTAGCTTAAATGCATCAATGGTAATAAAATCGGCAAAATTTATATCTGTAGCGTTTGTTTTTTTTAATGCTTTTTTGGGATGATGTGCAATGTTAGGTTTATTGAGTTCTATTTTTGAAATTTCTAATTTATTGCTTGCTGTATTTTTTAGGTCAGAAACCACAATTTCTCCTTTCTCTATAATCCATTCGTTTTGAGAGTTAATGTTAATTTCTCTAAAATCAATTTTTCCTACATGAAATTTTATAGGTAAAATAGTTGCAATATGATGTGTAGGATTATTAGAAACAGCGTGTTTTTTTTGGTTATCTTTAATAGATAAATCAACTTTGTTGGTTGTAATTAAATCGAAATTAAGGTAAAAATCTTTTTCATTTTTATAGCCCCAATCTGTGCCTTTAAATTCTAGTTGAGGTACAACAATAGAAAATAATTTATTAGGCGAAATAGCGTTGTTGTGCGTATTTTGCTTTGTTTCAATAACTAAATTGTTAGTGATTAATTGTTCTTTGTTTACTTTTATTGTACCTGTTGTTAAATATTGTGAGTGACCTAAATTTGTAAAAGTTGAATCACACGAAATTTCATAATTTTGATATTGAAATGGAATACGTTTTTCTTGTGTTTCTTTTCCAAAATAAATTCCCTTAATTAGTATATTCAAATTAACAACCTCATGTAATTTTACTTCATCACTTGCTTTGTACATAGCAAGATGTGCTTTTTTTATTCGAATTTCCTTAATGTCTATATTTTTAATAAAGTTGTGCTTTTTGGGTGTAATTGTATCTAAAAGGTGGTCTTGTTTATAAACTTTAATGTCAGGTTCGGTAAGCGATATTCCATTGGCAATAAGTTCTTTCGTTTTTAATAAATGCCAAATAGCAACTTTGTGAATTTCTAATTCTTGTATTTTACTTTGCACATAAGTATTCGTTGTTTTATAACTTTCTTCTTTAGGCTCTACAACTATTCCTTGTAAAGAAAGCTTCCTGTTAGCCAATGAATATTTTACTGATGTATAGGTGAAATTATATGGCGAATCGTTTTCTTCTTGTACAATAACGGGTAAATATTTAGTAATAATTTGAGCGATGATATACTGACTAGAGAAGTAAATTACTACTCCTAAAATCAAAACAGAAAGTACTATTTTATGTTTTTTAGTCAGCTTCATATCAATTTATTTAAAAGTTATTTTAACAAATATAGTGAAATGTTTGCCATTTATTTTAAATATAATTGATGTTTCTTTAGTAATCCTTCTAATGAGTCTTTAGAGAAAATAGCTTTCTTAATTTTTGTAGATTCTGGATCAATATCAAAATTGTAGCTGGTATAAAAATCAGCTTTTTCTGCTTTAGCTTTTGTAAAGTTGGCGCGATATAAATTGCAATTGTCAAACAAAGTCATAGTAAGATCGGCTTCCATAAAATCTGCGCTAATCAAACTACAATTGATAAACGAATGTTTTCTGAGTTTTAAACCATAAAACAAGGTAAATTCTAAATTACAATCAGTAAACGATATTTCAAAAATAGTCTGATCCATCATTGTAAAGTTTACATGGGTAAAATTACAAGTCTGAAAATGACAATTTCTTAAACCAACATAGTTAATTGCTGCATTTTTAAAATTGCAATTACTAAAATCGCAATCAATAAAAATAGTTGATAAAAAAGAACAGGCTGTAAAATCACAGTTTATAAATTTACAGTTTTCATATTCTTTAAACGAAATGCTGTTGTAATCGAAAATAAGGTTTTCAAAAATTTTGTCGTATATAAAATCAGATGTCATAAGGTAAAGATTAAAAAAGCCTAATTAGTATAATTAGGCTAAATTGTTATTCAATAATGTGAGGTACAAAACGACTTTTGTCAGTTGTTATACGCTGGTTACTTTCTCTAAAAGTTATTCCGCAAGGTTCTTGTCCAATAATCCAACTTCCAATAATAGAATAGCCTGTTTCTTCTTTAGGTAAATTTACCAATGCCTGACAAATATATCCTTCATCTCCATAATCACCTTTTGTAGCTTCTGTAATTGCATTGTTTTCATACAGTGTTACGTTGGCACCTTCTCTAGAAAGTAAAGGTTTTTTTACAAAGTTTGGCATTCCGTTTGGCTCGTCAAAGTACGATTCTAATAATAGCGGATGATTCGGAAATAATTTCCAAAGAATAGGTAAGATGGCTTTGTTGGATAAAATCATTTTCCAAGCAGGCTCAATCCATTGCGATTTTGCTGTATCGTTTGCAATGTGCATAGCAAAAGGCTCAAAAATCAACCATTCCCACGGATAAAGTTTAAAAATATCAGTAATAATTTCGTCTTCTAAATCCACAAAATTTTCGCCATCCCAACCAATATCATCAATAAAAATAAGTTTAGTTGGAATACCCGCTTGTATTGCACAATCTCTCAAATATTCAATATTTGTCAAATCTTCCAAAGTTTCTTTCATGCAAGAAAAATGTAAAGTACTTCCTTTTAGTGCATTTTTAACGTCTTTCCAGGTTTGAATAAGTTGATCGTGCACTGAGTTAAACTGATCTTTGTTTGTGCCAAAATAAGTATCCATCCATTGCCATTGTACTACTCCAGTTTCGTATAAAGAAGTGGGTGTATCGGCATTAAACTCCAGTACTTTTAATTGATCTTTGATTTTATCGTACACAAAATCAAAACGACCATATAGGCTTATTTCATCATTTTCCCAAGAACGTTCGATTAATTCTTGAAAGAACAAAGGAATTCTAAATTGATGATATAATTTGTTTGAAATAACATGCTCTACCGCTTCTAAACACATTTGCCAAAGCTCTGCTGTAGAAGTATAAATTCGGTCTGCAAATGCATCAGAAATGCTGTAATAGTAATTTTCAATCCAATACGGAATAGTATTCTCATCGGTATGATAGCCAAAACCACTCTGTTCTAATCTATCTTGCCAATTATCTTTAGGTATTAGGTATTTTAATTGCATATTTTTTTAAGAGCTAGCACTTTCGTGTTTATTAGTTGTGCCAAAACCACCGCGAGCAGCCTGTTTTTTGAATGCGTCAGATTTTGTGGTGTTGCTACCAACGTTTGATTGTGGAGAAATACCATTACTGGTATAGCCCATACCGCCACCCATCATGGGTCTGAATGCCATATACCACAATAAAGCACTGCCCATACCCATACCGCCGCCGCGGTTTTCTGCATATTGGTTAGTTACTTCTGTGTATGGAGCACTGCTGTCAGCACGCATAAATACACGTTGTTGTTCTTCCTTTGTTTCTGTAGGTTTTGCACAAGCTGCAAGAGTAGCTGTAATCAATACTAAAGAAACAGTTTTACTACTTTTCCTTTTCATAATATATTATTCAACAGTTACATAAATTGGCACTTTTTCTAATGTGATAGGTTCAGTTGTTCCCCAATCACTTACTGCTTTTACAGTTTTAATGGTGTCTGTTTTTTGAGTTAACAATTGTCCATTTGCCCAAATACTTTGAGAGGTAATGTGCAAAATACTATCTCCAGCAACAACTGTTTTTAGGGTTACCTCTCTTGCTGATTTTTTGTCTAAAGACTCCAAATTATTTTCTTTTTGTTGTGTACAAGAGGCAAACGCAATTGTTGTAATTGATAACGTAATAATTATTTTATTCATAACGATTTGATCTATTATAAGAAACAAAGTTTGAAAATTTAATTTGCTTATGCAACGTTGAATTAATAAAACGAAAATAATTATTTGATTATTAAATTATTGGCAAAATAATTTAATATTTTTACTATATAAACTAAAGTGATTCGTATGAATGAAATAACCATTTTGCAGATAAATGACTTAACTCATAATCAGTTACAAACTGATTTTTATGCAAATGAGTTGTCTAATCATTTGATCGATAATCACAGTCGAATAGAAAAACCGCATAAGCATAATTTTTATGTAACAATTCTTTTTACGAAAGGCATGGGTGTGCACGAAATTGATTTTAATAGATATGAAGTAAAACCAGGTAGCGTGTTTTTATTAGCGCCAGGTCAAACTCATAGTTGGGAGCTATCTGATGATGTAGAAGGATATATTTTTTTTCATACACAAAACTTTTTAGATCTTTATTTATTGAAAGAAACACTGAGAGATTATCCCGTTTTTCGCTCTTCTTTTTACGCCAATGTAGTTTACTTAGACGAAGTTCAAACAGTAGAAATGACAGCTATTTGTAAAAAAATACTTGCAGAAGTACGCGGTGATAATTGGAAGCGAAATCAATATTTGGTTAGTTTAACTCTTATTCTTTATATTGAATCAAATCGATTGTTGTTACAAGGTGAAAAACTAAATATCATACACCATAATTTATATGCAAATCACTTACAAGCTTTTGAAGAGCTGTTAGAAAAGTATTTTAAAGAAGAAAAGTCGGCAGCTGAATATGCTAATAAAATGAATATGACGCAAAAACACTTAAACAGAGTGTGTAAAACAATGGTAAATCAAACAACTACTGATATTATTTTAGATAGAGTAATATTAGAAGCAAAGCGAATGATGATTTATACGAATTTATCTTTTTACGAAATTGCTAGTCAATTAGGATATGATGAATATTCGTATTTTTCAAAAGTATTTAAAAAGAGAGTAGGAGAAACGCCAAAAGAATTTTATAACCGATATCAATAAAAAAAGCTTCTAAATAATTAGAAGCTTTTAGCACGGGTGGAGGGATTCGAACCCCCATCAACGGTTTTGGAGACCGCTATTCTACCCTTGAACTACACCCGTTTTTGTTTCAAGTGGTGCAAATATAAATACTTTTTTTTATAATCCTATTCTTTTTTGTAAAAGATATTTAACCAAATTATTCTCGATACTCTGTAGTTAAACGTCCATAAACCAAGTAATACAACAACTATTGATATAAATAATTGAGTAAGAGTTATGTGCATTCCAAATACACCATTCAAAATTAAACGAATTACCATAAGGGTAACCATTTCTGCTACCGTTATTCCGTAACTAACATACATTGCACCAAAATAAAATCCTGTTTCTCGATGAAAGTGATAATGACAATTAGGGCATTCTTTTGTCATTTTAGGCATTCGCATAGTTAATGAGTTTCCTTTGTCGTAAAAAACCTTCGATTTTCCACAATTAGGACATGTACCGTTTATTACTTTTTGTAGATATGACATTGCAATTGATATTTTGTACAAAGTAAAGCAAAATTACTCAAAAGTTATTGGAGTAATAATACTGTATTTTTGTATTATTCGGACATTGTTAGTTTAAAATCTTATAATTAGTAATAATCTAAATAAAAAAGGCTTTGCAATTGCAAAGCCTTTTTTATTTAGATTATGTTTTTAGTCGTTAATATTTTCTTCGTAAACTTCTTCAACAGGTTCATTTACATTTAAGTATTTTAACGGGCTAGTGCTTTCTACTTCGTCAAATTCTTTTACAAGATTTGCAATTTCTTCTAAAGACATTACACTGTTTTCTTTTTCAGGTGCATTGTAGTATTTTTCAAGCGATTGATAATCGGTATCAAATTTTTTGCGTAAGCTTGTTACTTGTGCTCTATAAATTCGCTTGTCTGTTTTATATTTTCGGTAAATTTCTTTGTGGTCGGTTTTGTAGTTTTCATACAATTTTTTCGCTTCTTTCTTGAAATTTTCATCATTACTTGCCGCTAACGCAATATTGATTTTTATTTGCGACCATTTATCCATTTGTTCATCGTTCAATGTTCGTTCAATAAACAAATTATAATCAGCTCTAATTTTCTTATTTGTATTAATTTTTTCAATAGGCAACATGTCTGTGCGATCATTAAGTGTTAACATATCGCGTTTAATGTATTCATTTTTAATTGTAAAAATGGCTTCTTGTTTTGGTGTTAACCCCAGCTCTTGTTTGTTTGAAATAATATTTTCTATGTCTGGATATGAAAATACTTCAGCCATATTAATAATCATAGGTTTTTTCTGACCATAACTTGTCAAAATACCTAAAAATAGTATAGATAAGAATAATAACTTTTTCATTTTTTCTAATTTTCGTTGCAAATTTAATACAAAACAGCTGCTTTATTAAATATTCAAATTAAAATAATTTGTTATATTTTCATTACTTTAAAGCATACAGGAGCCACTTAAAGCGGGTTAAATCTATTCTAAATTACTTAAATAAACGATTGTTCATTAGTTATTCGCATGCTATGTTATGCTTATTTCTGAACTTCTGTTTTTCTGTGTTAAAATTAAGTATTTTTTTTAATATTTAATCTTAATTTTTTAAATATAATATCATTTATTGTTGCTGTAAATGTGTTGTTAATTGATAAAATAAACAAATTTGTTGCTTATTATTAAGTAAACTGTATTATATAAATCAAAAGTTTAATTTTTATTGCTATAATTGTGTTTTTATTTGAATATAAATAAAATTAGATTTGTTTAATGACTAAGAATAAACAAGATAGAAAAGGATTGAAATTAGCTTTTAAAAGGATAATACGGTTGATTAATGTTTCAAAAGTAACGCTTGCATTAGGATGTTTATTGTGTTTTACTGCCGCTTTTGGACAAACATCTCCTTCGGTTTTTAAAGTTTTAAAAGAAGGTACGTCTATAGATTCAATTATTGCTTATCCGGCTGCAAACGGAAAAGTTTTTTTGATGGTAAAAACGTATTTTTCAGAATACAGTTTGTCAAAGCCTGCGTTAACCACTCAATTTATTTTTGATAAAATTGATACTAAAGGCACTGTGTTTTCTACTTATAAATACACTAACAATTTAATTAATTTTAACATAACTACAAATGTTGAATTAGAAGTAAACAAGGTGCTTTCGTTGCATTTAGACGATGAACGTCGCTTTCCTGTTCGGTTTTCGTATAAAATAATTTACAAAAAAGGAATAGTGCTAGTTGAGTTGTTGTAGTTGTAGAAAGGTTAGTTAAGTTAAAATTTTGATTTAGTTAACTGTTTTTTTGAATGTGGTTGTTTTTTTTCCTACTTTGGCACCCGTTGAACCTTCTCAATTAACCAAAATATTTGTAAGATGAAAAAAAAGCCAGTGATTCTAACGCTTTTATTATGTGCGATGAGTACTGGTGCATTTGCTCAAATGGCACTGGATCGCATCGAAAGAAATTCAAAACTAAATCAATATGATCATTTTTTCGAACAAGATGTAAAAAGTATTTATCCTAATGATTGGATTGAATATGAATTGAAAGATGGTGTTATTTCTAGCTATCGTATCAATTACAAAGATGAGTTGGGTAAGTTAGTAGATGTTTTTTACGATAAGTACGGTAGAGTAGAAAAAGAAATGTTGATGTATGATGCCGATAAAGGACATACAAGAGAGGTTATTTTTGAATCTGCATTTATTTATGACGACAAAGGGATGCTTATAGATGATGGAGAAACTACCTATAGCAAATTTGTAAAAGGACGTCCAATGTTGGTGGTTTCTAGAGAATATTCGGAAAGCTACAAACGCGGATCAAGTACAATTATGAACTATAACGAAAACGGTACAATACGTTTGGCTAAAACTACTTTTTTTGATAAGGATGAAAAGAAAATTAAAATAAGTAATTATAAATATGACAATTGTGGAAACGTTGCTGAAATAAGTTCAAGAATTACAGTGGCTCCTTCTACAGAAAAAACAAAAAAGAAGAAGAAAAATGCTACTCCACCAAAAAAACCAATTGTAGAGAAACTAGAATACGTGTATCAATACAATGAAGATTGCTTGTGGACAGAAAAGTATGAAGTAATCAACGGAGTAAAAACATTGCTTAGCAAACGCGAATATGTAAAATAACCAATCAACTATATTTATTTTTAAAGCTCAATAAGCCTTTGGTTTATCTGAGCTTTTTTTTAAAAAAAACGTCTCGATTATTCGAGACGTTTTCATTTTATATTAATGGTTGCAGTTTTTTCCTTCGTAATGAACCATCCAGCAAATTCCATACTGATCTTGAAAAGAAGCATATAACTCTGCCCAAAATTGTTCGCCTAAAGGCATGTCAATTCGGCTTGCATTAACAGACAATCTATCATATAAGCGATGTGCTTCTTCTGCTGAGTCTACGTCAAGCATAATATACATATTGTTGCCCGGTGTACCTTCTAGTCCATATTCTTCCACAAAGTCAGATCCCATTAGCATTGTCGATTCGTTAATCATCAATGCGGTATGCATCACTCTTCTTTTAGATTCTTCAGACAAAGGCATTTGTTCGTTCGAAGGTAAATCACCAAAATGATGCATACCTATATTTTTAGTATCAAATACTGTTTCATAGAATGTAAATGCCTTTTCGCAATCACCGTTAAAATTTAAATACGCATGAATTTTTGCCATAATTATATAATTTATTGAGTTAGTTAATTAATGAAAAAGGATAGATAAGCTTATCTCATAAAATCAAAAGCTCCTTTTCGCAGGTTAATATGATATTCTAATGAAGCTTTTAACGAAGCTAAAAAATTAGCCCAACCTTCAGTTTGTTGTACAGCTTGTTGAACTCCTTCTTCATCAAAATTAAAGCCTTCTTCTACAATGCGTATCACGGTGTAGTGTTGTTCAAACGATGATAAAGAGATGGAAACATTTCCGTTTGGGATAGTTGGATTCCAAGTAAATGAAATCAACGAATTGGGAACTATTTTGGTAATGGTTACAGGAAAATGTTGTTCAAATTCTGGAAATTTCCATTCAACAACTGTGTTTTCTATCATTGGAGCCGAGGCACTTTCTATAAAGTATTGACTCATTTTTTCTGGAGAAACAATGGCATCAAATACTTTATTTATGGGCTGTAGTATTTGTATACAGGCTTTAGCACTTACTGACATAATAGATTCTATTTGTAGCTAATATAAGCAAAAAAGGATAGTTAATGGATAGATGAATGCGAAGTTTTGTAGCAAATAATTAAGTTCTTGTATTTTCTCGGGATTCTATTTTTGATATATTTGAGATTAAAATTAGAATGGAAAAATCTAACGAGAATTTAATAACGTCAGTTGTAGACTTTTTGAAAGAAATTAAAAAAGACTCAAAAGAATTATGCTGGTTTAGAGGAGAATCTAATAGTGAATTTACAAGTGCACTTACTCCTAGTAGTTATCGGGAATTGGTAAAAGTAATTAAGTCGATTAAGTCGATTAATTTGACGCACACTTCTAAACAAATAAAAGAAATGGAGAGAAATTTAGATGCTGATTTTTTCAGAAAAGGACATCAGTATTTAAAAGAGTTAGAAATTGAAGATAATTTATTGAATAGGTATTTTATTATGCAGCATTATGGTATTCCTACCCGGTTATTAGATTGGACAGAAAATGCTTTGGTTGCTCTTTTCTTTGCTGTTCAGTCCTGTAGTCCTGAACATAATAGTTGTGTTTATATGTTAGAGCCTTATAAGCTCAATAACTTTACTGTGAATAAAATTATTGGAAATGAAAATGATTTTAATAAGATTCCAACTGTAATTAAAATAAAGAAAAAACAAGATCTTATTAATACTGAAAACGAACTACGTGTTACTGAATTATATAGAAGATATCTTTTGATGGATTTTGAAAATACTATACAATATTATCCGTTAGCTATTATGCCTCCATATTTAGAAAAAAGAATGTTAATGCAATCTTCTTGTTTTACCTTGTTTGGTAATATGATAACAGGATTGAGTAAGGATAGTGAAAATAGTAAATTTATATCTAAGCTTGTAATTGAAAAAAGTAAGAAATTGCAAATTTTGCAAGAATTAGATCAATTAGGAATAAATGAAAATAGTATTTTTTGCGATTTGGAAGGACTTAGTAAATATTTGAAGAGAAAGTATTTGAATTGCTATTCGAATGCGCAGTTAGAAATGTTGCCAAATGTTTTAAAAGAAATCCAAAACTCATAACTTTCTAGCTAATCTTTTTTTAAAAAATAAACCCCTCAAACACAGTATGTTGAGGGGTTTTCTTGTGGTCCCACTTGGGCTCGAACCAAGGACTTGCTGATTATGAGTCAGCTACTCTAACCAACTGAGTTATAGGACCGCTCCTAATGAGCATAAAATTTGAGTGGTGGTCCCACCTGGGCTCGAACCAGGGACTTGCTGATTATGAGTCAGCTACTCTAACCAACTGAGTTATAGGACCAAAAACCATAGTGGTTTTTAACGGATGCAATATTACATCCAAATATTGATTTTTGCAAGAAATACTGAAAAAAATTATTCAATTTCCTGGCATAGCTCTATCAAAACTCCGTTGGTTGTTTTAGGATGTAAAAAGGTAACTAATTTATTATCAGCACCTTTTTTAGGAATTTCATTCAGTATTACAAAACCTTCTTCTTTTAATCTTTTTATTTCTGCGGTAATATCTTTTACGTCAAAAGCAATATGATGAATGCCTTCTCCTTTTTTTTCGATGAATTTTGCAATTGGGCTATCTGGATTTGTAGCTTCTAGCAGCTCAATTTTATTTGGTCCGTTCATAAAAAATGAAGTTTTTACTCCTTCACTTTCTACGTATTCTTCCTTGTATGCTGGCGTGCCAAATAGTTTTTCAAAAAGTAGGTTTGATTCGGCAAGATCTTTTACCGCAATTCCAATATGTTCAATTTTACGCATTATATCTAATTTTAGGTTGCTTTAGTGGCAAATATAAAAAACTTTGCTATCTAAAAAATTGTATTTTTGCACCATGGAGACAAATAGACAAAAGAAGATGGGAGCACTTCTTCAAAGTGATCTTGTGGATATTCTACAAGGCGAAGTGCGCAAGAATGGAATAACTAATTTAATTATTTCAGTTTCTAAAGTTAGTATTACATCAGATCTTTCAATTGCGAAAGTATTCTTGAGTATTTTTCCGGCTGATAAAGGAAAAGAATTGTTGAAAGCAATACAATCAAATGCACCGCTTATTAAGCATGATTTAGCACAACGTGTAAAAAATCAGATGAGAAAAGTACCGGATTTAATGTTTTATGTTGACGATAGTTTAGAGTACATCGAGCAAATTGACAAGGCATTGAAAGGAGAGGAAAACCCAATTGCGAGTCCTGAATTATTAGCCAAGAGAAAGAAAAAGTAATAAAGTGAGAATTTCATTTTACATCGCAAAACGCTATGCTTTTAGTAAAAGTAAAAGTAAAGCTATTAATATTATAACAAGCATTGCATCCATCGGCATAGTGGTGAGTGCAATGGCTATGTTTATTGTATTGGCTGTGTTTAGTGGACTTCGCACTTTTAGCTTGTCTTTTGCCAATGATCTTGATCCAGAGTTAAAAGCATTTAGTGCAAAGGGCAAAAATATAGTTGTGAGCGAGCAGCAATATCAACAATTAAAAAATTCTTCACTTTTTCAAGGTGTTGCCAAAGTTGTAGAAGATCGGTTGTTATTTACCTACAATGACAAGCAAACTGTTGCTGTTTTAAAAGGAGTAGATGAAAATTTTAAAAAAGTAAGTCAGTTTGAAGATAAAGTAGAATTAGGTGAATGGATAGCGCCTAATAGTGATGATGCAGTGGTTGGTCTTGGAATGGCTTATTACTTGTCAATGGGTTTATTTGATGTAGAGCATAGCTTTCAAGTTATGTCTATCAAACCTGGCTCGGGGGTAATCAACGATCCAGAAGAAGCTTTTATTCGTACTCATTTGGTACCAACAGGAATATATTCGTTGGTAAATGATGATATAGATGATAAATACGTATTTGTTGATCTTCCGTTGGCACAGCATTTATTAAGCCTAAAAGAGAATGAATATACCTCCATAGAGTTTGCTTTAGCAAAAGGAGTGTCTGAAAAACAAGCAATAAATTTTATTCAATCTGTTTTTGATGACACAGTATTGATAAAAAACAGAATGCAGTTAAATGATAGTTTATACCGAATGCTGAATACAGAAAATGCGGTGGTATATTTTATCTTTTTGTTGGTGGTAATTATTGCACTTTTCAATTTGGTTGGAGCTTTGTTAATGATTATTTTAGAAAAGAAAACCAACGTAAAAACACTAAATGACATGGGAGTTTCTTTAAAGCAATTGAGAAAGATATTCTTGTTTCAAGGAATGATTATTAGTACGTTAGGCGGATTAATTGGTATAGCGCTTGGCGCAATTGCAGTATTGCTGCAAGAGTATTTTGGCTTTATCGAAATTAGACCAGATTTTCCTTATCCTGTTCGTTTTGATGCAATTAATATTGCTGTTGTGTTTTTTAGTATTTTTATTTTAGGTTTTATTGCTTCTTATATTGCTTCTGCACGTGTAAATAAAAAATATTTAAAGGCTTAGTTTTCTTTATTTTATCTTATTTATTAGCTACAAATAGTATCTATTTATTATTTCTTTTTTTGAGTAAGATGTTCTTTAGCATCTGTTTTGTCAATAAGCTTTCTTAAATTTGTTTATATATTAATGTAAAGGCAAAAATGTCTTTTTCTGAAATTTAAAATATGAACAATTCTTCTGTAATATATCAAAATTACAGCTCTACTTTTTCTGTGCAAAAAGTAGAGCTGACACAAATAGCTCAAACACTTTTTACTACAAATAATTATGCACAACCACAAAATTGGTTTAAAGCAAATGCTTTGTGTTTTGTTGCGTTGACAAATGGTTTTGACAACGAAGTTTTCTTTCAATTATACGAGCAAATCAACGAAAAATCTCACCGAGAATTTTGCAGTTTTTCTTTAAACGATACCGATTATGCACAATGGTTTACCGATGTAAAAGCTACACATCAATTGTTTGTGGCTAAAGGTTATTATAAAGCATATTCGTTTTTGCACGAAATGTATTTAAATGCACGATTTGGGTATAAAGACGAGCAAAAAGCGGTTCAATATTTAAAAGAAGGAGAAATAAAGCAGGATGCAACTTCAATATCCTTTATAGGTTATAATACGTATTATGGCAATTTTGGCTTTGCCCAAGACCAAGTAAAAGGGTTGCACATAATACAATCATCTTATTCCAATGATAATCATATAGGCAAATTATTTGCTTTAAATATCGAATTTAATGCGTGTGCTTCTGAGGAGGAAGGAAGAAGTGTAATTGAAAAACATGAAGATTTCTTTCAGCAAGAAAAAAGAGGATTATACATAAAAGCCGAATATTATTTACGAGAAAACCAGGAAGCAAAAGCAGCCGAAGCATTGCAAGAAGGCATTGCAAACGGTTGCGGATATTCTAATTATTTAATGGGAATGCTAATTGCCAATGGGCGTTTTGATGCCTTAAATTTTTCTAAAGAAAAAGGCATTGCTTATTTAGAATATGGTTTTGCTTGTGGCATTGCTTATTCGGGCTTTGTGTTAGGATATTATTATTTATATCCAACAGATGATTCGGCACCAGATTTTTCGGCAGCAATTCCAGTATTAGAAAAAGCAAGTTTATACGGATCTAATGAAGCTTTATTAGAATTAGCAGTATTGTATTTATATCATGCCGATTATCAAAACATACCTACAGCTATCGATTATTTAGATCGTGCCATAGCAACAAATTTTGCTAAAGCAATGAATGAAAAAGCAGTTGCTCTATTAGAACATCCAAATGTTTTACAAGATGAAATTGCAGCAAAAGAATTATTTGAAAAAGCAATTGAACTTGGTGATGATTATGCACCATATCGTTTAGGATTGGCTTATCAGTATGAAGAAATAGAAGATGAAAATGCAAATCAATTGGCAATTCAGTATTTTGAAATAGCTGCCGATAGAGATAATTTAAAAGGTATTGAAGCGGCGGGCAGATATTATCGTTACAAACAAGAGCCAGAGATAAACAAAGCATTAGCGTTTTATAGAAAAGGAATTGATCTATTTCAGTCCAACTATTGTAAGGTAGAATTAGCCATGTTATTAGAAAATGGTTTTGGAGTAGAAAAAGAAGTGCAAATGGCAAAAAATATTTACGAAGATGCTTTAAATTCAAATTATCCGTATGCAGCAATTCGCCTAGGATATATGTATGAAGAAGGCGTATTGGGAGAAAGAAATTATGAAACAGCAAGAGAATATTTTACTATTGCAGCCAAGGCAGATTTGCCAGAAGGAGTATATCAATTAGCGCGCTTCTATCGATACGGAATTGGCGGCGAAGAAAATCATGAAACATCGTTTGAATTGTTTGAAAAAGCCTTGCAATTAGGATATTCTGATGCCAATGTAGATTTAGCATTGGCTTATGAAGAAGGAGCAGGTGTGCCGCATCAACCAGAAAAAGCATTTGATCATATGACAAAAGCAGCCGAATTAGGTTATGGTTTTGCACAATATAAATTAGGTTGCTATTATTTGTATGATTATGGTGTGCAAAAAGATTTACAACAAGCCAAAAACTGGTTAGAGCAAGCAGTAGACAATCAATCTGTTTTAGCAATGCTTACATTGGGCGATTATTATTTATACGGTTACGAACAAGATGAACCTTATGAGAAGTGTTTCCCTTATTATCAAGCAGCAGAAGAACTAGGCGGAATTTCGGAAGGAATTGGTGTGTGTTATCAATTCGGAATCGGAACTGAACAAAATGAAGAAAAGGCTTTTCAATATTATCAAAAAGCCATTGAAAATAATTATGACGCGGCTTATTTTAGATTGGGAATTTGTTATTTCTACGGAATAGGTACACAAAAAAATGCTGACGAAGCATTGGTAAATTTGCGTATTGCTGCCGATAGAGGTAATATGGAAGCAAGTGCGTATACAGGTGTTTTATTAATAGAAAAACAAGAATGGGAATTAGGTATTCCTTACCTAGAAGAAGCAGCTCATCAAGGTTTTGATATGGCACAGTACGAATTAGCAAATTGTTATTTAAAAGGAGAAGGTGTGCCACAAAGTGATGAAACAGCATTGCATTGGTATCAACAAGCAGCAGAAAACGGAAATGAAGATGCACAACGTATTGTTGGTGGCCCAAGAAAAAGAAGAAAATAATGGAAGGAAAAGATTTTCAGTTTCAAGTAAATATGAAAGGTATGATAGAATTGTTGAGCGAACATATTTATAGCTCGCCGACAGTTTTTATCAGAGAATTATTGCAAAACGGAGTAGATGCTGTAACGGTAAGAAAAGGTATTGACGAAAGTTTTAGCGGAAAAATAACTTTGTTTTTTAATGATGATCAGCTTATTTTTCAAGATAACGGTGTAGGGCTAACCATTGACGATATGCATCAGTTTTTATCCGTAATTGGTCAAAGCTCAAAACGAGGCGAATTGGCAGATAAAGATTTAATTGGTCGTTTTGGAATTGGTTTACTGTCTTGTTTAGTGGTTTCGGAAGAAATTATTGTCGAATCGCGTTCGTTGTTTAAGGAAGAATCAGTGCGTTGGACAGGAAAAGCAGACGGAACGTATGCAGTAGAAACAATTGCACTTTTGCCCGAAGTGGGTACAAGAGTAATCTTAAAAGCAAAACCCAATTGGCGTTCGTTGTTTAAAAAAGAAGACATCAAAAAAAATGTACTTTATTTTGGTAGCGCACTTCCCATCGAAATTAAATTAATTGAAAACAATAAGGAAGAAATTATTGTTGATGGACAGCCTGTTTGGTTAAATCCAAAAGCATCTAAGTCTGAATTATTGGCGTATGGAAAAGAAGTATTTAAAACAAATTTTTTGGATGTTTTTCCTATTGCATCAGAAGCGGGAGATATTCAAGGTATGGCATTTGTTATTCCAAATAAAGTAAATACAACTACTTCCAAAGAACATAAAATTTATTTGAAAAGAATGTATTTGTGCGATCAGGCAAATAATTTATTGCCAGAATGGACATCATTTGTGCGCTGTATTATTAACTCAAATACACTGCAACCAACTGCTTCTAGAGAGTCGTTGATGAATAATGCATTATTGGCAGAAGCTAAAAAAGAATTGACTATTTGTTTTAAAGATTATCTAAAATTATTGTCAGTTTCAAATGTAGATATCTTAGAAAAAATTATCAATATTCATCATCTGTACATTAAGTCATTGGCAGCATCAGATAATGAAATTTTACAACTATTTGAAGATTATTTGCCTTTTGAAACCAATCAGGGTACACTTTTGTTTAACGATATAAAATCGAATTACAATACTATATTTTATACACCGTCATTAGATGATTATAGACAAATTCGTCGTATTGCCGGTTCTCAAAATAAATTGGTAATTAACGCTGCATACAGTTACGAAACAGAATTGATTGAGAAAATTCATCGTTTTCACCCAGAGTTAGCTATTGAAGTTATTCGTCCAAACGATATACTTGACGGATTTGAAGAAGCAAGTATTGATGATGAGCAATTGCAACAATTTGTAGAAAAAGCAAATAAAATTTTAAAACAACATTATTGCAAAGCAGAAGTAAAACAATTTGAACCAAAAGATACAACAGCTATTTATATTGCAAATGAAGAATCGTTGAGTAATAAAAATATTCAAAATTTATCGCAAGGTACAAGCCCGTTTGCAATGGCATTAGGGCATTTTAAAAAGCAAGAAGAAGAATTGCCAACATTGTGTTTTAATCAACAAAATGATTTAGTGCTAAAGTTATTGGCATTAAAAGATGCTGAGTTGTTTGAAGCATTGATAAACGTATTGTATGTGCAAGCCTTGATGCTTGGAGGATATACGATTAATAAAAAAGAAATGGATATTTTTAATCATGCGTTATACCAATTTGTAATTTTAGGAATGACCAACTTTTTACCCGAAATATAAGATGTTGTACCGACTAGAAATACAACGTTTGTTGTTGCAAATTCAAGAATCTGCGGGCAGTGCACCTCATTGTATTGGCTTGTTTAAACAAGCTATTCAGGTAGCAGATAAAAACGAAGATTTAGATTGGGGAATAGATTTGCGAGTAATGCTTATTCGAGAAGAAAGAAGTACGTCTAAATGTGAAGAAAGTCCTGCGGCATTTGCCTGGCTTTTGACGCAATGTGAACAATATCCTGAACAGCTAGATGAAGCCGAGTTTTTTGAAGAATATGAATGGATGATTTGCTCAGCATACAGTAATTTAAACTTTCCGTTGGCACAAGTTTATGCGTTGGCAAATGATTTGAAAGAACGTTTGGATAAACACAATTTTTCAAAGCGAAGTTATTATTATACCATGGCAGGTTTGGCGCAGCATTTGGGCGATTATGAGTTGAGTGATTATTATGTAGAACAATCGCGCACAGAACCTTTAGATGAAATTTGTAATGAAACAATGGTGTATGACAACGAAATTGAAAATGCTTCTCGTTTAGGTAAGTTTGATGAAGCCATGCAACTGATGCAAGAAATGGAGTATAAGAAATTAAATGATTTTTCTTTGCCGTTTGAAACCTATATATCAATGGCTTATTTTATGGCAAAAGCAAATTTTAGCAAAGCCACAATATATATTGCAAAAGCTAAAGAAGAATTTACCAAACTGTCTGAAATAAATAGTTCTTTGCTGTATGGATTAACCCGATTAATTTATGCTATGCATTTGTGCAAAGATGAAGATGTGTGGAGTTATTATGAAATAATGGCAGATTGGGATCAGAATGCAGAAGATGATTTGCGTTATATGCTAAGCCGTCATATGGCATTTGTATTTGACAGAGAAGGAGAAAAGAAGTTACAACTATCGTCAAAAGTTCCTTTTTTTACATCAAATAATACCTATGTATTAAAAGATATCGCCGCTTATTATAAAGCTATTGCAACTGATTTAGCTTTTCAGTTTGATCAAAGAAATGGCAACAGCAACGCACAAAATGAATTGAAAAAATTGGAGAAAGAAAATCAAAAAAGATGAATTACAATTTAGAAATACAAAAGATTTTACTGCAAGTAAAAAGTTATAAAAACAGCGATGATAAAATTGTAGCATTAAAACAAGCAATTCAACTTGCAGATAAACACAACGATATTGATTGGGGATTTGATTTGCGTTTGGATTTAATTCGTCAAGAGCGAAATACTTCTCGTTGTAACGAAAGTTTTCCTGCCTTTGCGTGGATTGTGCAAACAAGCGATGCAAATGAAGGTTATTTTGACGAAGCCGATTTTTTGTGGGAATATAAATGGATGTTTTGCTCGGCATACAGAAGTGCTCTTATTCCAATGCAGGAAATTGTAAAAATAGGAGATGATTTAAAAGAGCGTTTGGTGAAAAATGGATTTAGTTTGCGTGCTTATTACAATGTGATGACTGGCTTAGCCTTTCATCTGAGAGATTATTCACAGGCAAAACATTGGATTGATTTAGCACATACCGAACTGGTTGATGATATGACAAATTGCCCAGCTTGCGAGTTAGATACTGAAGTAGAATTGTATTTGTTTGAAGGGAAGTTAAATGAAGCAATTGTAAAAGCACAAGATTTAATCCACAAGAAACTAACTTGTTATTCAATGCCTTTTCAAACGTTTTGTAGCCTAACTTATTATTCATGGAAAGCTGATGATGCAGAAGGAGCGGCGTCTTTCTTTAATCAAGCAATGGAAGAATATGAGCGAAACGATAAATACGATAGTTCTGTTGGTTATTCGATGGGATTATTGCTGACGTATATGTACGAAATAAATCATCCAGAAACGTGGAGTATTTTTGAACGTATTTCGGCTTGGGAAATTGATGCAGAAGATATTTTGCGTTATCATTTTGCTCGTCAAATGATGTATATTACAAAAAATGGAGGCGAAGTTAACTTAACTGTTTCTTCTCAGTTGCCTTATTTTAGATTGGACGGGAAATATAACTTAACAGATTTATATACTTATTTTAAAGAAGAAGCAATGAGTTTGGCCAAACGTTTTGATGTGCGAAACAACAATACAAATTACGTTACTGAAATTAGTTCGATATAAAAAATCCCGAGCATTGCTCGGGATTTTTTTTACCATTGAATTGTTTTGGTTGGTGCAATTGTATGCCTCAAATTAGTATCGTGTGATATAAATATAATTGTGCCTTGATATGTTTTTAGAGCGCTGTATAAATGTTCTAAACCATAAATATCTAAGTTATTACTCGGTTCGTCTAAAAGCAATACATCAATTGCAGTAAAAGCTAAGTTCAAATAGCCAATTGATAATCGCAATCGTTCGCCTCCGCTAAGTTGATGAATAGGTTTATGCCAAATTTCTGGAGAAAAACCATATTGAAATAATGTGTTTTTTAAATCAATTTCACTTAGTAATTGATGATTAAATTCTTGAGCTTGTTCTAAAACTGTTTTTGTTAGATTTAATAAAGAATAAAACTGATCGAGGTAAATAATGTTTGTTGTAAAGCGTTCAATACTTCCAATTGTAGGTTGTAGTTTGCCTGCTAATACATTTAATAAAGTTGATTTTCCACAGCCATTTTTTCCTTCAATTAGTATTCGTTCTCCACTTCGGATTTCTAAATTTAGCGTTTCTTTCCAAATTGTTTTATCTGTATTTTTATATATATAATTAACGTTTTTGAGCGTAAAAAGTACTTTTTTGCTATGTAAATTAGAATTGTTGAACGAAAAATTTAGCGGTTTAAGTTGTTCTAAATGTGTTTTTGCTTGCCAAAGTTCGTCTTGTAACTTGTGTTTTTTATTTTGTTGTAATTCTGTGTTTTTAGCACTGCTATTTTCTGCAGCATTTTTTAATGTATTAATTACAATTTTAGGTAATCCTGCTTTTTGTTCAGCCTTTTTGTTTTGCGATACTGCTTTTTGTTGTTTTTGTAAAAGTTTTTGCTGTTGTACTTTTACTTGTTTAATATCTTTGTTTAAGTAATCTATTTTATGCTGAATTGCGATTAATTCTTCTTTTTTTTGAGCTTTATAAGCATCGTAATTTCCTTGATACTTTTTAAGGTTTTGAGTGGTAAGTTCAAAACTAATCGATTGCTTATTTAGTAATTCTATATCATGACTTACCAATAATATGCTGCCTTTGTATTGTTCTATAAATTGAAACAACAAGTGTTTTGTTTGCACATCGATATGATTGGTTGGTTCGTCAAGTAAAAGTATATCTGGCTGATGAATTAATATTGCTGCAAAATAGATACGCATTTGTTGCCCGCCACTCAATTGATTCATTTTTTTGGTTAGATCAATTGATTCTATTTGCCAAAAAGAAAGCGCTTGCTGTATTTTTTCTTCAATTTGCCAATCATCATTTAAGTCAATATAATCTTGTTCGTTGATCGAACCTTTCAAAATTTGCTGTAATGCTATAAGTTTTTTGTTTACAGCTAAAGCTTCGTAAATGGTTGTGTTTTCGGTATCAATTGTTTTTATTTGAGGCAAATAGTAAGAAATTCCTTCAATATGAATTGCTGAATTGTTTTGAGCAGCAATAAGTTTTAGTAAAGTGCTTTTTCCCGTTCCGTTTGCGCCAATTAAATTTGCTTTTTCGCCTTTGTTTAAGGTTAAATTAATTGCATTGAACAATGGACTTTTATCCGAATGATTGTAGGATAGATTTTTTATAACGATAGACATAATAATCAAATTTTAGGTAATGAGTACGTTGTTTAGTGGGGCTTATAGCTACCACTTAAGATCAGTGTATAAATTACATAAATAAAATAAGTATTGAATGCCAATTGAAGAAAGGCATTGTTAGAAATGTTTTTTTGATACAAAATCGAGATTGATTTGTAAGATAAAAACGGAATACTTATCTATTTATCCATTTGATTATTTATTCGTTATTACTGAGTGCAAAGATAATAAAAAAGTTATTCGTGAAGAAGTTCTTTAAGCACTGCTTTTTTATAAGTTTCTCCAATTGGAATAATTGATAAATTAATGTACAAACGATTGCGCTCTATTGTGTTTAAATGTTGTTTATTTACTATATACGATTTGTGTACTCGCATAAAAATAGATAAAGGCAATTTATCTTCCATTTCTTTTAAAGTGCTTAGTATTATAATTTTTTCTTTTGGTAAATGCAATACCAAATAATCTTTTAAACCTTCTATAAATAACAATTCATTAAATGCAATTTTAATGTGTTTTCCATCAGTTTTTACAAAAATAAAATTGTTTTGTGCTGTTACTTCTTGTTGAGGTTTTTCGTTTATAATTGCACTGATTTTCTGAATGCTTTTAAAAAATCGTTCGTATGTAATTGGCTTTAGTAAATAATCAACCACATTATGTTCGTAGCCTTCCAGCGCATATTGGTGGTAAGCAGATGTAATAATAAAAAACGTTTTTTTGCCTAAAAGATTCATCAATTGCAAGCCTGTAAGTTCTGGCATTTGAATATCAATAAAACAAATATCTACTGTTTTGGTTTGCAAATCGGTTAGGGCTTGCAGCGCTGATGTAGAACTGCCAACCAATTCTAAATTAGGCGTTTTAGCTACATAATCGCTAAGTAAGGCAACAGCCATTGGCTCGTCATCTAAAATATAACATCGAATTAAACTCATAAGGTAATCGTTAATTGGCTTGTAAAAATACTCGAATCTTGTTGAATGATTAGGCTGTGTTTATTGGGAAATTGCAATTCTAAACGTTGCCGAATATTACTTAGTCCAATGCCTTTGGTAGTGTCTTTTTGGTAAGTGTTTATTTTATTTTGCGTAAATAATTCGAGCTGATTATCTTTTTGTGTTATTGTAATAATAAGCGGATGTTCTTTATCTGTAACAATACCGTGCTTAAAACAGTTTTCTATAAAAGGAAGTAGAAGCAAAGGAGGTATTTTTAGTGCAAGATCTTCCACATTAAAAGTTAGATTTATATTGGTTTTACCCGAAATTCTCAATTTTTCTAGAGCAATAAAATCATTTATATAATCGATTTCTTTTTGCAATTCTATATTGTGTTGATTGGTTTCATACGTTAAATAACGCATTAATTTGCTCAATTTATCAATGGCAGGTAACGCTTGTTCTGATTTTTGATATACCAAATAATAAATATTATTGAGCGTATTAAAGATAAAATGAGGATTGATTTTCGACTTTAGAAAACGCAATTCGGCTTCATTTTTTTCTTTCAAGAAAATCTGATTTAATTGTAAACTTCTAATAAAGTGAATAACAATAAAAACAATAGTTGAAATAACGATTGACATAGCGCTAAAATAAATATTATCGAACAGATAAAATAAAACGGGAGTACCTGGATAATAGTTTTGAGCTCCCCAAATCCAAACAGTTATTACCTGTTCTATTAAATAACGCAGTATCACAAAAACACCATAAGTAGCTGCAAAACCAACAAGTATTTTTTTCCAATTAAAATGATGTATAATTTTTGGCATTACCACAAAATAATGAAAATAGAAGGTGATTAAAAATACAATATTAGCAGTAATACTAAATAAAGAGAAACTAGAAAAAGATATTAAATATGGCGCCGAATAATCTAAATGAATAAAGTTCACGTAGATTAAAAACAACAAAAAAAACAGATGAATATATAGTTCTTTTTTCTTCGATAAAACTTCAACTTGTTTCATAATACATATTTTGGTAAAGCTATGAATACTTCATTTTTCCACAAAGTAGGTTGGTCGGATAAAAAGCATTGTTGGTCGAAAAATGAAATAATAAAATTTCGTACTATTTGATATTTGCATCAATAAATGTAAACACAAAATCAACACTTATGAAATTTTTTCTATTAATAGCTATCTATGTATTAAGTCAAATAGCAAATGCTCAGGTAAATAATAATCTGAAATCGGTAAATCCAATTCCAGTAGTAAACATGGGTACTTTCCATATGGGGTATACCTCTGATTCGCATAGCACAGCGTTTGATGAACACAATGCAAAGAATAAAAAAATGGTGCACGAAGTGGCAAAAGCCTTGGCAGCATTTAAACCAACTGTACTTGTTGTAGAACAATCATCTAAATATGATACTGACTTAAACGCAACATATCAGGCTTATTTAAAAAATCCGAAAATGAAATTTGATCATCCAAATGAAATTAATCTTTTGGTTTTTGAGTTGGGACGTTTAGCGGGAGTGAAACAAATTTATGGAATTGATTATTCGGAAGGATATAATTATATGATTGATAAAGAAATTGATCAGTATAATGATAAGGAATTGTATAATAGTTATTTAACGCAATGTTTGGCAATTTTAAGAGCAAAAGATGATGAAAAAGACATCCGAAAAATGTTGTATGAAATAAATACAAAAGAAAACTTAGATGCAATGATAAATCTAAATGCAGATATGCTTACGCATATTTCTACGCCAGGAAATGCTGAAGGTGCAGACGAAGCAGCCAAATATTATCACCGAAATTTGGTAATGTATTCCAATTTGAATCAAATTCCGTTAAAGAAAGATGATCGCGTATTTATTTTGATGGGAGCATCACATACCGCTTTTTTCAACATGTGGCTAGAACGTAGTCCTAAATACCAATTAGAAAGTACATTAAAATATTTAGAATCGTTTAAATAATGAGATTTATAAAAAACAAAAAGGTGTCAACGTTGACACCTTTTTGTTTTTTATAAAATTAAGAAATTAGAACAAACTAATTTGTCCTTCTGAAGAATCTCCTTTTGGCTTTTTCTTCTTTTCTCTTTTTATTTTTTCTTCTTTTTCTGAAGAAGTTGTTATTTCTATTTCTTTAAATAAACTAATTTCTTCCGTGGATTGATATGTTTCAGCAATAGCTTCTATGTTGTTAGATAAATTATCTTGCTCTTCTTCAAGTTCAATAGAAATGGATGATTTTGAAACTACGCCATTAAAGATAATTGACGCATTATTTACAATAATATCATTTACAGGTTTTTCAACCTTTTTAGCTGTTTCTTCATTTGCAATTTCTGCTTCAATAGTTTGTTCAACAACGTTTTCATCTATTTTGGTAGGTTGAATTATTTCTTCATCTACAATTTCTGTTTCAATAGTTTGATCAATAATATTTTCATCTATTTTGGTAGGTTGAATTATTTCGTCATCTACAATTTCTGTTTCAATAGTTTGTTCAACAATGTTTTCATCTATTTCAGCAGATTGAATTATTTCTTCATCTACAATTTCCGTTTCAATAGTTTGATCAACAACGTTTTCATCTATTTCAGCAGGCTGAATTATTTCTTCATTTACAATTTCTTCGTCAATAGTTTGATCAACAATGTTTTCATCTATTTCAGTAAGATTATTATCTTTAAAAGTATCGTTGTCAAACAAATCAAAAATTGAATAATTTTCAACTGAAATGTTTTCAACTTCTTCTAAAGTTACTAAATCCATCTCAGAATTATCTTGTTCTGCAAGCATTTCGTGCTTTACTGTTGCATGATCTGTTGCATGATCTGTTGCCATTGTCTGATTGTCTGCTCCAAAGTTTTCAACCTTTTGTGTTAAATCAATCAATAAGCGTTTTATTCTTTTGATGTGTATGTGTTCTGCAAAAGTTTCTTTGTTGTAAACCACTTCCAAAAGCTTATACATGGTATAGGCTTCGTGATATTTTAAAACAATTGCGTGCTTTTTATTGTGATCAAGAATTGATGTTTGTTTTTGAATTGTTTTGGCTTTGTCTTCTAATTTTGCAATTAAATCCTCTTTAATACTAATAAGCAATGCATCGTTAATGGATTGAACGATAAAATCATCAGTTTGTTCAACCATTTTAATAACAGTAAGAAGCACATCATTACTTAGTTTAAATTGAATTTTTGTAGTCATTGGAATTTAGAGAAAGCTGGGTTAAGTCTTGTAAATCTTGATAGTTGTACAAAATACGTAAAAAAATATGACTTTTTATAAGGTTTAGTAAACATTTAGATACTAAGAATTGAGTAGGGAAGAATATAAGTTGAAATGATTGCGTTTTGGCGTAAAATGAAGCCGTCCTTTGAAGGATTACCACAAAGGACGGTCAACTAACTAATCAATCCAAATGGTTCATCAGGCCATTTGTACATAAAAGTGTTTTTACTTATTTGTTTAGTGTTTGTAAATAAATAGATGTAATAGACTTTTATTGAATAAACAAAGAAGAATGGCTTTGTTTATATGCTATTGGTAGGTGTTTGGTTGCTTTTGTTACGGCACAACCTACATTTATTTTGTTAAAGTTTTTAAATCTGAAAAAAGGAGCTATTTATTGCTTCTGTTTTTGTCATCAAATGAAGCTTCTTTAATACTTTTTTTGTTCGAATTATCTCCAAAGGTATAAGAAGCACTTAGAGTTACTCGTCTGCTGTTCCAAGTGTTTTTGTACGTTTGTATATTATCTGTGTAATACATTGTTCCGCTTGATCTTCCAGTATTAAACACATCTGAAATAGTTAAATTTAGATTTAATTTTCTGTTTAATAAATTAGCTTTTAAACCTGTAGATAATGTTTTGTAATCAAGATATTTTGTGTTGTCTTCTTTGTTTGGCAATTGATGATACCAGTTTATAAATACATTAAGTGTTTTTGCTTTGTTGACTGTAAATGTATTTTGAGAATAATAGCTAAAGGTTATACCGTTTTGCGGAATTTGGTTTGAAATGTTTTTGTTATAATAGGATACCGAATAGTAAGCATTACCTCCAGTATTGGTTTGCCACCAGTTTGTTATCTTATTGCTGTATGATAAATCTAGTCCATAATTGTCTGCATTTAACATATTGTAATACGTGCTAGAAAATATGTTGTTTTCATATGTCATGTACTCAGAAAACGAGTTTGAAATATGATAATAATTTACTCCAATTGACAATGCATTGTTGAATAAATAGTTTAGTTCAAAGTAATCAGTAAATGCTGGATCTAATTTTGGATTTCCACTTTCGTACGAATAACTGTTTGAGTAATATTTAAATGGATTTAAAATTCCTAAATACGGACGTTGAATTCTTCTTGAATAGTTTAAGCTGAATGAATTATTATCATTTAAATCATACGATAAATATGCCGATGGAAACCATTTTCCGTATGATTTTGTAAATTCTTCATCTGTTTCAAGTAAATGACCATTTACTTTTGTTTGTTCAAAACGCAAACCAACTTTTGCGTTTAATTTATCATTAAATTTTTTGTTTAAACTTATGTAACCAGCAATATTATCTTCTTTATAATTAAAACGATTACTTCTTGATGTATCATAAACCAACTCATTGTTTATTTGTTTGTACGAAAGCATCTTTGATCTATTATCATAGTTAGAATATTTTCCACCAAATTCTAAATCTGCCCAAGATAATTTGTAAGAAACATCTGCTGTTCCGCTCCAAACTTGATAGTTTAAATTATTTGTATAACGAGTAGTGTTTTTTACATTATTCTGAGGGTTATAATCATTTAGGTTTGTGGTATCTTCCGGTAAATTTGAAAAATAATTTACACCAAGTGACACTTTATTTCCCAAAGTATCTAGCTTGTAATCGTAAAATAAATTAGCTGTTTGATAGGTATTGTAATCTTTTACTTTTGAAATGGAATTAATAATAGAGTCTAAGATATAATTAGGTTTAGAATAATATTCTGAACTATTTTTCTTGTCTCTGTTTCCATTTGATTTTGATAAATCATAGGTAATACCAATCAATCCTTTTTCAGAAACTTGATAATTTGTAGTAAGATTTATTCCTCCATAAGTGTAATATCCCAATGGATTGTTTCCTGATTTTAAAAGTAATTTATCGGTTTCAAAAGTTGTGTTATTCTCACTTGTATATTTTCCTTTACTGCCATTGGCTTTTAACATAAAGTTCCATTTATCTGTTTGGTAGTTTAAATTTGCATTTGCCGAACCAGAATTGTTATTGTTGTAAGCATAAGATGCGCCTGCTGTACCATACATACCTAAGCGTTTGTTTTTCTTTAAAACAATGTTGATAATTCCTCCATTTCCGCTTGCTTCATATTTTGCTGGCGGGTTTGTAATTACTTCAATCTTTTCAATATCGTCTGAGCGCAATGTTTTTAAATAATTTGTCAAAGCATCACCTTGTAAGTAAACAATTCTGTCGTTAATCATAATTGTTACATTACTTTTTCCAACAATACTTATTTTGTCGTTTTGAACTTTAATTAACGGTGTGTTGCTAAGCGCTTCTACGGCATCCATTCCTTGTGAAGCAATGCTGTTTGCTGTGTTAAAAATTAAACGATCAGCTTTTCTTTCAATCAGTTTTTTTTCTGTTTTTACTACAATTTCTTCTAATGATGTAGTTGATTCGGCAATAATATTTTGCAAATCAATGTCTTTGTCAATTGTTATTGTATTAGAATAAATGTATTTACCCAAATATTGAATGGTTAGTTTATAATCATCAGAAGAGATATTTTGTAGCATAAAATCACCAGTTTCATTTGTAAATCCTTGCTGAATTAACTGCTCATTATTTTCTTTTAGTAAATGCAGTTCGGCAAAATCGATTGGTTTATTTTCTTGATCAACAACTTTTCCTTTTAGTGTATTTTGTGCTTGCAAAGAAGTTAGTATACCAAGAAATAGAATTGATAGCAATATTTTTTTTGATGTCATAATTCATTTGTTAGTTATAAACATTGTTAATAAGTTAATTAACAATGTTTATTTATATTGTTTATAAGATGTGGTTTTGGTATTAGTAGCAACTATAACGTATTTGTTACTATTCGTTTTAAATGTTTATAACTTTATTTTTTTGCATGTTGTTTTTAGGCTTTTATCGATGTTTTTTTTAAGTTATAAACAAAGTTATCAACAATGTTGTTGATAACTTTGTGTGTTATAATCTGTTCTGAACATCATTGTTGTTTCTTTGATGTTCTTTTACTTTTATATTTTTATTTCCAAAGCTATAGCTTACGCCCAAAGTAACATATCTAGAAGCGTTGTTCATTTTAATTTCTTGCTTTACACCGTTTGAAGTTGTGGTAATATTTTGCACTTGGTTATTAAAAATGTCGTTGGCGTATATTGAAAAGTTTAAAGCTTTGTTTAACATCGAATATTTTGCTCCTAAATTGAATGAATAGGTTGGTGCTGAAAATTTCCACATTGTATATTGTATGGCTGACTGGTACCAAAAATCTACTTGCGCTTTAAATGTTTTAGTTTCGTTTAAAAACAAGACGTTATTACTTGTAAAATAGTATCCTGTTCCTGATTTAGAAATAAGATCTACGTCTTTTATTTTTACTGGATCGTTGTGAAAAACACTTAAACTGTTTTGAGAACTAAACCAAGATATTTTATTGAAGGCATAAGTAATATTTGCAAAATAATTGTTGATGTCAAAAATATTATCGTGTGTAAAAACTTGAGTGTTTGTAGCGGTATTAATTTGTGAATATTGTACAAAGTTGTTTTTTGTATGTGAGTAACCTGCTGTAATAAAAAGCGTTCCGTTAAATGTATAACTCAACTCTAAATTATTAGTATAAGAAGGTTTTATATTTGGATTACCTGTCATGTATGTAAATTCATTTACATACCATTTAAACGGATTTAATTCCCAGAAACTTGGTCTATCTATACGTTTATTATAATTAAATGAAAAATTATTTTCGTCGTTTAAGTTGTAAGTAATGTATAACGTTGGAAATAATTTTGTGTACTTAATATCATTTGTAGATGATGTTGTAATCGATTGACCTTTTACTTGTGTGTTTTCTAAACGCAAGCCAATTTGAGAAGACCATTTTGTATTAAATTCTTTTGCTAAACTTATATATCCAGCCTGAATATTTTCTTTATAAACAAAATGATCTGTGCTTATCGCTTCGGCTTTATTGTTTAAATCAATTAATCCTGTTTCATTTGTTGTTGTTACAAAATTTGCTTTTGCCCCGTACGATAAAGTTGCCCAAGATAATGGTTGTTCCATATCTGCTTTTATGCTGTAGCTTTCAATGTTTTGCAATCCGTATGTTTGTGATTTTTCTTCACTGTTAATAATGTTATTAACATCTAATTTTTTTGTATTGAAAAGCCTGTTTCTGTCGTTTTTATAAGTAAAGTAATCCATATCAACAGTTAACTTAGTTTTCAGTGTATCAAATAAATGAGTGATATTTAAGTTAACCTCTTCATTGTTGATAATATTCTTGGTTTTACCGTCATTTCTAAGTTTTCTGTCTAAGTTTTCAACAGGGTTATTAACAATGTTTTCAACAACATTATAAATGTTAGTTGTTCCTCCGTCAATTACGTTATCATTTGAGCTACTTTTTATGTATTGCGCCCCAATAGTTGTTTTATCTGTAAGTTTATAGTTGGCTTGTATTCTGCCAAAGAATTTATCATCTTTTCTAACATCGCTGTTTCCTCTAAACCAAGTTTCTGTTGGATAATATAATTTCATATTTCCTGAAGTTGGCACATCTCCTTTAGCATAATTTAAGTTTGCACTTAATGAAAATTTGTTTTTGTTATAATTAAAAACATCGCTAAAACTCCAAAGCGCTTTGCTTGTAAGTTTTACATTGCTGCTTATTTGATTGCTCCATGCATTTAATTTTGCTTCTTTTAAAACAATATTAATTAATCCGCTTGCTCCACTTGCATCATATTTTGCTGGTGGCGTTGTAATTACTTCTATTTTTTTAATGTTTTCAGATTTTATAGTACTTAAATAATTTATTAAATCTTCTCCACTTAGTTGTACTAATCTGTCATTTATCATTACTTGCATTGTGCTTCTTCCGACCTGAGTAATTTTACTGTCATCTACCTGAATACCTGGTGTTACTTTTAATAAATCTACCAAACTAGTATTTGTAGCATAAATAGAGTTTTCTATATTAAAAACTGTGCGATCTTGTTTTCTTTCAAATACTTTTGCTTTTGTAGAAAGAACAACTTCATTTAATTGTTCAGCTAGTTCTAGCTCAATAACTCCTAAATCTGCATTTTCTGATATAGAAAGTGGATAATTGTATTTTATGTTTCCAAAGTATTGTATTTGTAATAGGTATTCTCCATCAAGAATGGAGCTGAATTCGAACTTACCGTCTTCTGCTGTGTATATATGTTGAATTAGTTCTTGCTTTTGATTTAGCAGCGAAACTTCACTAAAATCTATAGGAGATTGATTTTGATTAACAATTGTTCCTGTAATAGATGATTGAGCATAAGTAGCACAACCTAAAAATAATGAAATGATAGAACTGTAAATAACTTTCATGGCGTTTAAATATTTATAAAACTATTAATGCCAATGATGTGCCAGTAAATTATATGTTTTTTAAATTACTGAAATACAGTATGTAGTGTTTTTGGTGTTTTTGAAAAGTGTTCAAATCCGAACGGTGATTTTTAATTATGAACAAAAAAAACTGCTTTTGGGGAAAAGCAGTTATTCGTTAAGCATGTATGAATGTATTGAATCTTACTTTGTTCCAATGGTTCATTTAAGCCTGACTTGGTTTTTGTTGTTTATGTAAAACAAAGATAAACAATAAAGTTTGATAAAATACACATTAAAATTAAAAAGTATTACCTTTGTACTAAGATTTTTTTAAGTAATAGCGTTAAAGATGGGAATATCAACTGCAAAATGTAGATTAGAGTCGGCTAAAATTAGAGCAAGAAGAAAGGAATTGGGGTATTCTCAGGAATATGTAGCTTTGAAATTAGAAATTTCTCAAAAAGCTTATTCGGATATAGAAAGCGGAAAAACTAAATTAAAAAGTGATGTTTTAAATGCAATCGCTTCTATTTTAGAGATTTCTCCTTATGAAATTTGTCCAATTTCTTGCGATTGTACTTCTGATTTACAATCAAAACACGAAAAATTACTGGATTACTTGTATGAAAATGAGATAGATTTTCCAGAGAATTTGGTTTAATTTATCAAAGCATAAAGCTATAATTGTCCAAATAAATAAAAAAAGTCATTGTATTTTCTACAATGACTTTTTTTATTTAGATATTCCATTTAAGTAAACTTGCTCCCCAAGAAAAACCTGCTCCAAAGGCTGTTAGCAATAAAAGATCTCCTTTTTTGATCTTATCTTTATATTCCCAAATACAAAGTGGAATAGTGGCAGCTATTGTGTTTCCGTTATGGGTAATATTGTTTAATGCTTTTTTAGGATCAATTCCTAAACTATTTCCAACGGCATCAATAATTCGTTTGTTTGCCTGATGAGGTATAAGCCAACTTACATCATCAATGCTTAGGTTATTTCTAAGCAAAATATCCGTACAAGCTTGATGCATTGCAGTTACAGCTTGCTTAAAAACAATTTTACCATCTTGTTTTAAGTATAGGTTAGTTTCATCAAAATCATTATCGTTATATGGATGCAAAGATCCGCCACCTTTTATATTCAAATGATCTACGCCTTCGCCATTACTTGTAAGTAATGCATCAATTACTCCAACTTCTTCTGATGGTTCTAACCAAATTGCTGCTGCGCCGTCACCAAATAAAATATTAGTGTTTCGATC
>JASLED010000014.1 GCA_030151255.1 Flavobacterium sp.
ATAGAATAGATCTTAATGGGGAATCAATGAGGAAGACAAACTTTTAGCGTTTGAAATAACTTTTTTTGTATTATTGTATAACTTTTTAAAGTGGCACCATTTGACCGAAATAGGTGGCACGGTCTGACCGAAATACTCAGACTTTTCAAACACAAATATAAATGCAAGAAATACAACCTTTGAGTTTAGAAGAACTAAGCTTTTTGTTAAGTGATGCCATTGATAATCCAATGTATGTTTATCAAACATCTATAGAAAATGAATTAGAAGTATTAAGAAAAGTAAGTGTAGAAATAGAACCAAGAGATATAAATTTAGAGCTCTTAATTCGCAAAATGCATAATACCGTTACCTGTGAACAACAACCAGGAGTAGGTATTGCAGCACCACAAATAGGAATAAACAGACGTGTTTTTTTAGTTAAACGATTTGATAAAATAGACGAACCTTTCGAGTTTTTTATCAATCCAAAAATTACTTGGTATTCTGATGTTTTACAAAAAGGTGGAGAAGGATGTTTATCTATTCAAAACCAATATAATGATGTGTATAGAAGTTTAGCTATTCAGTTAAGTTATTCTGATTTTTCAGGAAATGTTTTTCAGGAAATGATTGAAGGATATACCGCTGTGATTATGCAACATGAAATGGATCATTTAAACGGAATATTGTTTACAGATCATGTGGCTGATCAGTTGGAAAGAAAATATTTAGATGCAGCCCAAATAAATGCGCTATTTTACGAAGAATAAAACATAAAAATGTTTATCAGATTTTTATTTATTTTTTTACTTTTTTATACCAATATTTTTAGTCAAACCAACAATGAAGGCATCAATAAAATTGATAATCTTGTTTGCAAAACGGATGATAAAGATATTTTAGCTTTGTATGAAAAAGGATTTATGGCATTAGAAAATCCGGCGTATTCAAATATTGCAGGAAGAATTTTTTTTAGTATCATCCAAAAAGATAAAAACTTGTGTGATGCTTATTTTTACACCGGTAAATCCTTGACTGAGCAAGGAAAGGATGATGCAGCATATACCTATTTTTATTATGCAGATAGCATAGCAAAGCAACCTGTTTTAGAGTTTAAAATAGGTTTAGCAGAAGCTGCATTGCGTATTGAAAATATTGGCTTAGCAAGAAAAAAATATGAAGAAATAAAACGTTATTTTCCAAATAATCCAGAAGGTTATTATGGATTAAGTCTTACAGCAACTTCAATTGGCGATGTAGTAGAGGGTTTAGTAAACACAGATAAAACCTTTATGAAGTATAAAGATTTTGGCGAATTGACTAAAATAAGAGAACATGAAATTTATTTTATAAGAGCTATTTTGTTGCGAATGAATACGCAATATGAAGAATCAATCAGTTGCTTTGAAAAATGCAAAGAAGATTTTGGATCTACTACAGATTATTTAACAAATTATGCTTTGGCTTGTTATGAAATGTATTTAAAAACAAAAGATGAAAAATGGAAAATACAAAGCCAAAATGCCTTACAACAAATACAAGATAAAAAAATAGTAAAAGAAGGATTTTTAGAGCGCTTTGTTTATGAGTGAAGCGCTAAATCAACCTTGAAACCAACTCCTCTAATGCTGTTTATTTGTATATTATCATCGTCAGATAAATACTTTCGCAAGCGAGTTACAAATACATCTAAACTTCTGCCATTAAAATAATCGGCAGATTGCCACAACTTGGTTAAAATTAGTTCTCGTTCAATAATAGATTTATTGTGCTTTATAAAAAGTAACAGTAAATCGCGTTCTCGTTCAGTAAGCTGATAAGTGTTTTTTCCATTTTCTAATCTTAAAAGAGTAGGATTAAACGTGTAAATACCTAATTGATAAATACTATTTTGCTGCGGAATTGTAAAACGTAAAATGTTGTCTATTCTAAGTTTTAGTTCTTCCGGATCACAAGTTTTTGAAATATAATCTGCAGCACCTAGTTTTAATCCCAACAAACGATCAATATTTTGATTTTTTGCTGTTAGAAATAAAAAAGGAAGGTTTGGTATCGTTTGATGAATTTCTTTAGCTAAGCTAAATCCATCTTTTATTGGGAGCATAATATCTAAAATAGCTAAGCTAAAATTGGTGTGTAAAAATAGGTTTGCTACATCCTCAGGCTGAGATGTCCAAATAACATCAAAACCACTAAATTCTAGGTACTGCTTTACAACAGTGCCATAATCTAAATCATCTTCAACAAGTAGAATTTTATGCATAAGGTATTGTAATAATAAAAGTTGTTCCTTCGGTTAATTTACTTTTTATTTTAATTGTTCCTTTGTGTTTTTCTACAATTTGATTTACTTGATAAAGTCCAATGCCTAAACCAACTGTATTGTGAATATTGTTATTTATTATACGATAAAATTTTTGAAAAATAAGGTTTTGTTCTGTTTTTGGAATTCCAATTCCGTTATCTTCAATTTTTATTCCAATCTTGCTTTTTTCTTGTTTTATAGTACAGTTTATTTTTGTTCCTCCGTACTTAATACTATTTTCAATTAGGTTTAAAAGAATTGTTTCTATTTCTGTTTGAGGTAAATTTACGGTGTTATTTCCTATCCAATTTACGGCTAAATCAATGTTTTTGTTTCTTTCTTGTAAATCAGAAATTATTAATAGCAAATCCTTTTTAGAAAATGAAGAAAAAGATTGTTCTATATTTCCATCTAATTGATTTTGCAAGCGATCCAATCGATCAATTTGTCGTTGTATAAGTGCTATTGTGGGCGAATTGTGTTCTTGCTTTAAATTATTACAGCCATATTTTAGTGTGGCAATGGGCAATTTAAATTCGTGCGAAACATTATCAACCATATTGTGTAACATTTTTACTTCTTGTTCCTTTTTTCTAATGGTTTTATAGGTAATATAATATAAAATAAGGATGAAACTACAAATTAGCAACGAGCCAATAAGTAAGGGAGCAAGTTCTTGTAAAGCAATAATATTGAAGTTAAGCACCTCAAGTGATTTTACTTGTATAACGGTAAAATGATTTTTGTAATCTTTTGGGCAATCTTTACAAGTTTCGTCAGATTTATTGATACTACTTTCTTCAACTTCCCATTCAGAAGTGGTTAATTTATAAGGTTTAGTTACTTTATTGGTGGTTTCTAGAATTGTTATTGGTTCAGACAAAATACTTTCTTTTGTAGTATTTAGTATCAAATCGGTAACATCAATTCGCAATGCAACTTTATAACCTAAATTACTAAATGCGCTATCTACTTTTTTAGTTGCATCCAGGTTATATTGTTTAAAAAAAGAAGCGTGTTTTTGCTTCACTTCTTCAATAGTTGTTTTTTTCTGAAGTAATTCAATTACTGATTGATAAATGATATTATCTTTTTTTTGTTCGTTTTTTTCGAAGGATAATAAACCTTCAATATGATCAAATTTTTCATGAGAAATCGAATGAATTTCTTTTCTTTTTAATTCCCAAACTTGTAAAAAATAAAAAGACATTATTCCAATCAAAAGCAGATAGAATAAGCTAAAAACAAGTAAATAATATTTTGATTTCGAATATTTCATTATTACAAATTTAGGGTAAAACTGTGGGTTCAATCTAATGATTTTTGGTGTTAACCGTTCGTTAACCGTTCATTAACCAGAATTCTTCTTGGTAAATATCATCTTTGTTTAAAATTAAATAAAATATGATACGTATAGTTGTTTTTCTTACAGTTTTGCTGTTGAGTTCATTGCTAAATGCACAAACACCAAATTTGTTGATGAAAGGAAAAGTAATTGATAGTAAAAACGAAGCATTAGCTTTTGTAACAATTATTAGTAAAGATACTGGAGGAAATGTGTTAGAATTGCTGTATACAAATGAGCAAGGAGAATATGTAATTTCTTGTGATGAAAATAGCAATCAAATTGAATTTTCTTACGTTGGTTTTCAAACACAAATTGTTTCTTGTTTAGTAAATGACAATGTTGTAATAAATTTAAAAGAAGAAACGGATTTACTAGATGAAGTAGTAATTGCCGTAAAAAAGCCAACGATAAAAAGAGAAATAGATAGATTGGTTTTTAATGTACAAAATACGCCATTGGCATCAACCAACGCTTGGGATATAGTAAAGCAAACACCAGGCGTAAATGCAATTGGCGATAATTTAAGTATTCGAGGAAGTCAGAGTATTTTAGTAACTATTAATGATAAAAAAGTAATGCTTACTGGCGATGCATTAAAGCAAATGCTAGAAGGTACCGATGGTAGTTTGGTAGAATCGGTAGAAGTAATTACAAATCCGCCCGCAAAATATGAAGCACAAGGTAATGCCGTATTAAATATTAAGCTCAAAAAAAATCATTTGCTGGGCTACAAAGGCAGTATTTCAGATCGTTTTAAACAAACAACTTATGCTTATAATACCTTAAGCACTCAGCATACTTATACAAAAGAGAAATTTAATTTATCTGGAAGTTATTCTTTTGGTAATGGAAATACAGTTAGGTACAATGAAGATAATGTACATTATGAAAGTGGTGAGCGTTGGAATAGCGTAATGACGCGAAAAAACAAGATAAAAGGAAGACACAGTTTTCAGGTAGAAACAGATATAAAAATAGATACAACACTTACATTAACAATTGGCGCAAATGGTTATATCAATCAACTTACAAAAGGAGATTATGTTATTCCTACTTTAATTTACAATATTGACAATGTTGTTGAATCAAATTACACAACTTTCAACCAAAAAAGAGACGACATGCAAAGTTATACAAGCTATTTTATGCTTGATAAAAAATTTGACAGTTCAAAAAATTTACTTTGGTCTTCTTATTTTACATATGATAATCAATTTGAAAATCAGGATGTGCTAACTAAGTTGAATTTTAAGAATCAGCAACCTTCCAATTCGTTTTTTGCAACAAAAGATAAGCAACGCACAAGATTAGCAGTTTCTGGATTGGATTATACTGTAGATAACGAAACATCAAAATGGGAGCTTGGTGCAAAATATAGTATTGTTGATGCGGTGTATGGAGTAAATTTTTATGAAGAAACAGCCAATCAAATTATTCATAATGCAGCAAAAAGTAATTTATTTAATTATCAAGAAATAAATTGGGCTGGCTATACTTCTTATTCTAAGCAATGGAAAAAATGGCAAGTTAAAGCAGGACTTAGAGGAGAATATACCAACATACAAACCAAAAGTAGTAATGATGATAATCATTTACAATCCTATTTTAAATTGTTTCCAACTGCTTATATAAAGTACGATCTTACAGATGAGCAACAATTTAGTTTTAGTTACGGAAAAAGAATTGATCGACCTTCGTATTCATGGATGAATCCAGCAAAAAGTTATTATAATTTGTTTTCTTATTTTCAAGGAAGTTCTGATCTAAAGGCATCAATTAGCCATAATCTTAATTTGAATTACAATTTTAGAGAATTAAATTTTGAATTGTTTTATACTAGAGAAATAAACCCTTCAATGGAAATATCGTATCAAGATAATGCAACAAATCAACTTATTTACAATTTTACCAATATTGATAAACGTCAACTTCTGGGTGCATTAACAACATATTCGCATCAAATTTTACCAATTTGGTCTATCAATACGTTTTTGTATGCTCAACAGCAAGACGATTATTTTTATGGACAAGATAAAAAATTGTACAAAAATGATGCATTTGTATTTGGAGGACGAGTGGGAACAACAATTGATATCGACAAAGAAAGTAATTGGAAAGCAATGTTAACGTACAATTTTTATACACCAACTGTACAAGGATCTTTTAAAATTACTGGTTATCAGCGTACAGATTTTATTACAACCAGAGAATTTGCAAACAAAAAATGGTTAGTAAGTTTATATATCTACAATATTTTTGGTAGCGATTGGCAAACGATTTCTACAAAATATGCAGATCAATATAGTTATTTTAGAGATTATGCTGATACGCAAGGATTTGCTATTGGACTAAAGTACAATATAGGTAATCAAAAAGTAAAATACAGCACAAAAGAAATTGATATGCAAGAGAAAAATAGATTATAATTTTAAAATAATAAAAACTTAAAAATAATTTAATTAAAATTGTGTATATATGTTATAGTTTATTATTTTGTATTCTGTATAAAATAATGAGTTATGGAATTTGATTACTTTGATAAGATTAGAAAAATACGCACAGGAATTCGTGTATATAGTGAATTGCTGATTGAGGCATCTTGGAATATGT
>JASLED010000099.1 GCA_030151255.1 Flavobacterium sp.
TATGGTCCGGACCAGGTGATACACCTGACTCATCTGCTGTATGAGCCATTAGCGCTCGAATAGTTGAAGATTTAAATGCATTTTGCTTTTTATCCAATCCCCATTGTTGCCACAACGCAAATACACCTGTGATAGCAGGAGTAGCCATTGAAGTACCATTATTACTTATATAAAGATTATTTGAAGGATTATTTAAAGCAGCTATTGGAACTACATAATTTGAAGAATAAACAGCAACTCCTTTTGCAGAAATATCTGGTTTTATCCTGAAATCATTTGTTGGTCCATTACTACTAAAATTACCAATAACCACACTAAAAGGACCTGCATATGTTGTAACTTGATTTACAGCAGCTACAACTACTGCATTTTTAGAAACTGCTGTGCCTAACAACATATCTTTTCCTCCCTTAGTTGGATTAAGTATATTATAATAAGATTGATTGTTTCCTGCCGAAGTTACTATTTGATAGTATTTATAAGTATTTGCTAGCCAATCATAAGTATATGCGTCCCATGAATAGGCTCCGAAATAATCAGCTGAAATTTGTGGTTGGCCTGTATCACTTATTGCAGCTATTCCATATGAATGATTTGATACTAATAACCCATTTGTAGATGCTTCAAAATCCATTTCGTCAAAATCATCACCCCAATCGTAACTAATTATTTCAGATTTTGGAGCTATTCCTTTTGCATTTGCCTTAAATCCTTTTGCTGCAATTGTACCTGAAACGTGTGTAGCGTGAGAACGACCTCTTTCATAAGTTTTTAATTCGGATGCGCTTAGATTGGATAAATTAGGCTGTTGTTCTTTCATAATCAGTCTACTATTTAATCCATCCATAAATTCATCATGGCTAGCCAAAGCTGACGCTCCATCCCAAACACCAACTACAACACCAGAACCATCAAGATTCAATCCTAAAGCTCCGCCTGGTGCTACATCATTTACTCGAGCAGTTATTCTGCTTCCTGCATTATCTGTTGAATAATATATGTAAGTACCGTTTTCGTCTATACGTTGTAATTTAAATAAACTTCCGTCTTTGGTTATTCCTTCAAGCTTTGCTCCTTTTTCAATTGCTTCTTTTACAACATTTTCTTTCTGTTGCTTGAATACCTCTTTTATTTGTGTACGTTCATCTACTTTTATGATATCTTTTTTATAACTATCTGTTATTTTACTTCTCTGAACCAAATTTTGTGCTAACATATTTGAACTACAGAAAGAAGCAATAGCAAAAAGCAAAATTGTTTTTCTATTCATCACTTATTATTTACATTTTATCAAAAGTAAATAATATTAATTACAAACAAAGATTTATGTTTTATTAATTTTAACTTAAACAAAGTTCAAGTAAGCAATTTATCTTACATTAACGTGTTTATTTTTTAATTTTATTTACCCTGAAATAAGTAAATAATCGTTACTTAAAGTTTTTAAAATTTCTAAATTTTAGTAAACAAAGTTTACCTCAAAAAAATGATAGAAAATTAGCAAATCCTATTTCTTTATAAATTTCGATCTAAGTTTTATTCCACTTCCTTTTATTTGTAACAAATACATTCCTGTTGCTAAAAATGAAACATCTACTATTTGTCTGTTTGTTGATTCAATTTTAATATTTGCAACATTTACTCCGCTTACATCAAAAATTTCTAATTGTTTATTTTCAAAAATAAAAGTACTTGGTATTTCAATATTCAAAACATCGTACGTTGGATTTGGCCATATAAATAAATCAGAATATCCAGATTCTGTATTCTCTTTTTTAATTCCAGTAATTCCAGCATATGTGTTAGTATTTATAAGAATAGAAAAATCTTGTCTATGATTTTTCAAAGTATTTTTATGAGATACAACAACATCATAAATTCCTTTACTTGGCAACTTAATATCAATCCGTTCTATATTATCTACTAAATTATCTCCTTTTACCGCTTGTCCATCGAAATCATTGTTAATTAATTTCCATGGAAAATATTCTTTATCATCTTTATAAATTCTAATATCCAAATCATTGACCAATGCTTTATAATTAGGCGAAGTTTCTTTTAAACTTCTAGATAATTGCCCTTCTACATCAGTCCAACTTATTGTAAAATACAACTGATCTACTTCTTCCGTTACTTCTACAGTATATTTTTTGGATTGATTATCAATCAATGTTTCTTCCAAAAAAATAGCATTGTTATTTTTTATCGCATCTAACAATTTTATACCATCAAAAGCATTTATTATTCCCCAACCTGTTTTTCCGTTTGGTCCATAACTTGTAGATTTTGCAGTATTTATCATTAATGCTTTTACAGAAGCTGCTTTTAAGGGCAACAAGTTGTATTTTAAAAAATATTGTTGCCAAAGTAATATAATACCCGCTACAGCCGGAGATGCCATAGAAGTTCCGCTGCTAATTGCATATAAATTATCTTTTTCTATCTCTCCATTATACAAATAGCGATATGCCGAAGAAAATATACCTTGCCCTAAAGCCACAATATCAGGTTTTATACGCAAATCGCTGGTTGGTCCATAACTGCTAAAATCAGTTTCTTTCCAAAATTCTTGTGAAGCAGCAGCTGCTTGTCCAACTGCACCAACAACAATTGCATTTTTTGAAGTAGAATGTCCTACAAGTAAATCCATACCAAATTTAGTTGGATTGAGTAATTGATAATTTATTCTATCATTTCCTGCCGAAACTACTGGCTGCAAGTACGGATAATTGTATGATAATTGATCTAAAAGAGCCGATTCTTTAACATAAGCGCCTAAAAAATAATTGGGTAATAGCACTTGTTTATCATCTCCTATTAATGCTAATCCGTAAGATTGATTAGAAACCAAAATACCATCCATTGCAAGTTGTGCTAACTTTTCCATATCATTTTTCCAACTATAACCAATAGCTTTAGCTTCTGGAGCCATTCCTTTTGCTAATTCTTTTTTTCCTTGTGCTAAAATAGTTCCTAAAACATGTGTTGCATGAGATCGTTTACTTTCTGCTAATTTTCGAGTAGCTTCATCGTCCTTTCCTATGTTTTTCCAGCTATCTTTAATCATCAATCGGCTGGAAGAATTATTGGAAGAAGAAAATTCTACATGTCGATCAAAAGGTAAATCGCCATCTATAATTCCAACCCACATATTTTCGCCTTTCAAACTCGTAAAATCCACATCATTTTGCAACTGATTTACACCACTAAATGTTCTAGATTCAAAATTATGGGTTTGATAATAAATAACTGCATTTTGATCAATTCGTTGTGCTTGATAAAAATTTCCGTTTGCAACAAATTCTGAACGAAATAGCGTATCTTTTAACTTTAAATTTTCAATTAATTTATCTTCAATTTCATAATTATTCTTCAACTGCTTTAAAAGTGCCTTATTGTCAACTTGATCATATATTTTAATCAATTTACTTTTTACCACAACTGACTGACCTTGCATTGTCAAAGTTCCGATTCCGATAAAAAACAATATAAAAAACTGAATAATTTTCATCTATTTTGGCTCTATTTTAATCAAATATACAACTTTTCAATGTAGTAATTAAGAAATAAAATTACTTCCTAACAAATAAAATCACACTATTTTACTTCGAATAACATGTGTCATTTTTATTCATTTTATTTAGATTTCTAAAAGATTAAATATCAAAAAATCAAATATTGTAAAGTTCGCTTCAATATATTTTTATCTTTGAGGAATAATAACCTAAAATCTATTTAATATGTATATCAACAAAGCTATTGTAGGTGTGGCTATTGGAGCATCTATTTTTGTCGTTTCTTGTAATACAAATAATGGTTGGAACGAAAGCAACTATTTTTACCAAGCTAGCACATTGCCATATCACACAGCAGATTTTTCGAAAATTCAAAACAAAGATTTCAAACCTGCTTTGCTTGAAGGTATGCGTCAACAAGTAGAAGCCATTAACAAAATTACTTCAAATAAAGAAACTCCTACATTTGAAAACACAATGGTTCCTTTAGAATTATCGGATACTTTATTAACAAGGGTTCAGAATGTTTTTTCGTTGCTTACAGGAGCCAACACCAATGATGAATTAATTAAAATTAATACAGAACTTGCTCCTAAATTTGCTGCACATTCTGATGCAATTTATTTGAATGATGCTTTGTTTCAACGTGTAAAAACAATTTTTGACAACAAAGGCGGTTTAGGTTTAATGGACGATCAGTTGCGTTTATTAGAGGTTTATTACCAAAACTTTATACAGGCTGGTGCTAATCTTAGCGTTGAAGATAAAGAAAAACTAAAAACGATCAATCAAGATCTTGCGAAGTTAACGAATGAATTTAGCGATAAACTATTGGCTGCAACAAAATCGGGCGCTCCTACTTTTACTAAAGCACAATTAGAAGGAATATCAGACGATGATTTATTAGCGCTAAAACAAGGAGATGACAGTTATGTTATTCCGCTAAACAATACAACTCAGCAACCAGATTTAGCTAACTTAAATAATAAAGAAACAAGAAATACTTTGTTTAAAGCTGCTTGGACAAGAGCAGAACGCAATGACAAAAATGACACGCGTGAAACTATTTTAGCTTTGGTAAAAAAACGTGCTGAAAAAGCCAAACTTTTAGGTTTTGAAAATTTTGCTGCTTGGAGTTTACAAGGCACAATGGCAGAAACGCCTAAAAATGCGATGAGGATTCTTACCGAATTGAGTCCATTTGCTACCACAGCTGCCAATGAAGAAGCAAAAGAAATTCAAGCTTTAATCGATCAAGAAGCAAATCCTTTTATTTTATCAGCTGCTGATTGGGATTTTTATGCAGAAAAAATTCGCGAGCAAAAGTATGCAATCAATCAAAATGAATTAAAACCTTATTTTGAAGTTGAAAAAGTATTGAAAGATGGAGTTTTTTATATGGCAAAAATTTTATACGGAATTAGCTATATAGAACGAACTGATTTACCTGTATGGCATGAAGATGTAAAAGTTTACGAATTCTTCAATCAGGATGGAAGTAAATTAGGGTTATTTTATACCGATTTCTTTCAGAGAGATTCTAAAAGAGGAGGAGCTTGGATGAGTAATATTGTAAATCAATCTTATTTAACCGAACAATTGCCTGTTGTTTACAACGTAGCTAATTTTCAAAAAGGAGCTGAAGGCCAACCAAATTTATTAACGTTAGATAATGTAATTACAATGTTTCATGAATTTGGACATGCATTGCATGGTTTATTTGCAGATCAAAAATATCCAACTTTATCAGGAACAAACGTAGCTAGAGATTTCGTAGAATTTCCATCTCAATTTCATGAGCATTTTGCTTTTGATCCAATTATTTTGAGCAATTATGCTAAACATTATCAAACGGGTTATGTAATGCCTGAAGGATATATTGAAAAAATTAAAAACGCAAGTAATTTCAACAAAGGATATGGATTAACAGAATTATTAGCCGCTTCAATTTTAGATATGGCTTGGCATACAATTGATGTTGATGCCAATATTACATCTGTAGATGAATTTGAAAAAGAGGCATTACAATTACATGGAATATTTTTAGAAAATGTACCTCCTAGATATCGTTCTACTTACTTCAGCCATATTTTTGGCGGAGGTTATGCAGCAGGTTATTATTCTTATAAATGGTCTGAAATGTTAGATTTTGACACTTATGATTGGCTGCAAACACACGGTGGATTAACAAGAGAAAATGGACAAATTTTGAGAGACAAAGTTTTTTCGAGAGGAAATACGTTGCCATTAGATAAACTATACAGAGATTTTAGAGGACAAGAACCAACTATTGAAGCTATGCTTAAATATTCAGGTTTTTTAAATTAATTTTTCTATTTAATACCAAAAAAGGCATCCAATTGGATGCCTTTTTTGGTATTAATTTTTTTTATGGAACTGGAGCTGTATCAATTTTAGCATTACCACTACTATTTCTATACTCTACAAACCATGCTATGATATTACCAAAATAATAAGAATTATAAACATTTTGAGAATTCCAAAATACGGAGGTTGGTGTACCATTTGTATTAATCTTAAAAGGAGGAGAACTAAATTCCCTATGAAAATGTGTTATCCCATTATATATCAAAGGCTTAGAATTGTGTTTAGCCACAACCATATCTGCTGGATACGTCGTATATCCACCTGCTAATTGGGTAAAGCTAGACTTACCAGCTGTAATATGTCTAAAATTAGATAAATCAGCGCCAATTCTAAAGCTTCCCATATTCATAAAAGGACCAGTAGAAATACTTTGACCTGCTACTGCTTTTACAAAAAGCTCTCTTGATTCTCTTGTAGTAACAATTGAATTATCACCCGAAAGCTTTCTAATTATACTATCACCTTCTAACAGAGAAGCAAATAAATAAGCCATTCCCTTTTTAGTATCCATCCAATCTGCTATCCCATCTAAACCGTTAGATGATATACTGACTTCTGCCATTATAAAAATTAAATCAATATCATTTTGCCATAAATAATATAGCATATCATTTTTAGTTATTGAAAACAAACTTTTCGAACTTTCCAACGTAATTGGCTTGCTAACAACTGTGCCCGCAGGTCCAAAATTATTAGAAGAAAGAAGCATTTTACCATAATCATTAGTAGCGTTCACTTCAACACCTCCAGCTGTTCCAATCGTCAAAATATTAAAAGTATTCCCTAATATTTTTACTTTAATACTACAAGTTCCTCCATTATATGTTAAAGTAAAATCAGTATCCCCTCCACCTTGAGTAGGTGTTCCTGTAACTTTTAATTTTACGGAAGTATTTGTTGTAGTTAACATTCCTGAACCGCTAAATGAAACGCCACTCACTGTATTAGTTGTAATTTCATAATATCCAGCAGTAGTAACTGTAACAGGAATAGTAATAAAATCATCAACTGTAGGAGCTACATTTATTTTTAACCTTCCTGATAAACTAACTGAGGTACAATTAACAGTAAAACTAGCCATAGTAACTGCTACAGGCATTGTTACTTCACATGAACTAGCAGATATATATCCTACACCTTGTATTGTTAAAGGTAAATTTGGTCCTCCATTTGGCGTTCTGTTTTCAACTTTTAAAGTAACTTCTATTACATTATTACCTGGAGAATCCAGTGAAATTGACCACCTAATTCCGTTAAAAGTGATCACTTAATTCCGGTGGAAAGTGATCACCTAATTCCGGTGAAATTGACCACCTAAAAAACCAAGTTAAAACATGTCTAAATATCTTAGCTAAAA
>JASLED010000100.1 GCA_030151255.1 Flavobacterium sp.
TTATAATTTTAAATTCTAAATCATGCAAAAAAACATATTCTTACTACTTTTTGTTTTATCTATTTGCTCTTTTACATCGTGCACACAAGTTATAGATATTGATCTTCCTACATCCGAACCAAGATTGGTGGTAGAAGGCAATTTTGATTTTGATGAAAATGATCCAGCAAATGTATTATACGTAAAATTATCACTAACTACAGATTATTTTAATACTCAAATACCAGTTGTAAACGACGCTAAAGTTTGGGTAGAAGATAAATACGGAAATAAGTTTTTAATGGAATCGGTTGGAGAAAAAGGAATTTATTTTACAACAGAAATACCAATGCCAACAGAAGGAGATCAATTTAAATTAGCAATTATTTACGATGGTGATTTATATGAAGGAACAGAAATTTATTCAACAAGTCCTGTGATTGAAAAGATAGAACAGCGCAGAGAAAATTATTTTGATAAGCCATATTATACAGTAAGTATTTTTTATCAAGATGTTCCTAAAGAAAATAATCTGTTAAACTATTATTTTCTGATGATAGAAGATAGACAAATTAGGCCTCAACTTAGAGTGGTTGATAACGAATTTTCTAGAGGAAGTTTAATGGAATCGTTGTATATCTCTGATGAAGAAACAAAACCTGGCGATACAATTAGAATCAATATGGCTCAAATTTCTAGAAATTATAATGATTATATGACTGTACTTTTAGGAAGTATTGATAATGGAGGTGGTCCATTTCAAGTTCCAAGCGGAAAAGTTATAGGAAACATAAAAAATATTACCACGCCCGAAAAAGAAGCTTTAGGCTATTTTAGAATAATTCAAAAGCGCTCTGCAGAGCATATTATTTACGAACAACCAAAACCATAGTTATTCGCAAGATAAAAAAAAGACGATTCCTTAAAAAGAATCGTCTTTTTTTTATCTTCTGTATTTTTGAGTACAAAAAAATGCCCTATACAAAAATCGGGGTGCGTATAGGGCAAAGTAGTATGAAAAAAAGTTTCTACTTAAAATACAATTATTGTGCCAATAAATGAATTTAAAAAAACTTTAAATAATTGTTTGTGTTATTACATCTTATGCTATGTTCTTTTTAGTTGCTAGATTTTTTGCAACAGAAATTAAAATGTAAATTAAAATAATTAACGGAACTGCTAAGTAATGTAATGTAATTAATAAAATTGCAGAAAGAATCACAAAACCAATTTGTAATTTATAAGCTCCAATATTTTTAGGATTTATTTTTAGAGAAAACAGTGGTAATTCTGCATTCATAATAAATGCACTCAAAAAACTAATAATAACTAAAACATACGGATTACTCAGAAAAGAAATAACTGCCTCAGAGCTTGTTGTAGAAACAATCATTGGTAAACTTAGAATAACTAAAGCATTTCCTGGTGTTGGTAAACCAATAAAAGAATCGGTTTGTCTAGTATCTATATTAAATTTAGCTAAGCGATATGCCGCACCAAGTGTAATGATAAAGCCAATATATGGTACAAATCCCATATAATATGTTTCTGGCGTTAGATTGTAAATTTCTTGATTTTCCTGAATATTAGCCAATTGTTTGTAAATAACTAAGCCTGGTACAACACCACTTGTTACCATATCAGCAAGCGAATCTAATTGTAAACCAAGTTCGCTCTTTACATTTAAAATACGAGCAAGAAAACCATCCCAATAATCAAAGAAAATACCAATGCAAACCCATAAAAATGCCATCATGATATTATCATCAAAAGCATAAATGCATGCAATTAAACCAGAAAGTAAGTTCAGTAAGGTGATAAAATTAGGAATGTGTTTTTTCATGAGTATTTATTTATTATCTAAATTATATATTATTAGTAAGCTATAATGCAAATGTATCATAAACTTAGTAATAATATAAATTCTTAGCATTTTAGTTTTTTAGTATTTTTACCCTGTTTATAAAATTAATTAAAGAGTGATAAAAAATATTTTTGTTTGTATAGGTTTTCTATTTTCAGGATGGATAACGGCACAAACAGCAAAAAAGTATTCAAACGAGTTTTTAAATATTGGTGTAGATGCCGCTTCTTTGGCAATGGCAGGCAGCGTTGTTGCCTCTACAGATGATGTAAATTCTGTGTATTGGAATCCAGCTGGATTAACAAATCTTGATGACAAACAAATTGCTTTAATGCACGCTAGTTATTTTGCTAATATAGCACAATATGATTATGGTGCTTTTGCAATGCCTATTGACGAAAAAAGCGCTATTGGTTTTTCGCTTATCCGTTTTGGAGTTGATGATATTATGAACACAACAGAATTGATTGATCAAAACGGAAATATTGATTACAATAAAATTAGTTTATTTTCTGCTGCAGATTATGCTCTTATGATTTCTTATGCGCGTAAAGCACCTATTGAAGGATTAACTTACGGCGGAAATGCAAAAATTGTGCGTCGTGTAATTGGTAAGTTCGCAAATTCTTGGGGCTTTGGTTTTGATTTAAGTGTACAATACAAAACAAAAAATGGTTGGAAGTTTGGTATAATGGCTCGAGATATTACAACAACATATAATATGTGGAGCATTAATAAGGCAGAATACGAAAAGATTCAAAATGCTGTTGAAGGAATGAATCAAGATTTGCCAGAAACAACCGAAATTACTTTGCCAAAATTACAAATAGGATCGGCTAAAACATTTAATTTTTCTAATGATATAAGTATGTTGGCAGCCTTGGGATTGCATGTAGATTTTGCGCAAACAAACGCAGTAATATCAACCAAAGGAATGAGTATTTCACCATCGCTTGGTTTAGAATTTTCTTATACTAAAATGGTTTTTATTCGCGGCGGCTTAGGAAATTTTCAAAATAATCTACAGATAGATAATACGAAAAAGGTAGAATTTCAACCCAATATTGGATTAGGTTTTCAATATAAAGGCATTCAAATAGATTATGCTTTAACGGATATAGGCAACCAAAGTGCGGCCATTTATTCCAATATTTTTTCACTGAAATTAGATTTAGAAATATTTAGAAAATAAAAGAATGAACAAATTTTTAGCAGTGCTTTTTTTGTTAATAGCACAATTAAGTTTTGCATTAAATAATCAAAAAACGCTTTCCGATCGTGCTGAGGTAAGTATTATTACTTGTGGCACAGGCAATGAATTGTATTCGCTTTTTGGACATACAGCTATTCGTGTTTATGATCCTTTTGAAGGTATTGACAGGGTGTACAATTACGGAATGTTTGATTTTCAAACAGCAAATTTTTATGCAAAATTCGTTAAAGGAGATTTGTTGTATTTTGCTGATTATACCAGTTACGAAAATTTTGTAAGAGGATATTTTTACGAAAATCGCTCGATAATAGAGCAAGTACTTAACTTAGATCAAACACAAAAACAGAAAATTTGGAATGATTTAAATGCTTCGTTAGAAGAAAAAAATAAATATTATGTTTATAAATTTATCGATCAAAATTGTACCACAAAAGTTGTTGATATTATAAATAGCGTAATTGATAAACCTGTAAAAGTTGATATTGAAGGAAACACAGGAACTTATAGACAAATTTTAAATACATATTTAAAGGATCGATATTTTGAAAAATTAGGAATCAATCTAATTTTCGGAAGCAAAGTAGATAAAAAGAATAGCTTATTGTTTTTACCAGATAAATTTGAAGAAGGACTTCGAGAAACAACCATCAATCATCAACCATTGGTAAAGCAAGAAATAAAAGTATTAACTCCTCCAAATGAAGATCATTTTGTATGGTGGAATACGTATGCATTTGCTATATTTCTTACGTTTTTATTAGCATTAGGTTGTTTAACAACAACAGGACGATCTATCTTTTTAATAACATCAAGTGTTTTCGGTTTGTTTTTTATAAGCGTAGGGTTTTATTCTTTGCATTCAGAACTAATAAATAATAATGTTGTTTTTTTATTTAACCCATTATTAGCATTAATCCCATTTATAAGAAAGCGTTTAAGTAATCTCATGTTTTTGGGTTATATAACAATATTGTTATTTTATGTGTTTTTAAACATAACATCAGAAAAATTGTTGGTTACTTTGCCTCTTGTTTTGTTATCGGCATTTGCTATAATAACTGAATATAGAATTATAAATAAAAATAAGTAAAAAATATGTTTTCATTATTTAAGCCAAAACCGTTATTGAAAGATTTTGTACAAAATGGATTTATAGATATTCATTCACATACATTGTGCGGTATAGATGATGGAGCAAAGAATATAGCAGATACAAAAAATATTCTAGATGCTATGGCTAATTTAGGTTTTGCTGAAGCTATTGCCACGCCGCACACTATTTTTTTGGTTTGGGAAAATACAAAAGAAGGTATTTTAGCTAAACATAAAGAAGTAATAAATTTATTGCCATCAGAATCTCAAAAATTAAAACTTAGAGTAGCTTCAGAATATTTGATGGACGATACTTTCTTGAAGCGTTTAGAAACTGAAGAATTATTAACCTTAAAGAACAAATATGTTTTGGTAGAGATGTCTTACATGAATCCGCCAATTCAATTGATGGAAATTTTATTTGCTTTAAAATCAAATGGATATGATATTGTTTTGGCGCATCCAGAACGATACAATTTTTATCATAATAATACAGAAATGTATAAAAAATTAAAAAAAGCAGGTTGTTTGTTTCAAATAAATCTCTTATCAACAACAGGCTATTATGGTAAGCATGTTTTAGATGCAGCTAATTATCTTTTAAGCAATGGATTGATTGATTTTGCAGGTTCAGATATTCATCATCAAAAACATTTAGATGCATTTCAGTCAAAAGTTTTGATAAAAGACATCAATTCATTTCAAAATGCAATAAAAAATAACATAGAGTTTAAGCAATAAAAAAAATCGATTTCTATTTAGAAATCGATTTTTTTTATTTGAATTTTTTATTGTTCAACAACTTCTCCTTTAATTCTCAAAGGCACTGTTCCATTTTCGTAGTTTACAGCGTTAGATTCTACAGTAATTGTACGGCTAATTCTACCAACGCTCATATTGTATTGTACATCAATGTTTCCTTTTTTACCTGGCATAATTGGTGCTTCTGGTTTTGAAGGTACTGTACATCCACAAGTAGAACGAACGTTTGTAATAACTAAAGGCTGATCTCCTGTGTTTGTAAATTCAAACGATCTACGTCCATCATCTTTTCCTCTTACTACAGTTCCGTAATCAATTGTATTGTCTTTTGCAGCAAATTGAATTTTTGGCCCATTTTGAGCAAATGTAATTGCACTAGTCAAAACTATCGCAAATACAGCTATTAATTTTTTCATTGTTTAAATAATTAGTTTTGTTGTAAAATTAAAAACTTTTAAAAAAAACACAAATTTTTTTTATAGTTCTCGTTTAACTGGTTTTCTTTTATAATTGCTAAGTAATATTTACTTTTGTATTGATAAAGATATGCAAAAAGAAATTAGCTTTCTATACAAGTTTGATTTTTAACAAATGCATATCAATAAAATTTAATTAACGTTTTTTATTAAACAAATATTTATAAAATGAGCATACCTGCACAATTTGACGCAAAACAAGTAGAGGAAAAGTGGTATCAGTATTGGATTGATAATAATTTTTTTCATTCAAAACCAGATCACAGAGAACCTTATACGATTGTAATTCCTCCACCAAACGTTACTGGAGTATTACATATGGGACATATGTTGAACAATACAATTCAAGATGTTTTAATACGTCGTGCTCGTTTAAAAGGGCTTAACGCTTGTTGGGTACCTGGAACCGACCACGCATCTATCGCTACTGAAGCTAAAGTCGTCGCAAAATTGAAAGAGCAGGGTATCAATAAAAACGATTTAACGCGCGAAGAATTTTTAGCACACGCTTGGGAGTGGAAAGAAGAGTATGGTGGAGTAATCTTAGAACAGCTAAAAAAATTGGGTTGTTCTTGTGATTGGGACCGTACAAAATTCACTATGGATCCAGAATTATCGGAGCAAGTAATTAAAACGTTTGTTGATTTATACAACAAAGGATTAATCTATCGTGGATATCGTATGGTAAACTGGGATCCGGAAGCAAAAACTACGCTATCGGATGAAGAGGTAATCTACGAAGAACGCCAAGGAAAATTATACCATTTAAAATATCAAATTGAAGGAAGCGAAGACTTTTTAGTTATTGCAACTACTCGTCCGGAAACAATTTTGGGAGATAGTGCAATTTGTATTCACCCAGACGATGAGCGTTATGCGCATTTGAAAGGGAAAAAAGCAATCGTGCCAATTTGCAACCGTGTAATTCCAATTATTTTTGACGATTACGTGGATATGGAATTCGGAACAGGATGTTTGAAAGTAACGCCTGCTCACGATGTTAATGATAAAGATTTAGGTGAAAGACATAATTTAGAAATCATCGATATCTTTAATGAAGATGCAACATTAAACGAATTAGGAATGCATTATGCAGGAAAAGATCGTTTTGTGGTGCGCAAAGAAATCGAGGCAGAATTGCAAGCTATCGGTGCTTTAGAGAAAGTGGAAAACCACATTAATAATGTTGGAACTTCTGAACGTACAAAAGCAGTAATCGAACCAAGACTTTCTGACCAATGGTTCCTGAAAATGGAAGAGTTGGCAAAACCTGCGTTAGATGCTGTATTAGAAACAGAAGACGTAAAACTTTATCCTAACCGATACAATAATACCTACAAAAGTTGGTTAGAAAATATTCGCGATTGGAATATTTCTCGTCAATTGTGGTGGGGACACCAAATTCCTGCGTTTTATTACGGACCAGGAAAAGAAGATTTTGTTGTAGCAGAAACTAAAGAAAAAGCAGTAGAATTAGCAAAGGTAAAATCGGGGAATGCCAATTTATCTGTAGCTGATTTAAAACAAGATGAAGATGCTTTAGATACTTGGTTCTCTTCTTGGTTATGGCCAATGGCTGTTTTCAATGGAGTAACACAACCAGATAACGAAGAATTCAATTACTATTATCCAACGAATGATTTAGTAACGGGGCCGGATATTTTATTCTTCTGGGTTGCGCGTATGATTATGGCTGGATACGAGTACACAGGTAAAAAACCGTTTACCAATGTATATTTTACAGGAATTGTAAGAGACAAACAACGCAGAAAAATGTCAAAATCATTAGGAAACTCTCCTGATGCATTAGGATTAATTGAGAAGTTTGGCGCAGACGGTGTTCGTGTTGGATTGTTGTTATCGGCTTCGGCAGGAAACGATATTTTGTTTGACGAAGAATTGTGTGCACAAGGAAAAGCTTTTACCAATAAAGTATGGAATGCTTTTAGATTGATTAAAGGATGGGAAGTATCAGAAACTTTACCACAACCAGAATCGGCAAAAGTATCTTTAGAATGGTACGAAGCAAAATTGCAAAAAACATTAGTAGAAATTGAAGATCATTTCTCTAAATACAGAATTTCTGATGCGTTGATGGCCATTTATAAATTGGTTTGGGACGATTTCTGTTCTTGGTTCTTAGAAATGATTAAACCAGGATACCAACAACCAATTGATAAAGTAACTTTTGACAAAACAATTGAATTGTTAGAAGCTAACTTAAAATTGTTACATCCATTTATGCCATTTATGTCAGAAGAAATTTGGCAACACATCAAAGATCGTTCTGCAGAAGAAGCATTAGTAGTTGCTGCTTGGCCAGAAATGAAAGCGTATGACGAAAACTTAATCAAATCGTTTGATTTTGCAACTGAAGTTATTGCTGGAATTCGTACAATTAGAAAAGATAAAAATATTTCGTTCAAAGAAACGATTGATTTAAAAGTAATCAACAACGAAAAATCATCTGTTTATTTTGATAGCATTATTTCAAAATTAGGAAACGTTGTAACGATAGAATACGTAACAGAGCAAGTAAGTGGTGCGTTATCTTATCGTGTAAATTCAAACGAATACTTTATTCCAGTAACAGGAAGCGTAAACGTTGAAGAAGAAATTGCGAAATTAGAAGAGGAATTAAACTATTTAAAAGGATTCTTGCGTTCGGTACAAGGAAAATTGTCGAACGAAAAATTCGTAAATGGTGCTCCTGCTCAAGTAATTGACAACGAAAGAAAGAAAGAAGCCGATGCATTGGCAAAAATTGCTGCAATTGAACACAGCTTGGCTGGACTAAAATAACAGTAAAATGATAGAAAAAACCTCTAAGTAAATAGCTTAGAGGTTTTTTTATGGAATAAATATGCAAGTATTGCTGAATTAGTAATTGCAACTTATCTTCGTAAGTATGAAAATTAATCTTCACACCCATCAGGCTGCCGCTTCCATTGAAGGAATTGAAATAGTTAATCAATATCCTACCGATACTTTTGCTACATTTTCTCATTTTTCTATGGGAATTCATCCTTGGTATATACAAGAAGAAAAGGTTGAGCAAGAATTGCGACTAATAGAAAAAGCATTGCAAAACCCAAGTTGTATAGCTATTGGCGAATGCGGATTGGATAAAAAGATTGATGTGCCGATGAATGTACAAATTCACGTGCTAAAGAAACAATTACTTCTTGCAGAAAAATATAAAAAAGCTGTAATTTTGCACGTCGTTTCTGCTTATCAAGAAATCATCGCGATAAAGAAAGAACTAAAAGTAAAAGTGCCATTTGTAATTCACGGTTTTCATAAGAAACAACAAGTAGCCGAGAGTTTGTGGAACAATGGATTCTATTTGTCTTTTGGAAAAGCACTTTTGAAAAGCGAAAGCTTGCAAAATGTTTTAAAAAACGCTCCGTTAGATAAAGTGTTTTTAGAAACGGATGGAGCAGCAGATTGCACGATAGAAGAAATTTACGCAAAAGCAGCAACGATAGTACCTTCGATAGAAAAACAAATCGAAGAAAATTATAAAAATGTATTTATTAAATAAGGAGAATTAATGGCAATTTGGCAAGAAAGAGCAGAATTACTTTTTAAAGAAGAAGGATTGCAAAAATTAAAAAACGCAAAAGTTTTAGTTGTTGGTTTAGGTGGAGTAGGATCTTTTGCAGCAGAATTTCTGGCAAGAGCAGGAGTAGGAAATATGACAATTGTTGATGGAGATACGGTAGATATTACCAATATCAACAGACAATTACCTGCTTTGCATTCCACAGTTGGTCAGCCAAAAGTACATCTTGTTGGTGATCGTTTGATGGATATTAATCCAGAATTAAATCTAATTCGCGTTCAAGAATTTCTTTCACCAGAGCGTGCGTTAGAAATTGTTACATCTGATTTTGATTATGTTTTAGATTGTATCGATAGTATTACGCCAAAAATTAATTTAATCTTAGCCGCAAAACGAAAAAGAATTAAAGTAATTAGCGCAATGGGAGCTGGAGGGAAAATGATGGCTAGCAAAATTGTGGTAAAAGATATTAGTAAAACAGATGTTTGTCCGTTGGCAAAACAAATTAGAAAAAGATTAAAAAAAGAAGGGATTTCTTCAGGAGTAAAAGCTATTTTTTCTACTGAAAAACCAGATGAAAGTAGCCTAAAAATGACAGATGGAACTAATTTTAAAAAATCTTTCTTTGGTACAAATAGTTGGATGCCTGCATTATTTGGTTTACACGCAGCAGAAAATGTGATTCGATATATTTTATCAACATCAAACGAAACAAAATAAATACTAAGAGCTGACTTATTTGTGTTGGCTCTTTTTTTATATTTGAAAAAACTGAAATTACTATTTATGCAAAAGCTTATACAATCTTATGTTCATTATTTAAAACTCGAAAGAGGTTTGGCAAAAAACTCTATCATAAATTATGAATTAGATATTATAAAATTTGCTCTATTTCTTGGCGAAGATGAACGTTATACGCATCCAAAAAATATTACTAAAGAGGAGGTAAATGAATTTGTATATCAATTATCATCTTTTTTAGCTCCTTCAACACAAGCGCGAATAATTTCTGCTTTGAAGAGTTTTTTTTCCTTTTTATTATTAGAAGGATTGATAGAAAAATCGCCAGCAGATTTGTTAGAAGTTCCAAAATTAGGTTTAAAATTACCTGAAGTTTTAGCGCCAGAAGAAATAGAATTAATGATAAACTCAATTGATGTAAGCACAAATGAGGGCTACAGAAATAAAGTTATGATTGAACTTTTGTTTGCCTGTGGCTTACGGGTGAGCGAATTGGTAAATCTTCGTATTAGTGATTTGTTTTTTGAAGAAGGACTTATACGCATTATCGGAAAAGGAAAAAAATATAGATTTGTTCCAATTGATACAGATACCATTTCGTACATTACAACTTATGTTTCGTCAATAAGAACACAACTTTCTATAAAAAAAGAAGACGTAGATATTGTTTTCTTAAATAGAAGAGGAGGAAAGCTTACGCGAGCAATGATTTTTACAATTGTAAAAAATATTTCCAAACAAATAGGAATACAAAAAAATGTAAGTCCGCATAGTTTTAGGCACTCATTTGCAACAAGTTTGCTCGAAAATGGCGCAGATATTCGCATGATTCAAATTATGTTAGGACATGAATCTATTTTAACCACTGAAATTTATACACATATAAGCAGAGAGAAACTGAAAATTGTTGTTGATAAATATCATCCTAGAAGTCAAAAAAGGATAAATTCAGATTGAAAATCATAGTTTTATATACCGAAAGAATAAAAAATTAAGAATATTTGATTATTTGTTGTTTGTAAGAGAAAAAATTTTATCTTTATTCTATCAAAATTTAGTATTGAAAAGTATTCAATACACAGAGAAATAATTTAAACAAAACACAAAAAGAGCCTAATTTCAAGGCAAAAATGAACAGTACCAATGGTAAAACAAGAATTTACTGCATTATTTAAAGGACACACTATTCCTAAAGAGTTAAAAAGCTTAGTAGAGCTTCAATTGTCAGAAAGCATACCTTCTTATTATTCAAATGCTATCTATTTAACATCAGATGAAACTTCATTAATCGAAAATATTTCGGTACAAGAAGAATTTGTAAAATCGTTTATTCCGTTTGCTGAAGCAAATAGTACCGGAAGTATTTATGCATTTTGGATCAACAATAAAGAAAATGTTGATTTAACAAATTCACCAATTGTTGTTTTTGGAGACGAAGGTGGGGTCTTTATTGTAACTAAAAATATAAAAGAGTTATTGCAAATTGCTGCTTACGATGTTGAACCTTTAGTATTTGAAGAAGAATTTTATTTTCAAGACAAAGAAGCATTGGAAGAAGATGGAGAATTTGACGCAACAGAGTTTAATTCTGAATATTTAGAGTGGTTGAGAAACGATGCTAAATTAAAACCAATTTTAACAATTGATGATATTGATGCAATTGTAGAAGTTGCTCAAACTACTTATCAAGCAGATTTAGAAGATTTTTTAAGTAAATTTTAGATTTAGTTGAAAAACCTGTATATTGTGTTAAAATTTTTAAGAGATGGAAAATAATAATTTTGGATTTCAAGAAACGAAATTCAGCGAAGTAATGCCACCAAAGCCAAATAATTACATGGCGCTATCTATTATTGCAACAATACTTGGATTGTGCTACTGTGTTGGACTGATTGGCGGAATTGTAGCTATTGTAATGTCGTCGCAGTCTTCAAGTAAATATAATAGAGGAGATTATGAAGGAGCAGTAAAAGCTGCTAAAGTTGCAAAAATTATAGGACTAATTGTATTAGTGTTTTTTGTAATTCAAATAATTAATCTTCTTTACAATGTATATAGTATGGGAGGATGGGATGCTTATATATTAGAAATTAAGGAAGGTTTTGAACAAGGTTTCGAGGCAGGACAAAATATGTAATCCTTAAGTTGAAAATTCTAATTCGTTTATTTAGCTATTTTCTTTTACCCTTAATAGTTTTGCGGAGCTTATGGTTTTTATTTCAAGATGTAAAAATAATGGTTCCTTGTTCTATTAAAAAATGGACAAGTTTAGAATGTCCAGGATGTGGGGGACAGAGAGCTGTTTATGCAATATTAAAAGGAGGGTTTAGAGAAGCGTTTTTTTATAATCAATTAATTTATTTTTATTTAATAGTTATTGGTTATTTATATGTTTTTTTTGTTGAAAAATATATAGTTAGAGACCAAAAATTTGAAAATAAGATCATTTTGCCTAATAAATTTGCTTATCTTTTTTTAGCAGTTATTATAATATTTATGATAATTAGAAATATTTAAAAAAAAGTCACTTAACAAAGTGACTTTTTTCTGTTTTATGTATTTTTTGTATCAATTGTTTAACTTTTGTTTTCTTTTTAGAATTATTTGATATTAGTTTTTTATAGATTGAATATTTGTTTATAGAAATTTTTAGTTAAAATTAGTTTCTGCTTTATAAAATTCACTACTTTCACTCCTCTAAAAAAATAGACACTATTAAAAACCGCATTGAACAATGAAAAAAAAATACATTTTACTATTTGGATTGATGCTTTCGGCAAGTTTTGTTGTAAAAGGACAAAGTCTTGAAGTAAGAAAAAAAATCACATCTACTTATCAAATAGTAGATGAAAAAGTTTTAGAAGAGAAAGCAATAGTTTTTGAAAAAGAAAAATTAGTAGCTTACAAAATTGCTGAAGAAAAAGGTTTGCCAACTTCTGGAATTAATAAAGACGGAGCAATTTTTAGTTTACAACGTATTGATGAAAATGGCAATTTAATTTATTACAAAACACATAATGCAGGAAGTAGAATTACTGCTCGTGTAAATGATATAGCTCCAGGAGGAAATTTAGGTTTAAATTTAGATGGATCAGGGATAATTGTAGGTGTTTGGGATGGTGAAGCTGCCTTAAATACCCATGTTGAGTTTCAGAAAAATTCTGCTAGCAGAATGACCTTAGGTGATACACCACCAAATTTTGCATCTATGAATGCTCAAAGTAAATTGGAGTATGAAGAAGGAAGAATGCATGCTACTCATGTTTCGGGTACAATTGCTGCCAAGGGAGTAAAAGCAAATGCAAAAGGAATAGCGCCAGAAGCTTCTATATTGAGTTATAATTGGGATAATGATGGACAAAAAATGTTAGCTGCTGCACAAAATGGACTATTAGTTTCAAACCATTCTTACGGAATAGATGCTGAAGCTGTACCTGTTGATTATTTCGGAGCTTATTCATGGGATGCATATAATTATGATATGATTACAAATATGTATAAGTATTATCAACCGGTTGTAGCAGCTGGAAATGATCAGATATATTATAATAAATTAAATCCAACTAAAGGTGGAAAGGATATGTTGTTAGGTACTTCGGTTTCTAAAAATGCAGTAGTTGTAGCAGCTGTAAATCAGGTTACAACATATGCAGGTCCTTTTAGTGTAGTTATTGCTAATTTTAGTAGTAATGGCCCAACAAATGATTTTAGGATTAAACCAGATATTTCCGCAAAAGGAACCAATGTTTATTCTTCTGTATATATGAATCCTACATCAGGAGTTAATGTGGATAATTCATTATATCTATCTTTAGGAGGTACCTCAATGGCAGCTCCTGCTATCACAGGTGTATTTGCGTTGTGGCAACAATGGGGATTGGATAAAAAGCAAAATGCATTTAAATCTTCAACTATTCGAGCGCTAATGGCTCATACAGCAGATGAGTCAGGTGTATCACCTGGTCCGGACCATA
>JASLED010000011.1 GCA_030151255.1 Flavobacterium sp.
AAAAGAACCACCTGGTTCCCATAATTGAATTTTATTGCCTTCCATATCTAAAATATGTGCAAATTTTCCGTACGGATACGTTACAATTTCGTCCAATACTGTAACGCCTTCTTGTTTTAGTTGTTCAATTAAAAGTTCTAAATTTTCAACTCTATAATTAATCATAAAATCTTTTTCAGAAGGTTCAAAATATTTTGTGGTTTTTGGAAAAGTACTCCATTGTGTTAGTCCAATTTCTTTCGGATTTTCTTTTTCTCTCCATTCAAAACTTACACCATATTCTGTGGTGTCTAGCCCTAAGTGTGTTTTGTACCAATCGTTCATTTTGTTTGGATCATCGCATTTAAAAAATACTCCACCTAAGCCTGTTACTTTTTTCATTTTATAGATTTATTTCTGTTAGTTATTTTGATAAATAATTCGAACGACAATTTATAAAAAAGGAGCATCGAAATGATATAAAATGGAAATTATTTAATAAGGTAAAAAAAGATGTATTTTGAATGAGATATAAAAAAATCGCTATGAATCTACGACTCATAGCGACTGTATTATTTACAACAAAAAGGTTATTTATCTATCGAACCTAGTACTCTTTGCATAAAACCGTTTAATGCTTCTTTTTGTGTAGCACCTTCTTTCATTAGTTTTTGCACTTCTAGAGCACCATACATATTAGAAATTAGCTCACCAATTACGTCTAATTCTTCGTCTTTTAACGATGGAACTTCTGTAAGGTTTTCTAAAACTTCTATTGTTTCAATGATATAATCTTGGTCGTTTTCTTCAATAAACTGAGTTAAATGTTTAATAACAGGTAATTTCATAGTTCAATTATTTAATTAAGCAATTTCATTAACTAATTCACCTAAAACTTCTGCTTTATTTGTTTGCGTTTGATTCACTAATTTTCCGTTTACAAACGTTGCAAATGTAGGTAAGTTACTTACGTCAGCAAGTTTTCTTGATTCTGGAAATTTCTCAGCATCTACAATAGCAAAAGTAATATCTTCTTTTTCGGTTGATAATTTTTTGAATTTTGGTTTCATAATTCTACAATTACCGCACCAAGAAGCTGAGTATTGAACAACCACTTTTTGGTTTGTGTTTACTAATTCTTGTAAATTATCTTGGTCTAATTCTAATAACATAGTTTAATTTTTTTTAGAGTTAAAAAACCAAATTCTATGAGAATAGACCAGAATTTGGTTTTTAATTTTGTTTGCGTTGAATATTAGTGTTTAGCTAAGTATTCTGCAGTTGAATTTCTGTCTGCACTCATTGCATCTTTTCCTTCTTCCCAGTTTGCAGGACAAACTTCTCCATGAGTTTGTACGTGAGTATAAGCATCAACTAATCTTAAGTACTCATTTACGTTTCTTCCTAATGGCATATCGTTTACAGATTCGTGGAAAATTTTTCCTGTTTCGTCAATTAAATAAGTAGCACGATAAGTTACATTAGAACCTGTAATCATTACTTGATCTAATTCTTCATTATATTCAGAATCTTCGATATCTAAAATTCCCAATGCTGTAGATAAGTTACGAGTTGTATCTGCTAATAATGGGTAAGATACACCTTCAATTCCACCGTTATCTTTTGCTGTGTTTAACCAAGCAAAATGAACTTCGTTTGTATCACAAGATGCTCCGATTACCATAGTATTTCTTTTTTCGAATTCTGGTAAAGCAGCTTGAAAAGCGTGTAATTCTGTAGGACAAACGAATGTGAAATCTTTTGGATACCAAAACAATAATACTTTCTTATTGTTTTTTGTTGCTTCTTCAAGAATGTTGATTCTTAAGTTATCGCCCATTTCTGAAATTGCATCTACTGTAATGTTTGGAAACTTTTTACCTACTAAAGACATAATGTTTTATTTTAAAGTTAATATTTATTCTTTCTTAATTTTCTTTTACAAAGGTAGCTCTTGATGACGAATGATACTATTAATTTTGATTATTGTTTTTTATTTTGATATAAGAAAAATCTATATTAAATAGTTTGTCATAAAAAGAATTGATATCTTCTCTCTTAGAAAGGAGAATGTTTAAAATTAATAAAAAAAAGAGACTTTTTATGCTAAGTAAATGTTATATTCTCTTTAGATTTTAAATACAACTAAAATTAGTTTTGAGTTTGAGAAAATAAAAAAAGAGCATTTCTGCTCTTTTACTAGTTATTTGTTTTTTAAAGTTCTAATTTTAATGTGAAATGCAGCATACAATAGCGTCATAAAGGGGCTGATATAATTAAAAAAAGCATATGGTAAATAGGTAAGTGTTGGTATGCCAAGCACACCAGCGTGATAGGCTCCACAAGTATTCCATGGAATAAGTACGGAGGTTACAGTTCCAGAATCTTCTAGAGTTCTACTTAAGTTTTCGGGAGCTAATCCTTTTTGTTTGTATGCATCAGCAAACATTTTTCCAGGTACCACAATTGATAAATATTGATCAGATGTCATTAAATTAATAGCAAAACAGCTTGCAACTGTACTTGCAAATAACCCAAATACATTATTTGCAATAGACAATAAAGACTTAGAAATTTTTTGTAACGCGCCAATTGCCTCCATTGCTCCGCCAAAAAACATGGCACATAAAATAAGCCAAACTGTATTTAACATACTAGCCATGCCGCCTGCCTGAAATAAACCGTTTAAAGATTCTAAAGGAGAGTCGATACGAATATCAGTTGTTAAAGCTAACATTACTCCTTTGTATGCGTTATAAAAATTAAATTCATTTCCTTCTGCAATAGCTACTACAATATTGGGCTGAAATATTAAAGCAAAAACAGCTCCTAATAAGGTGCCAATTAATAATGCAACAACAGGTTGTATTTTTTTTACAATTAAAGCAATTACAACAAGAGGTACAACAAATAACCAAGGTGTAATATTAAAGGTATTAGAAATGGCGTTTAGAGTTTCTGTGGTATCTACTTCTCCAGAAGCAGTATAAAAAATACCTAAAATTATAAACAATACTAATGTAATTATATAAGTAGGAATTGTGGTGTATAACATGTATTTAATATGGGTAAACATATCGGTTCCTGCCATAATAGGAGCAAGGTTTGTAGTGTCAGACAACGGAGATAACTTATCGCCAAAATAAGCGCCAGATATTACAGCGCCACCAACAACGCCAAGTGGCATTCCTAAGGCATTTCCAATTCCAACTAAAGCAATTCCAACTGTTGCAGAAGTTGTCCAGGAGCTTCCTGTTGCTACAGAAATAATAGAAGTAATAAGCACACAAGCTGGTAAAAATATAGAAGGATTTAAGATTTTTAATCCATAATAAATCATGCTTGGTATTATTCCACTCAATAACCAAGTACCAGATAAAGCTCCAACAAATAATAAAATATATACGGCTGTAGAAGTATCTTTTATGTTATCGGTTATTTGATTCATCATTTCTTCATAAGAAACTTTATTTAATATACCTACAGCAATTGCAATAGCTCCGCCAATGAGTAAAATAAATTGATTTGTACCTGATAAGGCTTCATCTTTAAAAATAAAAACATTAACGGCTAATAGAATAACTAAAAGGATTACAGGAATTAGTGAGTGAAAAAGTGAAATAGACTTTTCTTGTTTTTCTTGCATCTGTAATTTGTTTATTGTGAATATGCACACAAAATTAACGAATATGTTTTAAATATTTTGAATTAAATGGAAGAAGTAGTTTTTAGTAGTTTTATATTGATAAAATGAAATACAGTAAATAAGGTATATATTTTATTGAATAACTTACATTTGTTACAACAAAAATTAATTACATAATGATAGTTAGAGAAAAGAAAAATATTATACAAATGCTTTTTGTTTGGAAAGGAAGTGTATTAAAAAAAATTTGGCCAACGCTTTTAGCTATTTTTGTTTTTTCGTGGTTGGTTTATTTTGGGCACTATTATTTTCCAACAATTATTATTCCCTTAAACATTGGTGCTTTTACATTAGTCGGAATTTCATTGGCAATATTTTTAGGTTTTTGTAATACTGCCGCTTACGAACGATTTTGGGAAGGAAGAAAACAATGGGGAAGTTTGGTTATTCATACTCGATCTTTAGCGTATCAAATACAAAATTATATTGCCGAAAATGATTGTTTTTCTAAAAAAGAAAAACAAGAAGCTATCAACATAATTATTGCTTTTTGCTATGCATTAAATAAGCAATTAAGAAATAAAACCGATTTTGAAACATTGCGTCCTTACTTAAAAGATGAAGTTTATCAAAAGCTAATTACAAAACGATTTAAGCCTTCGTTTCTGCTAAATGAACTAACCAAATGGATAGCGAAGCAACAAAAAGAAGGAAGAATAGATACAATAACACAAGCCAGAATAGACGAAAATATCGATCAGCTTTCTATTGTATTAGGTGCTTGTGAGCGTATTATACATACAAAAATTCCTTTTGTTTATTTTGTAATTCTTCATCGTATTGTATATATCTATTGCTTTATTTTACCTTTCGGGTTGATTGATTTAATTGTTTGGACAATGCCGTTCTTTGTTACTTTTGTTGCATATACATTTATTGCTTTAGATGCTGTTGTGGCAGAAATAGCAGAGCCATTTGGGATGGAAGAAAACGATTTGGCACTCGATCAAATGTGTGCAAATATAGCTTATTCTTTGAGTGAAATTTCTGAAATGCCAGTGCCTGAAATTATAAATCCAGACGAAAACTATATTGTTACGTAATGAAAAAAGACAAGGTAGATGAAGAACATAAAAAAGTAATAAATATTATAAAAGTATTTTTTATGGGGCTTTTTGTTTTTATGTTTTGTCTAGCAAAATGTGTTGGTGATAGCAATTATTTTACACAAAAAAGATATCTAGAAATAAACGAATTAACTTATAAAGGTGTAATATTATCAAAGTTAGAAGATATGTCTATCAATGATGATAATAGGATGAAAGAACTTCTTTTAGATACAAATGTGCAATTAAGAATGAGTAAATGGGATTATGAATGTTTAGAAATAGGCGATTCTATTATTAAATACAAAGGAGATGATAATAGATATTATCGCAAAAAAAATGGAGAAAACTGGCAAGAAGATTTAGCAGCTTACTTGCACAGTAAATTAGAATTGAAGGATAAATAAATTATTTTAATTAGTGCCAATTTGAGTACAAATTTCGATTAAAAAACCATCTACATCACGTATATAAGCAACAACCTGTCCCCAAGGTTTTGTAATTGGGTTTTCAACAACTGTAGCGCCAGCATTTTGTGCTGTAATCAAAGTTGTTGTTACATTATCGGTTGTAAAGCCAAGTTCAATTCCAAAAGGTTTAGAAGTTAAATTTGCTTCTGTAAATCCGTTTTTTAGATTTGATTTGGCTAACTCTATCGATGCAAATGCAAGTGTAGTTTCGCCTGTTAAAAGCTCGGCATAATCATTTTCTGGAGTAATAAATTTTCTTTTAAATCCGAAGGCTTTTTCATAGAATTCAACTGAAAAAGTTACATTTTTCACGTATAATATTGTATAAGATAGTTTTACCATAGAGTAGGAGAATGATTATAATTGTAGAAAACAATACATTTCAAAAATATGATAAACAAGAATATTAAAAAAACAAAATACTTGATTCTTTTCTTTGTTTAAAACACATTAGAAATAAATCTACCTAACTAAAAATATGTGAATTATTATTTATCTTATGTAAAAAAATAAGTTTAATATTCTTCTGATATTTGTACTCAAAATTATTTATTAGATGAACTGGATTTTATTAGTTATTGGAGGATTATTTGAAGTTGGCTTTACATTTTGTTTAGGTAAAGCAAAAGAGTCGGTTGGTTCTGACGCAATTGGATGGTATGTAGGTTTTGTTATATCGTTATTTTTAAGCATGGGATTGCTAATTAAAGCAACACAAACTTTGCCTTTAGGAACAGCTTATGCAGTTTGGACCGGAATAGGAGCTGTAGGAACAGTTATTTTGGGAATTTTAGTTTTTAAAGATCCGGCAACTTTTTGGCGAATGTTTTTTATTGCTACATTAATTGGCTCTATTATAGGATTAAAAGTAGTGTCTAGCTAAAATAATCTTATTTATAAAAATCAAAAAAGCTTCTTTCTGAATTGAAAGAAGCTTTTTTGATTTTATTCCTGAACCGATAAAAGAAAATCAACCAGTTGTTTTACTGCTTTTCCACGGTGACTAATGTTATTTTTTTCATCAATACTTAATTCTGCAAAAGATTGATTTGTGCCAATAGCTTTAAATAGCGGATCGTAGCCAAAACCTTTTTCTCCTTGTGGAGCTGAAAGTATTTCACCATCTACAATTCCAGTAAATAAATGCTGAATGCCTTTGTAATGTAAAGCAATAACAGTTTTAAAATTTGCTTTTCTATTATCTACATTATTTAATTCGCTTAATAATTTGGCATTGTTGGCAGCATCATTCTTTTCTTCTCCTGCATAACGTGCAGAGTACACGCCAGGCGCACCGTTTAAAGCATCAACTTCTAAACCAGAATCATCTGCAAAACAATCAAAACCATAATGTCTTTTTATATAATCAGCTTTTAGCAAGGCATTGCCTTCAATTGTATCGGCTGTTTCAGGTATATCTACATTACAACCAATATCTTCCAAACTCAAAATTTCTATGTTGTTTGGCAATTGATTTTTGATTTCTTGTATCTTGTTTTTATTGTTAGATGCAAATATTAATTTCATGGTTATTAGTTAGGGTTATTTTTTTTCAAAAGTATAAAAGAATAATTTAAAAAAAGTAAATATCTCACAATAGATATAGGTCAACTAACGTTGTACTAAATGTTATGAAAAACAAATGAGTTAGATTCACAATTGTTTTTATATTTTTGCTAATCGTACTATTATTAAATTTATGATAAAAAGAATTGTAGTTTTAACACTATTGCTAACTACCTATTTTGGGCAAGCGCAAACGAGTATTGCAGATATTTCAAAAGAAGATTATTTATTGGATTTTGATATTTTGGTAGGTATTATCAAAAAACAACACCCAAATCCTTTTCGTTTTATTGATGAAAAAACATTTGATCAGAAAGTAAAAGCAATGAGAAAGCGATTAGAAACTTCTCCAAATTATGGAAGTTTTTATATGAATAATCCCATTTCTTTAATAAATGATGCGCATTCAAATGCTTATCCAGATATGTTACATTACGGAGATTATGTAAAAACGGTAAAGTTTTTTCCGCTAAAAGTAGATGTTTACAATAATAAAGTATATGTAAATCAGTTTGGTGGAGCTTTGCCAAATGGAGCAGAATTATTGAAAATAAATAAGCAAGAAATTAGTAAATGGTTGGAGCGAATGCCTATTTCGGCAGATGCATCTATTCCGTCAAGTAATAGTATTTCGTTTTCTTCAGGAATTTCAGCGTTAAATCCTCAAGCGCAATATTATACAATAGAATATACACTTGATGGAAAAGAGGTAAAAACCATTGAATTAGAACCGGTTGGTTTTGATCGATTTTTTTACAATAGCGAAAAAAGTGTTTTTCCTATTGATATAGTAAGCAGTAGCTGGTTGGTGTATGGCCGAAAATATAATGAAGAAGTGTATTTGCTTACATTGAGTAGTTTTAATCTTACAGAAGAATATGCGTATTATTATTTAAATAGAATTTTTAAGGAAATCAAAGATGCTAAGATTAAGCATTTAATTATTGATATTCGCGATAATTCGGGCGGATTATTGTCTAATATTCCCCTGTTTTATTCATTCATCGCAAAAGATAAAATATTTAAAAATAATTACAGATATGCAACAAAAGTGGTGGATATCAACGTTAGAAATTATTTAGTAGATGAAAACGAACGTCAGGTATCAGGAACCGATATTGTAAGTTTAAATAATTTTATGCATCAGCGTTTTGATAAAGATGAAGCAAGTGGATATTATTTTGGAAATAATCGATTAGACGAATCATACGTAGAAAATTTTCCACAAGATAAAAATGCTTTTACCGGAGAAGTAACATTATTGATAAACAATCAAACTATTTCTGCGGCAACTTATTTTGCAAGTTTGTTTAAAGAAAGTGATAGAGGAGAAATTGTAGGTTATGAAACCAGCACGTGTAGTAATTTTACAACAGCAGCTTGGTTTTTAACATATAAATTGCCTAATACAGGATATTCGGTATCAATTCCAAGATCGGAAGTGTTCTTTAACGGATCTACCAATTCTAACAATAAAGAATGCAGAGGAGTTATACCAGATTATATTATTGATAATGCAGCTTATCAAAAAGGTTTGCAAGATGTAAAAGATCCTTTTGTAGAAAAAGCATTAGAACTTATTTCTAAATCAAAATAAATTTTTTATTAATAGTAAAAATTTTGCAAGTTTTTTGATTTAATTAGGGCATTCTGTAAAAGAATGCCCTTTTTTATTTTAACTAATGTAGTTCCAAATGCTATTGCTTTGACTTAATCTTTGTAGTTTTTCTTTTATTTTGAGATGATTAGGCTGTTCTAAATTTGGATCTTGTTTTAGTAAATCAATAGCTTGATGACGTGCATAATGCAAAATTTCTTGATCTTGAACAATATCAGCAATGCGCAATGGCAATGTGCCGCTTTGCTGTGTGCCCATAATATTTCCAGGACCGCGCAGTTTTAAATCTACTTCCGAAATTTCAAAGCCATCATTTGTTCTGCACATAGTTTCCATTCTAATTTTGCTATCACTACTCAGTTTATCTCCGGTCATTAAAATACAAAAGCTTTGTTCTGCACCACGTCCAACACGCCCTCTAAGCTGATGTAATTGCGATAAACCAAAGCGCTCTGCGCTTTCAATAATCATTACTGAAGCATTTGGCACGTTTACACCAACTTCAATAACGGTTGTAGCCACCATAATATTGGTTTCGCCTTTTGCAAAGCGTTCCATTTCTCTATCTTTTTCAGCGGGTGTCATTTGTCCATGTACAATACTTACGCTATATTGGGGCAATGGAAAATCTCTAGAAATTCCTTCGTATCCTTCCATTAAATTTTTGTAATCCAAAGTTTCACTTTCGTCAATTAACGGATATACAATATATAATTGTCTTCCTTTTGCTATTTCTTGTTTAATAAAATGCCAAACACTTAGGCGTTTACCTTCAAAAAAATGCATAGTTTGTATGGGTTTCCTACCAGGAGGTAATTCGTCAATTACAGAAATATCTAAATCTCCATATAAACTCATAGCTAACGTTCTGGGAATTGGAGTAGCTGTCATTACTAAAACATGAGGAGGCAATGTGTTTTTTTTCCATAATTTAGAACGTTGTTCTACACCAAATCGATGTTGTTCGTCAATAATAGCCAAGCCTAAATTTTTGAAGATAACTTTATCTTCAAAAAGGGCGTGCGTTCCAATAAGAATATGTAGATGTCCGTTTTCTAATTCTTCGTGTATAATTCGTCTTTCGGCAGTTTTTGTTGAGCCTGTTAATAACTTTACGGTGATACCTAACGGAGCAGCTAATTCTGAAATTCCAATAAAGTGTTGTGTAGCCAAAATTTCTGTTGGCGCTACAATACATGCCTGAAAATTGTTGTCTAAAGCCAACAAACAACTCATAAATGCTACAATTGTTTTGCCCGAGCCAACATCGCCTTGTAATAAGCGATTCATTTGAGCTGGAGATCCCATATCGTTTCTAATTTCTTTTATTACTCTTTTTTGCGCATTGGTAAGCGGAAAAGGAAGATGATGGCTGTAGAATGTATTAAAAAAATGACCAACTTCTGTAAACGGATATCCTTTTATTTTTCCTTTTCGAGCAATATTTTTAATTAAGAGTTGCATTTGAATATAGAACAATTCTTCAAACTTTAAACGAAATTGAGCTTTGTTTAAAGTATCGGTATCTTTTGGAAAATGAATAGAAATTATAGCTTCTTTCATGGGCATAAGGCCTAAATACTGACGAAAATTTTCAGGTAACGAATCATTTAATAATTGATGCGTTTCTTGCAACAATTGACGCATTAATTTGTTAATGGTTTTGTTTGAAATTTTTGCTCCAAGTTTTTCCGTTGATGGATACACAGCTTGCATAGTAGACGACAAGTTGTTTTTGTGCTCTTCCATTGTTTCCATTTCTGGGTGTGGCATAGAATAAACGTGGTTAAAGCTATTTAATTTTCCAAAAATCACATAAGGAATATTGAGTTTTAAGTTTTCTTGAATCCATTTAAAACCTTGAAACCAAATTAATTCTATTTGTCCAGTTCCATCAGAAAAAGTAGCAACAAGTCGTTTTCCTTTTTTTTGCTCAATTGTTTTTATATGAATAATTTTTCCAACAATTTGCACTTCGGTAGAAGTAGAGTTTAACTCGTTTATTTTGTAATAACGTGTTTTGTCAATGTACCTATTTGGATACAAATGCAGTAAATCATTGTATTTAAAAATACCTAATTCTTTTTTTAGCAAATCGCCACGCTGAGGTCCAACACCTTTTAAATATTCTATAGGCGTGTCTAACAAGTTATTGTACATTGTAAAAAGCAGTCAAATTGAAAACACTAAGATAATAGATTTTACGCAATTGAAACGCGCTTTATAGCGATAAGACTTAGCAAATACGAAATGTTTAGGTTTAAAATACTAGCTTTTACAAAGTTGTTTTGTTTTTTATTAGTTGAAAAATAGATAATATAGAATTGAAGATTCTTTTGTATTTTTCGCTTTTATTAATATAGTTTGCAATGTTGAGAAAAAGTATTTTATTTCTTGTTATTTTATTGAGTTTTGGTTTATTTTCTTTACAAAGAGCAGGGCAAGATTCTATAAAAAATTTCACTTGGCTTTTAGGAACTTGGAAGATGGAAAGCAAGCGTGGAATTGTTTATGAAAATTGGAAAAAGGTAAGTAATAAAGAATTTAGAGGTATAAGTTATATGCTGAATGAGAAAGATACTATTGTTTTGGAAACAATTAGTTTGTTGGAAAAAGATGGATTATTACATTATATTCCAACAGTTGTAGATCAAAACGATGGTAAACCAGTTGTATTTAATTTGATATCGATAAAAAATAAGGAAGTAATTTTTGAAAATAAAATGCACGATTTTCCGCAACGAATTAGTTATTCTTTAACCAAAGATCAGCACTTGATGGCAATCATTAGCGGAGAAGTAAATAATACCGAAAAGCAAATTCAATTTCTAATGCAAAAAGTAAATAATTAATAATTTTAAAACCTAATTTGAAACATGAAAAATGTAAAAATAGAATTAAAATGGGCGTTCATTTTCACTTTAGCAGGGTTGATTTGGATGGTTATGGAACGATTGGTTGGTTTACACGATCAGTACATTGATTATCATATGTATTTAACCAACTTATTTGCAATTCCTGCCATAACAATAATGTATTTTGCATTGAAGGATAAGAAAATAAATTATTATCACGGCGATATTACTTATGGAGAAGGAATGCTCTCTGGAATAACACTTTCGTTTTTTATTTCTGTTTTAAGTCCGTTATCTCAGTGGATTACAAGTTATGTAATAACTCCTCATTATTTTACAAACGTAATAAAACGTTCGGTAGAATTAGGTTATTATACGTCAGAAATAGAGGCTACAACGTATTTTAATTTTTCAAATTATGCTAAACAAGGAGCAATAGGAGCATTAATTATGGGAATTATTACTACAGCAATTGCGATGTTTTTTCTTTATACCCGTCAAAAAAATCCTTTAAAAAAAATAACCTGAATATTAAATTATGTAAATTAATAATATGTAAATAAAAAGAAATGTTTTTTATGATAAAATACAATAAAAATATAAAAATTATGATTGTTTATTTTGTAATTTGCATAAAATTATTAGTTGCTCTTGATGCGAGTTTTACGTATTTAAAACTAGTTAGTTAACGAGCCTAAATATCAAAAAAATAATGATTCAATTTACTATGCAAATTGGCATGAAAACTACTCGTTTATTACTATTAAGTGTATTTTATTTTACAGTAATTTCTGTGTTTGGAAATCAAACAAGTTTGAATACAGATAAGCAAATTCCAACAAAAAACTTTTATGCAAAAAACTTAGCAGAAGTTCCGGTTGTAATTCTTAATGATACACTTTTTAATATATATGGAAATATTGGATCGTTTACTCCAAAACAGCGCGCCAAATCGATAGAAGATAAAATTGAAATGATTTCAGGTAATTATTTGTTTAAAAAAGACCTGATTCAGTTAGTTGATATCGGAAACTTTTTGAGTATTACCTATAAAGATGAAATTATTATGAGCATTGATAGCTTACAAGCTGCTCAAGAAAATAAAAGTAGAATAGAGGCTGCGGAGTATTACAGAGATAAAATTATTGATGCAATAGAATGGCATCAGCATAATACCAGTTGGCAAAGAATATTATTGCAAATAGCAGGAACTTTATTAATAATTATTGCTGAAGTAATTATTTTAAAAGCTATTAATTTTAGTTACCGTAGGTTACGCGTTTTCTTTTGGCTGCAACGTGGAAAAAAAATCAAAGGCCTTTCAGGTATTATTGATGATCAAAAAGCTGTAAATACCGGAATATCTATTCTTAAAGGGGTTCGATATTTGGTAATTATCATCTTTTTATATTTAGGATTACTAGCTATATTTAAACTCTTTCCTTATACCAAACATTTGTCAGATCAGCTTTTAAATTACGTACTTTCACCGTTGAAAACCGTATTTACAAGTATAGAAAGTTATCTGCCAAAGTTATTTACAATAATTATAATTATTATTGTTTTTAGGTATGTGAGGAAATTACTTCGATCAATAGCCGAAAAACTAGCAACCAACAAAATGACGATTAAAGGATTTTATCCCGATTGGGCATTTCCTACCTATAATCTTGTCAGTGGATTGTTGTTTATTTTTATGTTCATCTTAATCTTTCCTTATTTACCACATGCTGATTCGCAGATTTTTCAGGGAGTTTCGGTTTTTGCAGGTATTATGTTGTCATTAGGATCTACTTCAGTGATGGGGAATTTAGTGGCCGGACTTGTTATTACATATATGCGCCCGTTTAGAATTGGAGATAGAATTAAATTGGGAGAATATACAGGAGATGTTTTAGAAAAAACAGCATTGGTAACACGGTTAAAAACGCCTAAAAATGAGGTTATTACTATTCCAAATTCTAATATTATGTCGGCGTATACTGTTAATTATACTCAATCAGCAAAAGAGCATGGTTTGATATTGTATATAACTATTGCAGTAGGATATGATGTGCCTTGGCAAAAAGTACATAAAATGTTGTATGAAGTAGCACATAGAACAGAACATGTTTTAAAACGCCAAAAGCCATTTATTTTACAAGATCAGTTTAGAGATTTTGATATTGATTATCAGTTAAATGTTTATATAAAAGATGCAAAATTAACTGCTAAAATTTATTCTGATCTTCGTCAACATACACAAGATGTATTTGCAGAAAATAATATAGAATTGGTTTCTGTATATCAAAATATGAATAGAAACGTAAACGGTTATGATTATACAACTGTGCCAGAAAAAGAAGCATAAAATAGTTAACCTCTTATTTTTAATGAGAGGTTTTATATTAATTTTTGATTAGTTCAGAAGGCGGAAAACCATAAATACCTACAAAAGCTCTGTAAAATGTAACCCTTGAGTTAAAACCACTTTGCAGGGCTAATTGTTCAATACTTATATCTTCTTCATTTAGATGATGAATGTCTTGCAGTAATATAACAGCATATTCTACTCGTAAACGATTTACATATTGATTAAAGTTTGATGCTTGTGTTTTTTTAAAGTAGGCTGTTAATTGTGGTTTTGATATTTTGGTTCCAAATGCAACATCATCTAAAGTTAAATTTGGATTTAAAAACATCTTATTTTCAATTAAATAAATATTTAATAATGAACCTGTAGTTTGCGCTTCCGATTCTGATTTTAGTTCATTATTTTCGATAAAATCTTCAATAAGCTCATTATCCTGATTTATGTTTATAAAAGGTTCTGTAGCTACAACTATTTCGTTTTCAGTTAATTCAAATCTAATTTCCTTCTTGATTTGATTATATCTTCGAGCAAGAAAAATTTGTATCCAAACTATAAATACGGTGTAGTTAAACATAAATATTAATGTAGAATCTGCACCAACAATTTGTTTGGAGATAAAAGGAAGATACAATATTGATGAAATCATTAAGGCAATACAAGTAATCTTCTTTATTGTATTGAAATCAGAATTTGTAGATGTTTGAAAAAACATGCAATAAATAGCGTAAGTAAGACCTATTAGCGCACTTAAAATAGAAGTAAACAGATTCATGTTTTCTATTGAAACTGTGCCAAATAAGGTAAATCCAAAGAAGTATAAACACAACAATGCAACTATAATATAGAGTTGAAATAGAACAGCTCGTACTTTATTGAATAATAAATAATACAACAGAGGTCCGTTAAAAAAAACTAATAACGATCCATATGCTAGATTATGTATTGAAACAAAACTAAACGTTGTAAATAAAACAAAACTAACCGACAATAAAACAGACACCTTAATAAGTCTTTTTTCAAAGTTATTAAAGTATCCATATTCTTTTATGCTAATAAAGTTTAGGCATAGAAGAATAATAGAGTAATAAGGCATAAACAAGTGATTTTCTGTTTAGAATTTCTTGATGTATACTTTAAGGGGTTAGTATTCAAGAGTTTAATCTTTTGGGGTTATCTGTGCTTGATAACCTTGACTCAAAAGTAAAAACTATTTTTTCAACAAAAAAAATTTTAACAAAAACTATTGAATATTATAAATAGCGTAATAATTAACATTTTTTCTGCTATTGATTAATTATTCGTAAATGATGATTTGATGTAAATTACAATTTAAAAGCTGTAAATGCTTATTGTTAGATGAGTCACTTTATTTGGTGACATTTTTTGTCAATTGATAATATTGAATAAAAACTGTGAAATACTTTGTTATATCAAATAATTATGGTACTTTCAAAACTTGAAAATTAAGAGAAAAAATAAAAATATTTTTCATAAAGCATTTTTCAGACTTATTGTTTTGAGATTAATTTTTAATAAAATAATCCAAAAGTTTGATTAACTTTTTGTAAAAATATTAATAGATAAAATGTTTTTTGCTTCTAAATACAGGGCTTAAACGTTGATTAAGAATCATTTTTTAATTTTTTCTACTGAAGTAACAAATGTAATTAACTTAAATTGATGTTTAATTTGTAAAATTTATAGAATTTAAAGTTGAATTATTGTTGATTAAAACTGCGTTACACCTTGATTATGCTTACTTTGTCTACTTTTTTGAGTTGTTTTTGAGAGTGAAAACTCACCGTAAATTCATTTTTTTTAGCAAGCTTACTTCTTTTGTTAATTAAAGTGATATTTAAAAAAAAACGATGTTTTTGTGTTTTTTGAAACCGTATTTTATGATTTTATGTTTCTTAAATCATGTTACATAAAAGATATATTTAATCTTATTTTGTTTAAAATCAACTTATTGACTTGTAATGTCGTTATAACATAAAAAAGTTAAATAAATTTTGTATTTTTTATTAGTTGATAGTGTTTTTTATTTTCCTTAAGTAAAAATGGCTAAATTATAGTTTTTTACCTTTCAGTTATTTATAGTTACCTCTTATTACTACTGATAGTTTCAGTTTATAATGTTGAAATTTAATTTGTTATTATTTGATTTTTATTTCTCTTTTTATCTGGGTTAGCTCTAAGTGTTTTTCTGTAATTAAAGTTAAAATTTAACGTAATAGACCTTTTTTGAATGTATATAATTGTTTTATTTTCTTAATTAAGAACTTCAAATATTTTAAGATACTAAGATTAACTTTTTGTGGAGTTAAATTGCACTCGTTTTAGTATTAAAACTACTGTAATATAAAAACTATGAAAAAAAGATTACTCTCGGTTGCAGCCTTACTTGTTGGCAATTTTGCCGTAAATGCACAAGTAGGGATTGGAACTTCTACACCAAACAAGTCTGCAGAGCTTTTGATTTCGTCAAAAAATCGCGGATTATTAATTCCTAACGTATCATTGGTTAATACAAAAGACAAAACAACAATTACAAATGGTAATGTTGAGAGTTTGCTTGTATATGCTAATGTAACTCAGAATGATATTACGCCTGGCTATTATTATTGGTACCTAGATCGTTGGGTTAGACTTACAAATAACGAAGATATTCCAGCTATCGTAGTAAACTCATTTACTGATATTCTAAAAATGGATAATTTTAAGGTTCAAAATCTTCTAATTGATCTTATCAAGAATAATGCCGGAAATGTTTATTATGATGGA
>JASLED010000076.1 GCA_030151255.1 Flavobacterium sp.
AAAAAACTGTTTTATATTTGCAACCGCTTAGAAGAACAAATAGTTCTTCATACTAAAAGTCAATTGGTGCCTTAGCTCAGTTGGTAGAGCAAAGGACTGAAAATCCTTGTGTCCCTGGTTCGATTCCTGGAGGCACCACAAATTAACTTTTAGTGTATAGTTTAAACTGGTGCCTTAGCTCAGTTGGTAGAGCAAAGGACTGAAAATCCTTGTGTCCCTGGTTCGATTCCTGGAGGCACCACAAATTTAAACTAAACAAAAGCAACTGGTGCCTTAGCTCAGTTGGTAGAGCAAAGGACTGAAAATCCTTGTGTCCCTGGTTCGATTCCTGGAGGCACCACCAAAAAAACCTCGATAGTTAATTATCGAGGTTTTTTGTTTTTCTATTATTCATTCTTTTATTTAACTAATGGTGTAAACCAAATAGATTGTTGTCCGCTAATTAATCGTTCTTGATTAATCCATGTATAAGCTGATGGAATTGTAGTTTTGTAACTTATATGGTTATCTTTCTCTTTTGCCATTAATGTTGGTGTTAATACAACGGGTTCAGGACCATAAATTGCAGCTGCAGTAAAATCTCCCTGTCTTAATCCACCGCAAACTACCCATAATTGATTTAATGTAGCAACAGCATAAGGATAAAATTCTGCGTGATCTGTTGGAGGATTTTCTACAGAATACAAATTACTAGCTATTTCTACATGTAAATTTGATGGCATCCCTGCCGGTGCTGCAATTATGTTAGCGCGTAAAGTGCAATATACTCCTCCTAATTCTATAATATCTAGTTCATGAGCAGCTGCTAGAGCAATTCTGCCAATTGGAGTTGTTGTAATACTGATGTTGTTTCCTGGTGTAGCCCAACCTTTATCTCGTTCGTTTAAATGAGTTACTCTATATCTCGCAATGATTTCTGCTTTTGGACCAGCTAATACAATTGTATGATAAAATTTATCAAGGTCTATTTCTGGATAACTTCCAACAATGTAGCCTTTTCCTTCTGAAGCTATTTTACATAAAGTTTGTTCAAATAAACCACCTTGTTGTTCTGCATGAGTTAATAAAACAGTTGAATCATTTGTATATGGAATTGTAGAAAATTCTGGTAGAACTAAAAGCTCATTTTCAGTTAATTTAATTTTTGATAACTCAGTATGAGCAAGTGTATATTGTGCTGCGGTTAATGTTACATTTGCTTTTGTTGTTATTGCATTTACATCTGTTGGGCTTCGGTGCAAGGCTAATGTTGGGAAGTATAATTCGGGTCTGCGTTTATTAAGGATAGTATTTCTTTGTAAATCAGCTTCTTTTAAATCGATAGTTGCACAATAAAAGCCATTTAAACCTGGATTTAATTCTAAAGGACTTACTACAGGTGCTTGCGCTACTTTATGTCCTGAGGGCGACCAAATACTTGATCCTCCATTGTAATAAAGCTGTTTTTTAGAAATTAAATTGGTTTCAATACCACTTCTTGTTGCACAAATTGTCCAAACTCCGTTAAAAGCACTCATATGTTGTACATGAGCCACTGTTGAATGGTCTCCTAATTTTTCGGAAGGAGTTGCATTGGGCATCATTCGATCTGATACAGAGTGCCAACCTATGATTTGAGCTCCTTCCAGTGCAGCTAAACGAGCATATTGCCAATAAGTATCATCATAACAAATTAATAGAGCAATACGACCGATTGGAGTGTCAAAAGTTTTTATTCCTGTATCGCCAATAGCAAATACTTTTTGATCTTGAGAATTTAATCCTGTTTTTCTGTACTTACCAATAATTCCTTCAGGTCCCATTAATACAGCTGAATTATAGGCTAAACCAGTTTGAGTATCTTTTTCTGCAATTCCGACACTCATGTACATTCCCGTTTTAGCTAATATTGGTAAAATTGCAGTTGTTGTTTTACCAGGAATTGTGTCAAGATAAGGGTTTAATTCAGTAAAGTCGGAGAATAAATAACCACTCACAGCGGTTTCTGGAAATACAGCATAATCAACTCCTTTAGCGGCTATTTCTTCAGTAGCTTCTGCTAATCGTTTGATATTTCCTTCTAAATCACCCCAAGCAGGAATAAAATCTACTGCTGCAACTTTACAACTTTCTTTTTTTACTAACATATTTATTATATTTTATTCAAGAATAAATCTTGTCATTAATTAAAAAGCAAAAAGCTAATTTTTGTGTATAGCTAATTATTCAATGCAAAAGCAAAGGAATTTTATTTTCTAAGAAGAATTAATTATTTAATCGTAATTTTAAATATGATAATTCTTAAATAGATTACTAACTGTTTGTATTATTTAAAAATATAAAATATTTAATTATAAATATAGTGTTAAAACTTTAATAATGCTATTAATTGTGAAAGTTGTGTTGCTAAAATAGAAGTAGCTTCGATGGAAAAGAAAAAAAAATAAATCAAAAAGGATGACTTATTTAGTCATCCTTTTTGATTTATTTTTTTAAAGACTCTAACTTAGCTTGCGCTGTTTTTAATTCAAACTCTAAGTTGGTAATTTGTCCGTTTAATTTATGTAATTTTCCTTTAGTTTTTAATTCATCAACCGGAGTCATTTTTCCTTTAGCTAATTTAGCATTAAGACTTTTTGTTTCTTTAGCGTAAGAATTTCTTAATTTAGCCAGTTTAGCTGTATTTTTCTGAATATCTTTTTCAGTTTTAGCAATTGTTTGCTGTCTTTTTAATTCTTCTTTATTTGCTTTTTCAAGTTCTTTTTGTTGTTTGTTAAACTGTTTTAATTCTTCTTTAGACATTACATGTGTTTCCACAGGCGTTGCTGCTGAAGTTGTAGGTTCTTGTGCATATGTAATAGCAGAAAAAGCTACTAAAAGTCCTGTAAACAATAATTTTCTTTTCATCATTTTCTTTTTATTTGTATTCATTAATTTATTTACCATTCATTAATTCTATTTGCATCTAATTTCAAAAATATAAATAACAATAGTGTAAATGCTATTAAACTCGATCCTCCATAAGAGAAAAAGGGTAGTGGCACTCCAATTGTTGGAAATAAACCTACTAGCATGGTTATATTGAATGCAAAATGAATAAACAAAAAGCTTACCACACAATATCCATAAACCCTATTAAATCGTTTCTTTTGTTTTTCGGATAGATATATTATTCTAAAGAAAAGACAAAGAAATAGAAGTATTACTACGCTAGATCCGATAAATCCCCATTCTTCACCTACGGTTGTAAATATATAATCTGTATGTTGCTCGGGTACAAAGCCACCTTTTGTTTGGGTGCCTTGTAAAAATCCGGTGCCAAACCATCCTCCAGATCCAATTGCAATTTTAGATTGATTTAGGTTATATCCTTCAGCTTGTAGATTTACATCTTCGCCAATTAATACATTAATTCGATCTTTTTGATGAGGTTCTAATACTTTGTCATAAACGTAATCTACAGACAGTGAAAATCCACTCATTATAAGAGCTAAAATAATATAAATAAATGGATTTCTATTTATGTTTTTATTAAAAAAATAATGTATTAAGCAAATTATAGTAATGAGGCTTAGAATTATTAAAGGTTTTATGATTAATGAAGTGACAAATAACACAATTGTGATAAAAATAGTCCATAAATACCAAGAAGGTAAGCCTTCTCTAAATAACACAAATATTAATGAGGCAAATAACATAGCGCTACCTGTATCATTTTTTAAAATTAGTAATGTAGGAATACCTATGATGGCAAATGCTGTAATTTGTTCTTTTAATGTTTTTAAAGAACCTTGATTATCAGATAAATATTTGGCCAATAGCAAGGCTGTAGATGTTTTGACAAACTCTGAAGGTTGAAGTCCAAATCCGCCAAATTGATACCAATTAGTTTGTCCTTTTACTGATTTACCAAATACAAATAAGCCAAGTATGGATAAAATACCAATAATATAAAAAATAAGTGCGTATTTTTCATAAAATTTAGTGTCAATAGCTAATATTAAAACAATTAAAGGCAAGCAAGCGAAAATAAAAAACATCTGTCTGCCGTAAATTTGATTAAAATCAAAAATAAGAGTATCTGCACCAGATAAGGAGGTAGAATAGATATTTATCCAACCCGCTGTAACAAGTAATAAATATAAAATTACCGTAATCCAATCTATATTTTTTTGAACGCTACTGTTTCTCATTTCTTGTTTCTATCCGTTATTTTATATAGTTGCAATACTTTGTCATATTCGCTTTGTAAACTACCTTCTAACATTCGTTTTTCTAAATCTGTACGCACGATTTCAGGTAACAAATATTTTTGTATCATTAAACTAGTAATTGGTCCAGCCCAACGCGCTCCCCAATATCCATTTTCAATAAATACAGCTATAGCTATTTTTGGATCATCTTTTGGAGCAAATGCAACAAATACTGAGTGATCGGTTAATTGATAACGTTTTCCGTTTATTCTTGTAAAGTTTTCTACCGTTCCAGTTTTTCCACACATATCAAGTCCTGGTACTTGCACAGAAGATCCTGTTCCAAATCGAAAAACGTCTTGCATTGCCTGAATAATTGGCTCAAAGTTTTTAGAATCAATGGTGGTAGTTTTTTTGGTGATAAAGTTTTTATCAATATTGTGGTTTTCGATATTCTTAATAATATGAGGTGTATAATAATAACCTCTGTTTGCAACGGCAGCTATAACGTTTGCCAATTGCATTGGAGTTAAAATTACTTCACCTTGCCCAATAGCATTTGAAATTGTTGTTGTACTTTTCCAACCTTTGTTTGGATACCATCTGTTGTAGTAATCCGAATTTGGAATATGACCTTTTCTGCCTTCAGGTAAATCATATCCTAGAAACTGACCTAAACCAAAACTAGCCAAGTGTTGATTCCACTTGTCAATTCCTTCAGAAGGAGTTTTATATTTTTCAATAATTCTTCGGTAGGTTTGTGAAGGATACGTATTACATGAAATTGCTAATGCGTGTTTTAAATCCCATGTACCACTATCGTGACATCCCATCCAAGCACCGCGTCCATAGAAGAATCCGCGACTACAAGAAAATGTTGAGTGCTCTGTAATAACGCCTTCTTGCAAGCCAATTAATGAGGTAAGGATTTTAAACGGAGATCCTGGAGAATATTCCCCAGAGAGTACTCTGTTATATAATGGTTTTGCCAATGAGTCGTTGTATAATGCGGTATAGTTTTTTGATCTTTCTCGGCCTACTAATAAAGATGGATCATAAGAAGGAGCATTGATAAGTGCTAAAATTTCTCCTGTTTTAGGTTCTATAGCAACAATTCCTCCTCTTTTATTTTGCATTAAAAGTTCGCCATAAGCTTGTAATTTGTTATCAATTGTCAAGGTAATATCACTTCCTTTAATAGCCAAAGTATCGTAAATACCATCTTTAAATGAGCCTATTTCTCGATTAAATCGATCTCTCTGAATGTATTTTACTCCTTTTGTCCCTCTAAGTACTTCTTCATATTGTTGTTCTACTCCTTGAATACCTATTAAATCTCCAGAACGATAGTAAGGATTGTTTTTTACATTATCTTCATTTACTTGACGAATGTATCCAAATACGTTTGCACCATCGTGTACTTGATAGTCTCTAAGCGAACGTTTTTGAATATAAAATCCGCTAAAATGACGCATTTTTTCTTGAAAGGAAGCGTATTCGGCTTTTGTTAATTGTGGTAAAAAAACAGAAGGTAGCCTTGGACTGTAAACAGTTGCTTTTTTTAATTTAGCGTCAAAATCTTCTAATGTAATATTAAGCATTTTACACAATGCTAAAGTATCTATGTTTTTTACCTCTTTTGGTACAACCATAATATCATAAGAAGGCTGATTGGCAACTAAAAGTTTATTGTTTCTGTCGAAAATATATCCTCTTTCAGGATATTCATAAACTATTTTTAGCGCGTTGTTTTCAGACTTTTTAATGTAAGTATCATCAACTACCTGAAGATAAAATAAGCGTAATAAAATGGTAATCGTTATTACTACAATAAATATGGGAAATAATAACTTTCTCATTTTTTAGAAGGTTTAATTAGATAAAGTATTAATACACAGCTAATAAAAGTAGCGATAGTTGTTAATAAACTTCTGATTAAAATTTCTGAAACGAAGTTAAAACGCAAGAATTCTAAAGCAAACAATGTAATGTGATGTATTGCGATTGAAAGGCCTATATAGGTTAATACTTCTGATGATGAGAAGATATTCTTGGTAACTTGTCTGTAAATATTTAAATTGTGATATTGATAACTAACACCAAATGCAAATTTTAAAATAGAAGGTCTTGTAAATGCAAGAACCAATGAGGCAGCTGCGTGTATTCCTCCAGAGTTTTCAAACATATCAACGGTTATACCTAATAAAAAACTTGATATATATAATAAAGGTTTGTTTCCATCTGCTGGATACAAGATGATGAATAAAATATAAGGGTAGGGATTAATAAATGATAATATATCTAGATTATTAAATATTAAAACCTGTGCGATTAGTAAAAGTATAAAACGTGTAGTATTTGATAAAATAGCATTATTCATTTTTAGTTTCTTCTTCTAACTCGTTAATTTCATTTAAATCATTATTCTTTATTATATAAACATATCCCAAATTAGTCATGTCATTAAAAAGTTTCACTTCAATGGTAAAATAATTAGAACTTACAGTTGTATAAGCTTTTTCTATTACACCAATTGGAATGTTTTCTGGAAATACTTTTGAGTAATTAGAGGTTACAATTGTATCTCCTTTATATAATTCTGCTAATCTTGGAATATCGTTTAATTGTACGTAACCTGTATTTTTTCCATCCCATTCTAATGGACCAAAATGATTTGTGCCTTTTATTTTAGCAATAATCTTTGATTTGGTATTTAAAATACTCAAAACAGTAGAGTATTTATTGGACGATTTTTGAACAATACCAACAACACCATTGCTGTTTATTACTCCAAAATCTTTTTCTATACCATCTCTAGTACCTCCTTTTATGGTAATGTAGTTTTCTTTGGTGTTGAACGTGTTTTTAATTACTTTGGCTACAATCACATCATAAACCTCTTCTTTATTGAGTGAGTTTGTGTAAGTTGAATCTATCATTTCATTATTAAACGCGTCATTAAAAGCTTGTTTTTTTAATAACGCATTTTCTAAGACCAAAGCATCATTTTCTTTTTTAAGGTGAATGTATTCCTTAAAATCGTTGACATTTTCATATACAAAACCTGTTACATCATTTGACGAACTAACAAAAGAACTTTTATGAAAAGTATGAGTTCTTATAATTAGTGTAAATGATATAACTAAAAGCAGCAAAAACAGTAACCGAGTACTGTTTTTTATAAAGAAATTAATTATTTGCTGCATCTATATTTTTATTTAATCAAAACACTTTTGTATTTATCAATGTTTTTAATTGCAAGGCCAGTACCACGAACAACTGCTCTTAACGGATCTTCTGCAATATATACAGGTAAATCTGTTTTTTGAGAAATACGCTTATCTAAACCTCTTAACATTGATCCGCCTCCAGCTAAATAAATACCTGTATTGTAAATATCTGCTGCTAATTCTGGCGGAGTTTGCGATAATGTTTCCATTACAGCATCTTCAATTCGTTGGATTGATTTGTCTAAAGCTTTTGCAATTTCGCGATATGATACAATAACTTGTTTTGGTTTTCCACTCAATAAATCACGTCCTTGTACCAACATATCTTCTGGTGCTGTTTCTAAATCTTCAGTTGCAGCCCCAATTTGAATTTTAATTTTTTCTGCTGTGCTTTCTCCCACAAACAAGTTGTGTTGAGTTCTCATGTAATAAATAATATCGTTAGTAAATACGTCACCCGCAATTTTTACCGATTTATCACACACAATTCCTCCTAAAGCAATAACAGCAATTTCTGTTGTACCTCCTCCAATATCAACAATCATGTTTCCTTTAGGTTGCATAATATCAACTCCAATTCCGATTGCTGCCGACATCGGTTCATGTATTAAATAAACCTCTTTACCATTTACGCGTTCACAAGATTCTTTTACGGCTCTCATTTCTACTTCAGTGATACCAGAAGGAATACATACAACCATACGCAAAGCAGGTGTAAACATTTTCTTTCTCAATGAAGGAATGCTCTTGATAAAGAGGCTTATCATTTTTTCTGACGCATCAAAATCTGCAATAACTCCGTCTTTTAATGGGCGAATAGTTTTAATGTTTCCATGCGTTTTTCCTTGCATCAAACTCGCTTCTTTTCCTACTGCTATAATCTTTCCAGTTGTCCTATCTCTAGCAACAATAGAAGGATTGTCTACTACAACTTTTCCGTCGTGAATGATTAGAGTATTCGCTGTTCCTAAGTCGATCGCGATATCCTCTGTCATGAAATCAAAAAATCCCATATAATTAAAAGGCTTTTAGAGTTAATATTTTATGCGTTACAAAATTAGTAAATTAATGTTTAAAATGACGCGTACCAGTAAATACCATTGCCATATTATTTTCATTGCAATAAGTAATGCTTAAATCGTCTTTAATTGATCCACCTGGTTGAATTACTGCTGTAATTCCTGCGTTATGTGCAATTTCAACACAATCAGGGAAAGGGAAGAAAGCATCGCTTGCCATTACCGATCCTTTTAAATCAAACTTAAATGAGTTGGCTTTTTCAATTGCTTGACGCAATGCATCAACTCTAGATGTTTGTCCTGTTCCAGAAGCACATAATTGGCCGTCTTTTACTAAAACAATTGTATTTGATTTGGTGTGTTTACAAATTTTTGATGCAAACAATAAATCGTCAATTTCTGTTGTAGAAGGTGTAGCATTAGTAACGTTTGTTAAATGCTCTTTATTGTCTGTTACATTATCTTTATCCTGAACTAAAATTCCGTTTAAGCAAGTACGTACTTGTTTTGTAGGTAATTCAATTTCATTTAATACTAAGATAATTCTGTTTTTCTTTTCTTTTAAAATTTCTACTGCTTCTGCTTCAAAAGCTGGAGCAATTACTACTTCGCAAAACAAGCTGTTAATTTCTTCTGCTGTAGCTTTGTCAATTGTAGCATTTGCAATAAGAACTCCTCCAAAAGCAGAAGTTGGATCTCCTGCCAAGGCATCTACATAAGCTTGTTTCATGGTTGGTCTTTGTGCTACTCCACAAGCATTATTGTGTTTTAAGATTGCAAACGTTGGTTGCTCTCCTTTAAATTCGTTCATTAAGTTTACCGCTGCATCAACATCTAATAAGTTGTTGTACGATAATTCTTTGCCGTTTAACTTCTCAAATAAATCGTCAAAATTTCCAAAGAAGTATCCTTTTTGATGTGGATTTTCTCCATATCTCAATTCACTTCCGTTATCAATACTTATTTTTAAAGTTTTGTCTTCTTCATTAAAATAGTTGAAAATTGCAGCATCGTAATGAGAAGAAACGTTGAATGCTCTTGTTGCAAAATAACGTCTTTGCTCTAACGATGTAGATCCGTTGTTGGCTTGTAAAATTTCTAAAAACAAAGCATATTCGTTCATTGAAGGAATAATAACAGTGTCTTTATGATTTTTTGCTGCTGCTCTAATCAAAGAAATACCACCAATATCTATTTTTTCAATAATATCTTCATGGTTTGCACCAGAAGCAACTGTTTTTTCAAATGGGTATAAATCCACAATTACAAGATCAATTTGCGGAATGTCAAATTCTTTCATTTGTGCTACATCACCTTCATGATCTTGTCTGTTTAAAATTCCTCCAAAAATTTTTGGGTGTAATGTTTTTACGCGTCCGCCTAGAATTGAAGGATAAGATGTTACATCTTCAACCTTTACTACTGGAATACCTAAAGCTTTAATAAAATCTTCTGTTCCTCCTGTAGAATAGATAGTTACGTTGTTTTTGTGTAGTTCTTGTACAATTGGCTCTAAACCGTCTTTACTAAAAACAGAAATTAAAGCTGATTGAATTTTTTTAGTTGTGTTCATTGTGTGAATTTATATAAGTTACAAAAGTAATTAATGTATTAGGATTAATAAAGTTAATGACAAAAATTTTCACTTTAATTCATCATATTCTATTGGTTAAATTTTGAAAATGAGATATTGTCAATTTCTCAGTAAAAATAAATATGAAAAGTAACTTGTGGCTGCGGAAAAAACATCTTTTTACATTCAATTAAAAGATTGTTGTGTTTTTTTATGTAACTTTTTTTAACTTCATCTACTAATAGTTTATATAGTTGAATTTGTAGATAATATGATATATTTAAAGCTTTTGAGTAGTAGTTTTCAGTTTGCTGTAAATGCGTTGAGAATGAATAAGCTAAGAACTTTACTGTCGTTATTGGGCGTAACAGTCGGAATTTTTTCCATTATTGCTGTTTTAGCAGCTGTAGATTCTATGGATAAAATGATAAAATCTGAGTTGAGTGGATTTGATAAGAATATGATTTACGTTTTTAACGGTTCTTTTGGCCCAACAGATATTCCTGCTTGGAAAGTAGATCAGTTTCCTAAAGTTACTTACGAAGAATACGATTATCTAAAGAAAAACTTATCCAATATCGAATACATTACATTTACTTATTTTGCAAGTAATGAGAATATAAAATCGGGCTCTAATTATGCTAACAGTGTAACAATAAAACCATCGGGTTCTGATGCACATTATTTAGATAATGTAAAAATGGCAAAAGGACGATTTTATAATGAATCTGAGGCAGCAAACGGAAATCCGGTTATTGTTGTCGGAAACGAAGTAGCTAATGCTTTATTTAGATATGCAGAACCTATTGGAGAAGAAGTGCGTTTGTATGGAAAACGTTTTACCGTAATTGGAGTAATGGAAAAACAAGGAGCTATTTCTATCGGAGGCGGCTTGGATGAAGCAGCATATATTCCAATAAATTCTTTCCGACAAATTTTTGGCGATAATGTAGCTTATTTTTTCCCAGCCATTATTACTAAACCTGTGAAGGATGTAGATATAAATCGTTTTAAAAGCGATTTAGAATCAAAACTTAGAGCATTTAGAGGAATAAAAATAGGAGAGGACAATAATTTTTTTGTAAATGTTTTGGGCGGAATGATGGATTTTGTAGATAAAATAATAAGCCAAGTAAATGTAATTGGATGGATTATTAGTATGTTTTCTTTATTGGTAGGTGGTTTTGGTATTGCCAATATTATGTTTGTTTCGGTAAAAGAGCGAACGTATTTAATAGGTGTACAGAAAGCAATTGGAGCGAAAAATAATGTTATTCTTTTTCAATTTTTATTCGAAGCAATAATTTTAGCATTAATTGGTGGAGTAGTTGGAATTTTTTTGGTTTGGGGAATAGCGGCAATAGCCTCAAAAGTATTAGATTTTAATTTTGTATTGAGTTTTTGGAATATTTTTGTTGGTTTATCATTATCTACTGTAATAGGTTTAATTTCAGGATATTTACCAGCAAGAGCAGCTTCTAAATTAGATCCTGTTGAAGCTATTCGATCGGGAATATAGTTGTAACAAAATAAAAAAAGCTGTCTAATAAAGACAGCTTTTTTTATTTTGTATTAATATCTGATCGGTTGATTCAGAATTAAGTCAATGTATAGATTTACATTTTTCTTTAGATTTTTTCTGTGTGTGATAAAATCCAAGAAACCATGTTCTAATAAAAATTCAGAAGTTTGGAATCCTTCAGGTAAATCTTTTCCTGTAGTATCTTTTACAATACGCGGACCAGCAAACCCAATTAAAGCACCTGGTTCTGCAATATTGATATCTCCCAACATTGCAAAAGAAGCCGAAATACCTCCAGTTGTAGGATCTGTACAAAGAGATATGTAAGGAATTTTAGCATCGCTTAGTAAAGATAATTTTGCCGAAGTTTTTGCCATTTGCATTAATGAAAAACCTGCTTCCATCATACGCGCTCCTCCAGATTTTGAAATCATCAAAAACGGTATGTTGTGTTTTAGAGAATAATCAATTCCTCTTGCAATTTTTTCTCCAACAACAGAACCCATAGAACCGCCAATAAAAGCAAAGTCCATTGCTGCAACAACTAACTTTTTTCCGTTAGAATCACCAACAGCAACTCTTACAGCATCGTTTAATTGTGTTTTATTCATTGCTTCTTTTAAGCGCTCTGAGTATTTCTTTGTGTCTTCGAATTTTAAAATATCTTTAGAAGATAATGATTTGGCTATTTCTTTATAGTCATTATTATCAAAAAGGATTTCGAAATATTCTTTACTACCAATTCTAACGTGATATCCGTCTTCTGGACTAACCCACAAATTTCTTTCTAATTCGTCAGAGTCAATTACTTTTCCAGTTGGAGATTTATACCATAAACCTTTAGGAGTATCTTTTTTGTTTTCAGTTGGTGTTTGAATTCCTTTTTCTGTTCTTTTAAACCAAGCCATAAAAATGTTTGTTTTGTTCGTATTATATTTTTAGGAATACAAGGTTACAGCGTGTTTACGTTGTTTAAGTCTTGAAACGCTTCTTCTAAACGAGCGTTAAAAGTTACTTCTCCTTGTCTAACCCAAATGCGAGGATCATAATACTTTTTATTTGGAGCATCTGGTCCTTCTGGGTTTCCTATTTGAGTTCTTAAATAATCAATTTTAGAAGTCATGTAATCTCTAATTCCTTCTGTATAGGCAAATTGAAGATCTGTATCGATGTTCATTTTGATTACTCCATAAGAGATTGCTTCTCTAATTTCTTCTAATGAAGAACCAGAACCTCCATGAAATACAAAATCAACAGGATTATGTTGTAAGTTGAATTTTTTTGCCACGTAATCTTGAGAATTTCTCAAAATAATCGGTGTAAGTTTTACGTTTCCTGGTTTGTAAACTCCATGAACGTTACCAAAAGCAGCTGCAATTGTAAAACGAGGGCTTATTTTGCTTAGTTCTTCAAATGCATAAGCAACTTCTTCTGGTTGTGTGTATAATTTTGAAGAATCAACATCTGAATTATCAACACCATCTTCTTCGCCACCTGTAATACCAAGTTCGATTTCTAATGTCATTCCCAATTTGGTCATTCTTTCTAAATATTTTTTAGAAATAGCGATATTTTCTTCGATTGGTTCTTCAGATAAGTCAATCATGTGAGAGCTAAATAAAGGCTTTCCGTATTTTGCCATATATTCTTCACCTGCATCTAATAAACCATCAATCCAAGGTAATAGTTTTTTTGCGCAGTGATCGGTATGTAAAATTACTGTAACACCGTAAGCTTCTGCTAATTCATGTACGTGTTTTGCTCCTGCGATTGCTCCTGCGATTGCAGATTTTTGATTTTCGTTTGAAAGACCTTTACCTGCAATAAATGAAGCTCCTCCGTTTGAAAATTGAATAATAACAGGTGCATTTAATTTAGCAGCTGTTTCTAATACACCATTAATTGTACTAGAACTTGTAACATTAACAGCTGGTATTGCAAAACCTTTTTCTTTTGCATAGTTAAAAATTTCCTGCACTTGATTTCCAAATGCTACCCCTGGTTTAATATTGTGTGCCATAGTTGTGTGTTTCTTTATTGGTGAACAAAAATAGTAATTATTATTTGATTAGAACGGATAATTAATTCCAACATTTAATACTGATTCTCTAAAATTGAATTCGTTAAACCATTTGTTTTTTGTATAAATAGAAGGATCATATGTTTTAAACCCTAAATCTAAACGGAAAACAAAAAAACTAAAATCGTATCTTACTCCAAAGCCAGAACTTATTGCGAAATCTTTTAACGAGCTAACTCCGTTAAAAGTATAGTTCTTATCTTTTACGTTGTCAAATATATTCCAAATATTTGAACCATCTACAAATAGCGCACCATTCCACGGTCCTGATATATTAAAACGATACTCAGCGCTAAAAAATAATTTCATATTAGCTTCGTTAAAATCGTTTATTCCACCGCTTCTGCCAGGCCCTAAACGATAAGATTGCCAACCTCTATTATCATTTGAACCGCCTGAGAAATAACTTCTAGAAAACGGAATAGAATTGGCATTGCCATAAGGAATTGCTATTCCTCCAAATAAGCGCATAGCAAATACTTGTTGTCTGCTTAAATCCCAATATTTTACAAAATCTAGTTCGGTTTTTACGTATTGCGAAAATTCTACATCAAAAATTGTTTTATTGCCCAAAGGGCCAACATTGTGATCTGTTTTAGGAACAAGTAAATTTACTAAACCACCGGCACCTTCAACTTTTGCTCTGAATGTATAAAAATCGTTGTCGGTTAAGCTTGTTCTAGTTGAAGAATTAAAAGTTACACTACTTGCAATAATTAAGTTGTTTTCAGATAATCTAATTTTTCTTTCCTGAATACTTCTAATTTCTCTATAATTTTCGTCACTTATATCTAACGGGTTTTCTGGATTTAAAGCATCTTTTATAAAGTTATTTGCACCGCCATTGCCAATTGAAAGATCTCCTTCTTCATTAAAATAGCTTTCTGGTGTATCATATTCTTTAGCCAGATTGTTTAGTGTTTGATATGATGATTTATAAACACTGAAATAATTGTTTGGATTGGTGTTTCTTACATATTGAATATTGGCAAGATCAACACTGAATGAATTTACTCTGGACGGATACCATTTGTAGTTAACAATACCTGAAAAATTATCTTTGTCCAATCCGATGTTTCTTTGTCTTGCAAAACCAAAACTCATTGAAGTTGTTGGCAACATTGTTTTTGGAATAATTTTGTTGGATGCAATAGGAAATAAAAATCTAGGAAATGTAAGTTTTATATCAGCTCCATATTCAGCTACATTGAAAAAAACATCGTTCGGATTGCTCATTTGGGTTGATGAACCAATGGTTCCACGTAAATTAAATTCTAAAATTTCGGCACCTCTAAATACATTTCTAAATAAAACCCCCATACTTCCACCAATACCAAAATCCTGAATATTAGAATGGGTAATATCTAATGACGGATTAAAAGTCATTTTTTTACGAGAAGTAAGATAAATATTGGTAATTAATTGATCTTGATTTGGTGCATCCGGATCCCAAAGATATTCTATAACAGGATAATTAAAAATGCGCAAATTACTAATTGAACGCGATGTTAAAATACGGCGCGAATCACTAAAAACACTTTCAGGTGTAATAAAAATAGCGTCTGTTAGAGCTTTTGGTTTATATTGTAATTGTGTTGAACTATAAATATTAAAACCATTGTACTGAATACTATCTAGCACATAAGCTTTGTTTTTAGAAACGTTGTCTGTAAATATATTAACCTTGCTAATGTTGTAAAGTTTAAAGGGAACTTGTATTAAAGAATCGCCCGATTTTATTGTCTGCGGTTCTACAATCATAGTTACATTTGCTCTGTTTTTTACAGATAAAATAGTATCTACTTCATATCGAATATTTAGTTCCTGAAAGTAAAAAGCACCTTGATTTCTAAAATGAGAAGTTACTCGTTGTCTTTCTTTATCAAAGTTGCTAACCTGAAAGATGCTATTCTTTTTTAGCAAACTTTTTGTTTTTGTTTTATCAAACACTTTTTCTAATTCAGGTGAGCTGATTACATAATTAATAGTGTCTAATAAATAAGGATCGCCGGTTGTAACAGCATATGTGTTTTTTACTTTTTTTGCGCCAAGTGTATCTAATGTATTTGAAATTTGTGCATCAAAATAACCTTGATTAAAGTAATAATTTTTTAAACGATTTAAAGATTTTGTAGTTCGCAATGTATCATAAATTGCGGGTGCTTCGCCTGTTTTGATTAAAAAATTATTTATTCCAGAAATTAAGAAAGATTCTCCTAGTCTATCTACTTGTTTTTTCGATAAAATGCTAATTAAAATATTGTCGGTTTTTGGATGTTTTGTAAGCCACGCATGATAAGATGAGTCGGCATTTTGTTTTGCTAAGTTAAATAATGTCAATCGAAGTCGTGTTCCAATTATTGGAAGCTTACTATTTGGTCTTTGATATAATTGATTAAAAATTTCTTCCTTATTGGTAGGTTTTCCATTTATTTTTATGGTATTTTCCATTAAAAGTAAACTATCCTCTGGCACATTCTTCGTTAATGAACACGAAAAAAAACATGCAGAGAATACAATAATAAGTGCTATTTTTGACAAATATTTCCTCAACTTTCTATAACTAAAACTATAGTCCAAAAATACATTTTTTATGGTTACCAAAAACCAAATCAAACGAATTAAAAATCTGCATCAAAAAAAATATAGAAAAGAAGATCAATTGTTTATTGCAGAAGGCGTAAAGGTGATAAATGAGTTGTTGCAATCTTCATTTGTTTTAGAGCATTTGTATACCAACGGAAAAGATGTTTTTGATGCACCAAAAGAAAAGCAAACCATTGTATCTATCGATGATTTAAAGAAGATGAGCGCACTTACAACTACACCAAGTTGTTTAGCTATTTTTAAGTGTTTACCACATAAAGCAATAGATTTTTCGGAATGGATTTTGGCTTTAGATGATGTGAGAGATCCGGGTAATTTAGGTACAATAATTCGTTTGTGCGATTGGTTTGGAATTTCTAACTTATTGTGTTCAAACGAAACGGTAGATGTGTATAATCCAAAAGTAGTACAAGCAACAATGGGATCAATTTCTCGTGTAAATGTGGTTTATACTGATTTAGAAAAAATGTTGCAAGAAAATAAGCATATACCAGTTTATGGAACATTTTTAAATGGCGATAATATTTATCAACAAAATGATATGAAACCAGGTATAATTGTAATGGGAAATGAAGCTAATGGAATTTCTGTAGCAATAGAAAAAATGGTATCAAATAAAATAACAATACCACAATTTGGAGCATTACAACAAGCAGAAAGCCTGAATGTTGCAATGGCTACCTCAATTATTTTAAGTGAAATTAGAAGAGGATGAAATTTTAATGAACAGTAATGTTTATAAAAATTCCTCTTGTTTTCATCGAATTTATTCCTCCAGTCCAAGGGCTATTAGCGTCCTTGTCTCTTATCAGTTCGTCAGTCATTCCAAACACACCTCTAATAGAAGGGCTCAGTTTAAAATATTCAAAATAAATATCAATACCTGCGCCTAATTCATAGTTAGTCGTCCATTGTTTCATACGCCAAACACCATCATAGTTGTCATCATCAGCTTTGCTATTTGAACTTAGGTTTAAATCAGCAGAAAATCCGCCTAAAACATACGGACGAATATTTCCTGTACGCAAAGCAGAAAACTTTAACAATAAAGGAAAATGGATATAAGTAGAATTGATAGATTTTGTGCCAGAATTCGCTATTTCTGCCAACGAAGGGTACGATTCTACAGGTTTATTACGGTAATAATCCATAATTAAAGCACTCGGAAAACGCAAATCTCTTTTAGAATATACTAAACCTGGTTCAAAACGTAAATCTATATATTCCATTAATCGTAAATTTCCAACCAAACCAACGTTAAAACCCGTACTGGTTGTTACTTGAACCTCTGTAAAATCAGTTCCGTAGCGCTCAGATAAACTTTTTAACTTATCATAATAATCCCTATCATAATCAAATGAAAAGTTCAAAGAGTTAAAACCGATATAATAACCGTAATGCACTCTTTGTTTGTCCCAATCGGGTTTATTTATCAACGGATTTTTTCCGAAAATCCATTGAGCAGACGCATTATAGCATGCGAATAGAGATAGTAATAAGATAAAAAGTTTTTTCATAACTACTTAGAAGCAGAATAAATGGTTGCGATTCCCATTGTTTGTGGGCGATGTTTTACATTACTAAACCCTACATTTTTCAAAATATTGTTTAATTCTTGACCAAAAGGGAAATTTTTAGCCGAATCAGACAAATATTGATACGCTTTTTGATCTTTAGAAAACAATCTGCCCATAAAAGGCATAATGTTTTGCGTATAAAAAAAGTATCCTTGTTTAAATGGAAATTTAGTTGGTACTGAAGTTTCTAAGATAATAAAAATACCATTAGGTTTTAAAACTCTTAAAATTTCTGATAAACCTTTTTCTAAATTTTCAAAATTTCTAATTCCAAAGCCAACTGTAATGGCATCAAAGCTATTGTCTTCAAACGGAAGATTTTCAGAATCACCCTGAATCATTTCAATTTTATCTTGAAGATTTAATGCCTTTACTTTGCTTTTACCTACTTCTAACATTCCAGCAGAAAGGTCTAAACCTGTAATTTTTTTGGCATTTGTTTTAGATAAAAGAATAGCCATATCTCCAGTTCCTGTAGCGATATCTAAAATTGTTTCAGGATTGGTTTCGGCAACAAGTTTTAAAACTTTTTTTCTCCAACCTTGATCAGTCCCTAATGAAATCATTCGATTTAAATTGTCATAACTTCCAGAAATTGTATCGAACATTTGTTCAACTTGTTGTTTTTTACCAAGTTGAGAATCTTTATAGGGCGTGATATTTTTACTCATTTTAAAAAATTTTAGCAAATATAAATAAACTGTGGCAAATACTTAAACAGACTTTTGTCAGTTGGTAGATGCAGATGAATTCTTTTGAAAATACTATAAATTGTAATACATATGATAGTATTCGCCACCAGCAAAGTCAACTATGTTACCTTGTACGAAACCTTTTTTGCTATATAATCTTGCTGCGTCTGGATTTTCTAAATCTACTAATAATCCAATTTTATTAAAATTATTTTCTTTAGCAAATTCAATGATTTTGGTAATTAACAATCCTCCTAATCCTTGTCCTTGCATTAAAGGTGATACTGAAAGAGTATCAAGATAAAGTTCATCGCCTTGTGTTTCCGCTTCAGGAATAGTGTAATTATTGTATTTTTTTTGCATTAACTCTAAAACAGGTTTTCTCAATTCTTCTAAATAATTGCCATTATAGGCATTAATTACACCAACTACATCATCATCTTCATTTGTAATTACAAAACAATTTTCATAACTATATTGATTTTTTGGTTTTTTGTATAAAGTAGTTAGAAAATCGATCGCTTCCTCAATATCTTCTTTTTGAATAAAGTCAAAAACAATATCCTCCATTGCTTGCAACAGTAATTCAGGAACAATATCATGATCTTTAACAGTAGCTTGTCTTATTGTAAATTCCATAGTTTTTTATTTGTTGCAAATTTACTAAACACTTTTAGTTTATAGGCTATAAACTCTTTTTTTCATTCAATAACCTTTTCCAAATCGGACTTGCATTTTTAATACCTACTTTTTCAGGATCAAATGTTGGATTTATTCCTTGTTTGTATTGATGCAGATAATCTTTTAAGGCTAATAATGCAGGTTTTTGTAAAATTAAAATTGCGGTTAAGTTCATCCAAGCCATAGCGCCAACACCAATATCTCCAACAGCCCATGCAGTGCTAGGCTCGTTGATAGAAGCAATGTATACGGTAACTAAAATAATGATTCTCATTATCCAACGCAATACCATATTTTTTTTGGTACTTAAGTAATCAAAATTTGATTCTGCCATAAACACGTAAGACATAATGGTGGTAAATGCAAAAAAGGTTAATGCAATAGCTACAAATTGACTTGCAATTAAAGGAAATTGACTTGCTACGGCGTTTACGGTATAAGCAGATCCGGCTTCTACACCCGGAATATTTTTTATTATATATTCGCCTGCATCGTCAAATACATTGTATTGATGAGTAAATAAAATCATTAATGCTGTAGCGGTACAAACAAAAATAGTATCAATATAAACCGAAAAAGCTTGTACAAAACCTTGCTTTGCTGGATGTGATGTTTCTGAAGCAGCAGCGGCATGAGGAGCTGTACCTTGACCAGCTTCATTAGAATAAATACCACGTTTTACTCCCCATGCAATAGCTGAACCAAAAATAGCACTGAAAGTTGCCTCCATGTTAAATGCTGATCTAAAAATAAGCGAAAAAACAGCAGGTACCTCTTGTATGTTAATTAGGATAATAATAACTGCCATAATAATATAGATGGCAGCCATAAAAGGAACAATAACTTGAGCAATACGCCCAATTTTTTTAGCGCCACCAAATACTGTAAGTGCTAAAAACACACAAATCATAATTCCTGTAATCCAATGCGGAATATTAAAAGCATCATGTATTCCTGTAGAGATACTGTTGCTCTGAATGCTCGGTAAAAATAAGGTGCAACTAATAATGGTTACAACAGAAAATAATAAAGCAAACGCTTTACTTTTCATTCCTTCTTCAATATAATAGGCAGGACCACCACAGTATTGTCCGTTAATTTCTTTTTTGTAGATTTGAGCCAAGGTAGATTCTATAAAAGCAGATGCGCTGCCAAGAAAAGCAATCATCCACATCCAGAATATAGCGCCAGGGCCACCAGCAGCAATAGCTGTTGCAACTCCAACAATATTTCCAACTCCAACACGTCCTGCAATAGCAATGCTAAAAGCTTGAAATGGACTTACTCCTTTTTCTGAAGATCCCTCGGTAAATAACAATTTTACCATATGAGGTATATATCTCAATTGCACTAATTTGGTTCTGAAGGTAAAAAATAAACCTACAAATAAGCAAAAAGCAATAAATACGTCTGACCAAATCCAAGAGTTTATTACATTGATAATTTTTTCCATTTAACTATGTTGTTGTTTAAAGGATAAAAATTACTCAAAATTCTCTGTTATTTCTCTTTTTGAGTGTTTTATTTTTAGAAAATATAAAAAAAGTACTTAATTGTGATAATAATAAGTATGTAAAAACAAGGTCTAAAAAAAAGCTACCTTATATAAAGGTAGCTTTTGATATTTTTAGTAGCGAATGCTAAATAAACCTTCTGGTTTGTTTTCGATAGCATCAAAACGAGCTTTACAATCTTTAATCATTTGGATAGCTGCTGCTTTATCTCCAAATCCATTTGTAGTAACTGCTTTGTTTTCTAAGTCTTTGTAAACTTTGAAAAAGTGTTCAATTTCTTTTTTGAAATGCTCGTTTACATCATTGATGTCATTAAGCTTATTCATAATTGGATCAGAAACTGGTACACATAATATTTTTTCATCATCACCTTTGTCATCAGCCATGTAGAAAACACCAACTGGTTTAACTTCTACAATCATTCCTGGTAAAGATGGTTCTGTAAACATTACTAAAACATCTAGTGGATCTCCGTCTAAAGCTAAAGTTTCTGGAATAAAACCGTAGTCTGCCGGATATCTCATGTTTGAGTATAATAAACGATCAAATCTTAATCTTTTTAAATCGAAATCATATTCATATTTATTTCTGCTTCCTGCTGGAATTTCAACAAAAGCATCAAAAGTTTCGAAAGTACTCATATCTTTTTGTTTTATTAAACGATAATTAAAATAACGGGTGCAAAAATACTTTAATTACAGTTGTTTACCAAGTTTTTGAGGTAATATTAGAAAGAAAAACCAAATGAACCTCTTATAGCAAATTTTCGAGCGTCTGGTGTGTCTAAATAATTGCCTCTCCAACTAAGATCTAATCGGAATATTTTAAAAATATTTCCTACTCCTACATAATATTCATAATATACTTTGTCTGGCGCATGATATACCAAAGATGAAGCATTTAGGTCGATGTTTTCTTGTGAAATTTTACCATATACTCCTCTAATACCAATAATTTCTCTTAAGTTAAAATCGCGAAGCCAAGCTATGCGTGAAAATAATCGTCCTCCAAAATTATGTTCTAAATGCAACGTTGCATATTCGTTGGTTACAAATTCATAATAATTAAGGTTGGCAAATGTATTAGGGATATGAAACCAAGATTGATTTCCTGGGATAACGTTTAATAATCCTAACGGAACTTCGCCAAATGTTTTACCTGCTTCTATAGTGGTTGTAAGTTCACCAAATCCGCCAAGTAAAACGGGTTTTCTAGCATATAGTTGTAATTTGTCATACGTAAAATCGCTTTTAAGTATTCCTTTTACACCGTGGCTATATCTTAAATAAAGCTTTAAGTATCTTTCATCTATTGTTTTTCGGTCTACACCATATCCAATTGTGCGTTTGCCTGGCGTGTAATCTACCGCAAATTCCACTTCAGATTGTCTGGTTTCGTCAGAAATGATATTTTGTTCTTTATTAATGTAATAATCTAAATTAAAACGATCAGATGACGGACGTAAAGTTCTGTAACTAAATGTTGATAAAAATCGAAGATTTTTTACAGGTTCAATTTCCAATCCAACGGTAGATAAATTAATGTTTGTTAATTTTGAATTATCTCCGCTAGAAAATAAAGAACTTGATGCAAAACTTCTTGCTAAAACATCGTTAGTTTCGGTTAAGCTTACTCCAATTTGTTCAATATCTCTTCGGTTTCCTCCATAAAGAATGAAACGAGTTGGTGTGTTTAGCATTACTTTACCATTAAATCCGTATTTGAATTTGTCATCTTTAAATCCGTAAGCAACATATCCTTCCAATCGCCATTTGTCGTTTGGACCAAAATAGGTTCTTCCGCCAGCTCTTAAGCGCAAACCTTCAATATCGTTATAACCAAATGATGAAAATATTGGTCCGTAATCAAATTTGTATTTTGGTATATTGTAATAATTACTAGCAATAGTTGAGGTTAAATCAAATAAGAAACGAAATTTAGGTACTGTTTTAAGTGTATCGAGCATTTTATAAATACCGTACTCATCTTTACTTAATGCTTCAAAACGATAGGTTTTCCAAAACTCGTCAGAGCGAGTGTAAATTGATTCGTCATATTTGTTTACATCTTCTTTATAAAAATCGGCAGGATGCGTAATGTCAAATTTATGATTTTGAAATACACTTGTTCGTTTACCATACATTCCTTTCGATTCTTCTTTTTTAGAGATAGAAAAGTCAGACATAAAATGATCTCTTTTCAAAAGAAAAACAGAATCGTTTAAAACATCAAACTCTTGCTCAATGTATATTTCTTTAATCCAGTTGATGTTTGCATCTTTACTGGCTTCTAAGTTAATTTTCTTTATTGCGTAGGTAGAATCGTTTACCCAAAAATCGCCACTAAAAGTTAGTTCTCCTTTTCTTCTAGGATAATAAACAATTTTATAACACCATTTATTTTCTATAAAAGCACTGTCTGCTAAAATGTAATTATATACATTAATACCTGTTCTGGAAAGCGGACTAACGAAGTCTTTATTGAAAATCTTGATATAATTGTCATAGATATTGTATTCGGCATACAAATCTTTTACAAATTCAATAATGTATTGGTTGGTATCAAATCCTGAGTTTTTGTTACCAAGTGTTTTTTCTATTTTTCGATTGTTTTTATTATCACCGTATACTTTAGCGATATTTTCGTTGATAAAAATAGGTAAATATGTTTTTCCTGTAATTCGATTGGTATCAACTTGATTAAAAATAAACTCCATTCCTCTGAAAATTCGTTTAGCACGATAAGCACTATCTATTGAATTTAAATCGAATTGAATTTTTTCATATTTGTCATACTCATATTGAGGAAACATATTTAAGCCATTTTTTCTTTTCCTTTCCCAAATTTTTCTTAGAATATCTATAGCTGGATTATTTTTCTTTGAAGTTTTTCCAGTATAGATTTTTACTTCATTTAGAAGATTATCTTCTGTTAATTTTATCGTAAGGTCTAAGTTATTTCGGTGATTTAGCGGTATATATTCGGTTTTATAACCTACAAAAGCAACAACAAGTGTGTCGTGTTTATCGTCAGATTCTAGATAAAACTTACCATAATCATTTGCAATAACACCTTTAGTGGAATTTTTAAAATATACACTTGCATAAGGTACTTCTAACTTATTGTCGTCTATAATTTTACCACTTACTTTGGTTTGGGCTAATGATAAATTAGCCATAGAAAAAAGTAAAAATAGAAGGTAAAATACTTGTTTTTTCATAAATTTTTTATGCATATAAATAAAAACTCCATCTTAAATAATTTAAGATGGAGTGTATAAATATACAATATTTTTATCTGAAAAAATTATCTATACAATACTTTTTTAACCGCGTTGATTACGTCATTTGAATTAGGTAACCATTCTTCTAATAAATGAGGAGAATATGGCGCAGGCGTATCTGCAGTTGTAATTCTTTGTATTGGTGCATCTAAATGATCAAATGCTTGTTCTTGAACTAAGTAAGTGATTTCAGACGAAATACTTCCAAATGGCCAAGCTTCTTCTAAAATTACTAAACGATTAGTTTTCTTTACAGAGTTTAAGATAGCTGCTTGATCTAATGGACGAATTGTTCTTAAATCGATGATTTCACAAGAAATTCCTTCTTTTTCTAATTCATCAGCTGCTTTGTAAGCTTCTTTGATGATTTTTCCAAAAGATACAATTGTAACGTCTTTTCCTTCTCTTTTTATATCAGCAACACCAATAGGAAGTACATATTCTCCTTCTGGCACTTCGCCTTTGTCTCCATACATTTGCTCAGATTCCATGAAGATTACTGGATCGTTATCGCGAATAGCAGCTTTTAATAAACCTTTTGCATCATATGGATTTGAAGGAACAATTACTTTTAATCCGGGTACATTCGCATACCAATTCTCAAATGCTTGAGAGTGAGTAGCTCCTAATTGACCTGCAGATGCAGTAGGGCCACGAAATACAATTGGAATGTTGAATTGACCACCTGACATTTGACGCATTTTTGCTGCGTTATTTATTATTTGGTCGATTCCTACTAAAGAGAAGTTGAACGTCATAAATTCAACAATCGGACGATTTCCATTCATTGCAGAACCAACACCAATTCCTGCAAAACCTAATTCTGCAATTGGAGCATCGATTACGCGCTTAGGACCAAATTCGTCTAACATACCTTTTGAAGCTTTATAAGCACCATTATATTCTGCTACTTCTTCGCCAATTAAGTAAATTGATTCGTCATGACGCATCTCTTCGCTCATAGCTTCACATATAGCTTCTCTAAATTGAATCGTTCTCATAAGTTATTATTTTCCGTAAATTATTCAATGAAAGCAAAAGTATAAAAAAATATGATTATAGAACTTATGTTCTGGTGTGTTTTGTTTTTTTTAACTGAATTGTTCGGTAGAAAATATTTTTATTGTAAACGAATGGTTTTTATATTCTGAAATTATATCAGATTTCAGAATTTATTTCTCAAAAATAAAATATAACGAATCTTGTTTTTTCGTTTTATAACATTTAATTGAAGGAGAAATTGTTAGTTTAGAAGATCAAATCATTCTTAAAGCCAAATTAAAATATTGAAGAATGTTTTTTGATAAGTTTTTATTTTTTTAGGTTTTTGGATAAATGAAAACAATTTTCGAAATACCAATTTGTATCAACTTTCTTCATTCTACTGAGATTTAACAAATTTTAAGTGATTAAAGAGTGTGTGAATATTATGCTAGCATAGTAAAATATTAAAAATTAATTCTTATTTTCGTTCACTAATAATATTGTAAAACACAAAAACTATAATAATAATGAAAATATTAGTTTGCATCAGCCACGTACCTGATACTACGTCTAAAATCAACTTCACGAATGGTGATACTGAGTTTGACACAAATGGAGTACAATTTGTGATTAATGCTAATGATGAATATGCTTTAACACGTGCTATTTGGTTTAAAGAAAAACAAGGTGCTACCGTAACTGTAGTAAATGTTGGAGGCGCAGATACTGAGCCTACATTAAGAAAAGCTTTAGCTATTGGAGCAGATGAAGCAATTCGTGTAAACGCAAATCCTACTGACGGATTATTCGTAGCAAAACAATTAGTAGAAGTAGTTAAAAATGGCGGGTACGATTTAGTTCTTGCAGGAAAAGAATCTTTGGATTATAACGGAGGAATGGTACCAGGAATGATGGCTGCTCTTTTAGGATATGATTTTGTTGGTTCTTGTGAAGGATTAGAAATTGATGGAACTTCTGTTACTGCAATTCGTCAAATTGATGGAGGAAAAGAAACTATTTCTGGAAAACTTCCAATGGTAATTGGTGGACAAAAAGGATTGGTAGACGAAAAAGATTTACGTATTCCAAACATGCGCGGAATCATGGCAGCAAGAACGAAAGCATTAACAGTGCTTGAGGCTGTAGGAACAGACGGAGCTACTAAAACAGTTAAGTTTGAAAAACCAGCTGCAAAATCTGCTTGTAAAATGATTTCTCCAGATAACGTTCAGGAGTTAATCGACTTGTTACACAACGAGGCAAAAGTAATCTAATCTATCATTTTAATTTAAAAAGAAAAGAATATGTCAGTTTTAATATATGCTGAATCGGCAGAAGGAAAATTTAAAAAAGTAGCATTAGAATTAGCTTCTTATGCAAAAAAAGTAGCAGATGCTTTAGGAACAACCGTTACGGCTGTTACAGTAAACGCTTCTGATGTAAACGAATTAGGAAAATACGGAGTTAGCAAAGTCTTAAAGATTTCTAACGATAAATTAAGCGTTTTCAATGCAAAAGCTTATGCAGATGTAATTAAACAAGCAGCTGTAAAAGAAGGAGCAAAAGTTGTTGTTTTATCATCATCAACAGATAGTTTATACGCAGCACCTGCAGTAGCAGTAGCTTTAGAAGCAGGACTTGCATCAAACGTTATTGCATTGCCAGAAAGTACTTCTCCTTTCGTAGTAAAAAGAAACGGATTTTCTAACAAAGGATTTAATTTTACAGAAATTGCTACAGATGTAAAAGTAATTGCTTTAGCAAAAAACTCTTACGGATTAGTAGAATCAGAAGTTGCAGTTGCAGCAGAAGATTTTGCACCAGCTTTAAACGATGCAGATTTTAGTTTAAAAGTAGAAAAAGTAGAAAAAGTATCAGGAAAAGTAACAATTGCAGATGCTGATATCGTTGTTTCAGGAGGTCGTGGAATGAAAGGACCAGAAAACTGGGGAATGATTGAAGAATTGGCAGATGTTTTAGGAGCTGCATTAGCTTGTTCTAAACCAGTATCAGATGTGGGTTGGAGATCTCACGAAGAGCACGTAGGGCAAACAGGAAAACCAGTAGCAGCAAACTTATACATTGCGGTTGGTATTTCTGGAGCTATTCAACATATTGCAGGGGTAAACTCATCAAAAGTAAAAGTGGTAATCAACACAGATCCAGAAGCACCTTTCTTTAAAGTAGCTGATTATGGTATTGTTGGAGATGCTTTCCAAGTATTACCTCAATTAATTGAAAAATTAAAAGAATTTAAAGCAAATAATGCTTAATAGATTCTTTTTAGAATAAATAATAGGTAACTAAAATCAAAGATTCCTTATCTTTGGTTTTAGTTATTTTTTTTTATAAAAAAGTTATGAGTTTGATAAAGCTTATTGTTAAAGGTATATCATATAGTCATGCGCAAAATGGTGCGTATGCATTAATATTAGATGAAGAAATTGGAAACAGAAAACTTCCAATTGTGATAGGGGCATTTGAAGCTCAGGCAATTGCAGTTGCAATTGAGGAAGAGATTAAACCACCAAGACCATTAACACACGATTTGTTTAAGAATTTTGCAGATGCATTTGATATTCAACTAACACATGTAATTGTTCACAAATTAGTAGATGGCGTTTTTTTTTCAAGTTTAGTATGGAAAAAAGATGGAAAAGAAGTTTTGTTAGATGCTCGCACTTCTGATGCAATTGCTTTATCTGTCCGATTTTCTGTGCCAATTTATACTTACCCAGATATAATGAACAAAGCAGGAATTATCTTAAACAATGAAAAACAAACCGAAGAGAATTTTTCAGAAGATAATATTGCAAATCAGGTAGAAGAATTTTTAGAATTCGATATCAACGAATCTGATTATAGTAAACATACTTTACAAGATTTAAATCGATTGCTTAATGAAGCTATTGTAAATGAAGATTATGAAACGGCAGCAGGTTTGCGTGATGAAATTACAAAAAGAGAAACTAATTAAAACGTAAAACTATGAAACAATATTTAAATTTAGTTCAAGAAGTTCTTGATAACGGAGTTCAAAAAGGCGATCGCACAGGCACTGGAACTAAAAGTATTTTTGGACATCAAATGCGTTTTAATTTAGCAGAAGGTTTTCCTTTAGTAACTACAAAAAAAGTTCATCTAAAATCGATTATTCACGAATTACTTTGGTTTTTAAGAGGCGATACAAATATTGCTTATTTAAAAGAAAATGGCGTTCGCATTTGGGATGAATGGGCAGATGAAAATGGAGATTTAGGACCAGTTTATGGTCATCAATGGAGAAATTGGAATAGTGAAGGAATTGATCAGATAAAAGAAGTAATAGATACTTTAAAAACAAATCCAAATAGCCGTCGTATGATGGTAACTGCTTGGAATCCGAGTGTATTACCAGATACTTCTGTTTCATTTGCAGAAAATGTAGCCAATAATAAAGCTGCATTACCTCCGTGTCATTCATTGTTTCAGTTTTATGTAGCAGATGGTAAATTGTCTTGTCAATTATATCAACGCAGTGCCGATGTATTTCTAGGAGTTCCGTTCAATATTGCTTCTTATGCTTTATTAACAATGATGGTGGCTCAGGTTTGTAATTTAGAACCAGGAGATTTTGTGCATACATTTGGAGATGTTCATATTTACAATAATCACATTGATCAGGTAAATTTACAATTGCAAAGAGAACCACTTCCTTTACCAATTATGAAAATCAACCCAGAAATAAAAGATATTTTTGAATTTACTTATGACGATTTTTCATTGGAAAATTATGAATCTCATCCTGCTATAAAAGGAAAAGTATCTGTATAAAATAAAAAATGCTATGGAAAAACAAGAAGCAATTAGACAATACGAATACGCAAAAGCACGAATAAAACAAAGACGAATGGTGTTGTTTCATTTAGTTGTTTTTGTATTAGGATCAGTAGCTATTTATGGTTATAATATGTGGGTGCAAAACCCAGAGGTAAGCGGTGTTTGGTGGGGATATGTTGTGGGAGCTTGGGCTCTATTAGTGTTCTTTCATGCAATAAATATATATATTGTAAATAGATTTATGGGTAAAGCTTGGCAAGAGCAAGAAACAGAGCGATTGGTAGTGTTACAGCAACAAAAAATTAAAGAATTACGCCTAAAAGTTGAAAAAGATTATCCTTTAGTAGATGTGCAGCGCGATTTAAAACACAACAATAACGAACCAAAATAATAGCAAATGATTACCTTAATAGCAGCGGTTGGAGAAAATAATGTGTTAGGAAAAGACAATAAAATTATATGGCATCTGCCAGATGATTTTAAGCATTTTAAGGAGTTAACATCTCATCATTATATTATTATGGGACGTAAAACATTTGAATCTTTTCCAAAACCTTTGCCAAACAGAACTCATATTGTTATAACAAGACAAAAAGATTATGTTATTGAGGCAGAAAATTGTTTTGTTGTTCATAGCCTAGAAAAAGCCATTAGCTTAGCAAACACAAACGAAGATATCTATGTAATTGGCGGAGGCGAAATTTATGCTTTAGCATGGCCAATTGCAGATAAAATAGAACTTACGCAAATACATCATTCTTTTGAAGGAGATGCTTTTTTTCCTCCATTTTCTAAAGCAAATTGGAAATTGGTAAAAGAAATATATCATCCAAAAGATGAAAAACATTTATACGATTTTACTTTTCAAACCTTCTTAAAAAAGTAAATATGAAAACGCTTTTTACAATTATAATTGCATTATTTTCTGTGTTAGGTTGGGGGCAACAATCCATCAACGCAACATTGATAAATAAAGAAACATTAAAGGAAAATGAAATTTTTCTGGCTAGAGATTTGTTTGATAATGTATATACGTTAGATGGCGATGTGTTGAAAAAGCGTAGCAAATATTCAAATAATCAATTTAGTTTACCAAAGCTAGGAAAATTAACTCAGGTAGATTTAACCAATTCTTTATTTCTTGTTTTGTATTATGGCGATTTTAGAACAATTGTTTTGTTGAGTAAAGAATTTTCGCTGTTAAATACAATCGATTTACCCTCTCGTTTTCCAAATCTAGATCCGGCTTATGTAGCTACAAGCACAGGAAAAAATTTATGGATTGTAAATCAGGCAAATCGTTCGGTGGTTTTGTATAATTTAAGTACTTTAGTCCTGCGAACAGTTACTACTTTTAAAGAGAGTGGAATAAAAACATATCAGTCAAATTTAAATAATTTGTATTGGGTTACCACTAATAATGTAGTAAATGGAATAGATATTCATGGCAACGAAACATTAAAGTATGATTTAGCTACAGATTACGATCAACTTCAAATTCTGAATAACGAACAACTTTTTTATTTGTACAAAAATAAAATCTACTTTGTTGATATAGTGAAGAATAAAAAATATGAAATTCAAATTGAAGAAAAAACAATTTTAAGCTTCTTTTATAACACTCAAAAATTGAGTATTTTCGCAGATCAAAAATTAAGTAATTATCAAATAAAGTTACCATAATGCATATAGCTATTGCTGGAAATATTGGCGCAGGAAAAACAACATTAACAGATTTATTGGCAAAACACTATGGATGGGAACCACATTATGAAGATGTGGTAGATAATCCGTATTTAGACGACTTTTATCATTCAATGGATAGATGGTCGTTTAACTTGCAGGTTTATTTTTTAAACAGTCGTTTTCGTCAAGTACTTCAAATTAGACAAAGTGGTAAGTCAATTATTCAGGATAGAACAATCTATGAAGATGCGCATATTTTTGCACCTAATTTACATGCAATGGGATTAATGTCAAATAGAGATTTTAATAATTATTCATCTTTATTTGAATTGATGCAAGAATTGGTGGCTGCACCAGATTTATTAATTTATTTACGAAGCACAGTTCCTAATTTAGTAGGGCAGATTCACAAAAGAGGAAGAGAATATGAAAATTCTATTTCTATTGAATATTTGAGTGGATTGAATAAGCGCTACGAAGATTGGATAAAAAATTATAGTAAAGGTCGTTTATTAATCATTGATGTAGATGATTTAGATTTTGTTGAAAAACCAGAAGATTTAGGTTTTATTATCGATAAAATTGACGCAGAAATAAACGGTTTATTTCAACAATAAAAAAAAGGTACTTCATTGAAGTACCTTTTTTTATGCTTCTGTTGAGGTATATTCTCTAAAAAGCTTTTCTAAGTTTTTATTTTTTGGCTGTAATGAAAGTGTTTTTAAACCTTGTTCTTGCGCAAAATCATAAACTGTGGCACGATAATCTTTATCAATCGGAAAGGTAAGTTCCCATTCAGTATCATGTATGTGTGTGGCTTTTATTAAGTTTTTAATCTTATTGATGAATTCTATTTCAATTTTAAAATCAAATTCTACCGAAATAATCTGCTCATCTTGTTTTTCTAGTAAATCGGTCAATAACTGATCAGCAATAATGTTTCCTTTTTTAATAATAATTACGCGATCGCAAATAGCTTCTACTTCTTGCATAATATGTGTAGAAAGAAAAACAGTTTTGTCTTTTCCAACCGTTTTAATCAATTCTCTAATTTCTACCAATTGGTTTGGATCCAAACCTGTTGTGGGTTCATCTAAAATAAGTACATTCGGATTGTGCAAAAGAGCTGTGGCAATTCCAACACGTTGACGATATCCTTTAGATAAATGACCAATTTGTTTATGAGCTTCTGGTTCTAATCCTGTTAATAGAATTACCTCTTCAATGCGTTCTTTGTTTACGTTGTAAATAGATGCGTTAAATTGTAAATATTCTCTAACATACATATCTAAATAAAGCGGATTGTGCTCAGGTAAATACCCGATAGATTGCTGTACTTTTTTGGTTTGGGTTTCTACATCAAATTCGTTAATGTAAGCCTTACCTTCATCACTATGGATAAAAGTAGTTAGAATTTTCATTAAGGTAGATTTTCCAGCTCCATTCGGACCTAAAAAACCCACTATTTGTCCTTTCGGAATACTAAAGCTAATATCGTTTAGCGCTTTTTGTTCACCGTAATATTTGCTGATGTTTTCTACTTTTATAGACATAGTACCGTTGTGATTAATGAAAACAAATGTAGATAAAAATAATGTTAAAATCCGAGAGAGATGCTGATTGCAATAATAAAAATGACAATTAACGTGATTATCACATACATTTTGTCTTTTTCCAACATAAAAGAAAATAAAGAAAGAATTAAACGCACAATTGGAATTAAAAACAAAAGAAGAATTCCTAAGAATATAATTGACTCGCCATTGAATGTGCCAATTCCTTTCAATATTTCTTGAATTACGACAATTATATTTTCATTTTTTTCTTCAAAATGCGTAAATGAAATTGTTTCTGCTGATTGAGATGCAAGTAAGATGATTCCACCTAAGGTAGAAACAGACAGAGAAATGATAACGCCGTATCTTAATACATTTCCAATAATTTTTTGAAGATATTTATCCGTAAAATAGTAAAAACTCATAATTCTAATCGTTAAATTTTACCTGTAATACCGTTATAAATCATATTAATTGCAATAATAAAGATTAATATGGCAAAAAATAGTTTTAGTTTTTTTGTGTTGGTTTTCATCAATACTTTGGCACCAACCATTGAACCAATTAAAACACCAATAATTACAGGCATACAAATTTTGGGTTCAATATATCCTTTCTGAATATAAATTACAGAACTTGCAATGGCAGTTACTCCCATCATAAAATTGCTGGTTGTGGTAGAAACTTTAAAGGGGATTTTCATAATAGTATCCATGGCAATTACTTTAAATGCTCCAGAACCAATTCCTAGTAATCCAGACATCATTCCAGCAATTCCCATCATACTAAAACCTCCAACAACATTTTTCATGCTATAGTGTAGCTCTTCTCCGTTTTCGGTTGGGTAACTTCCAGATAGTTTTAATTGTTTTGCTAGTGTGCTTCCTTGTGCTGGTAAAATTAAATGTTCTTCTTTTTTTCTAATTCCATTAATTGACGAAAAAATAAGCGTTGCTCCAAAAATAATAGCTAAAACAGATGTAGGAGCATTAGTAGAAATTAAAGCTCCAATTACAGCACCTGCAGTTGTTGCTATTTCTAAAAACATACCCAAACGCATATTTGTAATTCCTTCTCGAACATAAGCAGATGCAGATCCTGATGAAGTTGCAATTACGGCAACTAATGCAGTTCCGATGGCGTAGTGAATATCCACACCCAAAAAAACAGAAAGTAAAGGAATAATAATAATTCCACCACCTAAGCCAGACAACGATCCAACAAAGCCTGCGGTAAAAGCACCTATCAGTAAAATAAGTGTAAAGAGCAAAAGCGACATGGTAAATTAGTTTAAATGAAAAATAAAATTATTAATTATTATGTATAAAGCGGTCATTTTTATTCTTTAAAATTGAAATTTTTTTAAGTAAAATGGTTTTACGATTGTTTTTTGATATAAAATATAAATAAAAATAGAATAACATAATTTTGTAATTACTTTGCTAAGAGATAATAAAGAATATTCAAAAGATAAAAACTATTTTTGATTTTCAATAAAAGTAATAATCATTTAACTAATAATATATCAATATGAAAAAACTAACCAATATTTTACTACTAATTGCGGCTATTCTTGCTATTCCTTTAATTGTAGCATTATTTGTGAAAAAAGATTATAGTGCCGAAAGAGAAATTATTATTGAAAAACCAAATCAAGAAGTATTTAATTATGTAAAGTATTTGAAAAATCAGGATAATTATAGCAAATGGAACAATATGGATCCAGATATGAAAAAATCATATTCAGGAGTTGACGGAACCGTTGGATTTATTTCAAGATGGAAAAGTGATAAAAAAGATGTAGGTGTTGGCGAACAAGAAATTAAAGCAATAGATCAAGGAAAACGCATTGATTTTGAACTTCGCTTTTTAGAACCTTTTCAGGCAACAGAACCTGCTTTTATAACAACAAAAGCTGTAACAGATAATCAAACTATGGTGGTTTGGGGTTTTGAAGGTAAAATGGATTACCCGATGAACTTAATGTTGTTGTTTATGGATATGGAAGAAATGATTGGAAATGATTTACAAGAAGGTTTAGAAAATCTAAAAGTGATTTTAGAAAATAAATAACCTTGATTTAAATTGTTTTTTTGTATTCTAAATCAGCTATTTCTATTAAAAAATATTAGAATAAATTTAGTAATTGATCTTTATCGATTAATTAAATAAATTATTGATGTTTATATATATATGTTTTTTTATTTTTTATGTAAAATTTTATTTTAAATTTATGTATTGTAAATAATTAATTTAATATATAGAAAATAGTTTATTACTTCTTAAATTTGTAATGAACGAAAAAGTGAGAAATGAGTAAAGATTGGATGAGTGTTTTTCAGGGACAAAACCCAGCAATTATTGCCGGGCCATGTAGTGCTGAAACGCCAGATCAAATGATGAAAATTGCTAAAAGCCTACCGAAAGAGGTAAAGGTTTTTCGTGCAGGTATTTGGAAGCCGAGAACTAAACCAGGCGGATTTGAAGGTGTTGGTAAAATTGGTTTAGATTGGATGAAGGAAGTAAAACAAGAAACAGGATTGCTTACTGCTACTGAAATTGCTACTTCCAAGCATGTAGAATTGTGTTTGCAAAATGATGTTGATATTTTATGGATTGGCGCGCGTACAGCAGCAAATCCGTTTTCTATACAAGAAATTGCCGATGTTTTACAAGGAACTGATAAAATTGTAATGCTAAAAAACCCAATTAATCCTGATTTAGCACTTTGGATGGGCGGTATAGAAAGATTGCAAAAAGCAAATATTACAAAACTTGGATTAATTCATCGCGGATTTAGTACCTACGAGAAAACGAAATACAGAAATATTCCCGAATGGCAAATACCATTAAATATTAAATCAGAATTGCCAGATACACCACTTTTTTGCGATCCGTCTCACATTACAGGCCGACGAGATAAAATATTAGAAATATCTCAAATGGCACTCGATTTAAATTTTGATGGATTGATGATAGAAACGCATTGTAGCCCAGATGATGCTTGGAGCGATTCAAATCAGCAAGTTACTCCAAATCAATTAGAAATGATTATTAAAGAATTGAAATTGAGAAAAGTAACTGACAATACAGAAGAATTTACCAATCAATTGCAAAGATATCGCATTCAAATTGATGAAATGGATAGTAAATTACTTGATTTTTTACGTCAACGTATGCAAATATCAGATGCAATTGGCGAGTTGAAGTTAGAAAAAAATGTGGCTGTTTTTCAGCAAGATCGTTGGAATATGATGTTGAATAAAATGCTGAAGGAAGGAAGGCATCTTGGGTTTACGGAAGAATTTATTCGAGTATTGTACACATCAATTCATCAAGAAAGTATTTACAGACAAGATAGAATTATCAATAAAAAATAAAAAATCAATTTTGATAAACAAAAAAGGCTGTGCGTAAAAAGGCATAGTCTTTTTTTATCACTGATTTTTAAAATATATTTGCCCTATGAAAGGAACTGTTTATAAATCAACTGGTAGCTGGTATTTGGTAAAAGGAAAAGATATGCAATTTTATAATTGTCGTATCAAAGGAAAATTCCGTATAAAAGGAATTAAAAGTACAAATCCAATTGCTGTTGGCGATCGTGTTGAATTTGAATTAGAAACAACTAATGATCAAACTACTGGGGTAATTAATACAATTGAGCCGCGTAGTAATTACATTGTCCGAAAATCGGTTAATTTATCGAAACAATTACATATTATTGCTTCAAATATTGATACGCTTTTCTTAATTGTTACTATTGATAATCCAGTTACAACAACAAGTTTTATCGATCGTTTTTTGGTTACAGCCGAAGCATATGGAATAAAAACGGTTTTGGTGTTTAATAAAATAGATACTTATTCAACAGAAGCTTTGGACGAACAATTGTATATGCAATATGTTTATTCTCAAATTGGATATGAATGTTTGCGCGTTTCTGCTAAAGAACAAAAAGGATTAGATGCAATAAAAGAACGCATGCTAGGCAAAGTTTCTATGTTTTCTGGACATTCTGGCGTTGGTAAATCTACTTTAATAAATGCTATTGAGCCAGGTTTAAATTTAAAAACAGCACAAATTTCTGAACAACATCAGCAAGGACAGCATACCACAACATTTGCAGAAATGTTTGATTTGTCATTCGATGCTGCAATTATAGACACTCCTGGTATTAGAGGTTTTGGTATTGTAGATATGGAACAGAAAGAAGTAGGAGATTATTTTCCAGAATTTTTTGCTTTAAAAGATCAATGTAAGTTTAATAATTGCTTGCACAGAGAAGAGCCGCATTGTGCTATTAAAGATGCACTGGATAATGATGAATTGGCTTGGTCTAGATATAAATCATATATCCAAATTTTAGATGGAGAAGAAGAACATTATCGAACAGATATTTATAAAGATGGAAAAAACCAAGACGAGTAGTCTTGGTTTTTTTGTTTTGCTATGAATGAAACACCTGTAATAAGAAAAATTAAAGAAAGTAGTTTCGTATTTTTGAGAAAAATAAACAGCATTAAAAGCATTAAACAATGAAATATATTTTAGCTGTAGTAATAGTTTGTGTGTGTAATTATACTGTCAAAGCACAAAATAAATCTACAACCTTGCAACCAATTGTAATTGGCACAGAAACAAATCAAGATGTCAATAGTATATTATCTGCAGATGCAGTTGTTTTAAATGAAACAGCAAATATTTTCTTTCAAATTAACGATGAAGGAGCTTATGAAGTTATACAACAAGTAAAACGAACAATTAAAATAAATAAAGAAGATGCTATTGCTAAAGCATATTTAGCATTGCCTTATGTTGTAAATAATTACATTCAAGAAGGTATAGAAATACAATCATATAACATTGTTAGAACCAAGGACGGAAAAGAAGAAATAATAGAAATAAAAAAAGCAGATAATCAACGATTGTCTTCAGACTATTATATAAAAGAAATAAAACCAACAATTTTAGCAGGTGATATTGTAGAATATGAATATACAAAATCGGTAAACGCAATAGATGAAATACCCATTTGGTATTTTCAGGACGATATTCCCAAGGTAAAAAGTACTTATACCGTTCGTATTCCGAATGATTTGTTGTATATGATTTCAATAACTGGATATATAGATTTAAATCCAAAAAAAGCAAATGATGCAACGCGAAATTTGTCTTCAAAAAAATGGATGGAACCTATTTATCAATCTGAAACTGTTTTTAATTTTTCGTCAACAAATATTCCTTCTTTCCGTAGAGAACCATTCATGGAAAACGAAAAACATGCAATAAGTAGTATTCGTTTTAATCTTACACAATTCAAATATCCGATGCAGCCAGTGGTTGTAATTCCACACGATAACGAATCTGTAGCTAAAGAATTGTTGAAAAATAAAAATTTTGGAAGCGAGTTAAAAAACGAAAATTTCTGGAAAAAAACATTAGCAAACGAGATTTTTACAGAATTATCAGATACCGAAAAAGTGACCAAAGTACTTCAGTTAATTCAAAAACGAATAAAATGGAATAAACGTTATAGTTTTCTAGCAGAAAATGGAGCGCGAAAAGCTTGGGGACAATCAATAGGAAATTCGGCGGATATTAACTTTGCGTTACACGGAGCATTAAAGTTTGCAGGCATAGAATCATATCCAATTGTGTTAAGTACTCGTTCAAACGGAACAGCTTCTATGTTAATTCAGCCTTTTGTAAATCAAGTGATTATCGGTGCAAAAGTAGATGGTAAATGGGCACTTTTAGATGCAAGCGATACAAAATCGGGTATAAATATTTTGCCTATAGAAGATATTAATGGATTTGGTTGGATGATTATCAATGATAAAACTGTTGAAAAAGTAGCTCTTCAACCTAAAAATCTATCGTATAATCAAGAAGATTATGTGTTGCAACTAGATGAAAATGGCGATGCAAGCGGTGAATTAAAAATGCAAATGACATCATATGAAGCATATACTTTTAAAACACGTTATCTAGAAAATGCAATAGAACGAAATAAGTTGGCTATTGAACGACGAGAAAAATCGTTTTTTTTAAAAGATGGAATAGAAAACACAACCAAAGGCAATGAAATAGTTGTCGTTTATCCGTTTCAAAAATATAATTTTGCAAAGGTGAATTCAGTAAATAAAACAATTGAATTTAATCCGATGCAATTTTATCGCGATAAAATAAATCCATTTACAAGTGATGATCGAATGTCAAACATCGATTTCATTTATCCATTTATGGATATTTATAAGGTAATTGTCAAAATTCCACAAGGATATAAAATTTCAATTATGCCTAAAAATCAAACACTAGTAAATCAGCAATTAGGATTGAGAATGTCTTATGAAATTACAGAATTAGAACCCAATACATGGCAAATTGGTTTTGTTTTTCGTGTAATGAATCCGATAATTAGCAAAAAAGATTATCCATTACTTAAAGCATTTTACGAGGCAATGGAGCTTAAGTTTTACGAAACAATTGAATTAACAAAAGAAGTTTAAAATAATAAAAATTGAGAATAGTTATACAACGCGTAACGGAAGCTTCTGTAAAAATAGAAGGAGAAATTACAGGACAAATTGGACTTGGACTGTTGGTTTTGGTTGGAATTGAAGATATTGATACGCAACAAGACATTGATTGGCTTTCTGGAAAATTAGTTAATCTTCGTATTTTTGAAGATGAAAACGGAATCATGAATAAATCGGTAATAGATGTACAAGGCGATGTGTTAATCGTTAGTCAATTTACGTTACATGCTTCTACCAAAAAAGGAAATCGCCCTTCGTATATCAGAGCTGCAAAGCCTGATTTTTCTATTCCTATGTACGAATCTTTTGTGCAAAAAGTAGAAACAGATTTGGGTAAAAAAGTTCAAACAGGGCGTTTTGGAGCAGACATGAAAGTAGCTTTGCTAAACGATGGACCTGTAACGATTTGTATTGATTCGCAAAATAAAGAATAATGAAAAATACACTTATTAAATTCGGATTATTTACGGTAATCTATATCTTGTTTTCTTGGTTTGTTGCAGATGATTTTATTTGCGCCTTAAAAGGCGATATGCTTTGTTTGCAAAATGTATCAATCAGATATATTATTTTTATGATTTTAATGATTGGATACGAAACATTGGTAAAGAAAAAATTGTTTAAAAAAACTAATACAAAATAAATGGATATTAAAAACGCTCAATTAGATGTTGATAATTGGATAAAAGAACATGGTGTTCGTTATTTTAACGAATTAACCAATATGGCACAATTAACAGAAGAAGTAGGGGAAGTAGCAA
>JASLED010000036.1 GCA_030151255.1 Flavobacterium sp.
CCTATTTCTTATGCAGGTATCAATTCTGTTGGATTGAGAAGAAGAGGTTATGAACCAGAAAAAATTAGAGAAATCCAAGAAATCTATCGTATCCTTTATCAGAAAAACTATAATACAAGTCAAGCACTTGAGATTATAGAAACAGAAATGGAAGCTACGCCAGAAAGAGATGAAATAATTATGTTTATACGTAATAGTTCTAGAGGAATTATGCGTGGATACTCAGGAATGTATTAATATTAATTAAAAAACAAATAAATTACAATGGCAACGACTTCAGATATTAGAAATGGATTATGTATTCGTTATAATAACGATATCTATAAAATTGTAGAATTTTTACACGTAAAACCTGGAAAAGGACCTGCGTTTGTAAGAACAAAAATGAGAAGTTTAACAAATGGAAGAGTTTTGGAAAACACTTTCTCAGCAGGACATAAAATTGATCCAGTTAGAGTAGAAACTCATAAATTTCAATATTTGTACCCAGAAGGGGATCAATTTCATTTCATGAATGTTGAGTCTTACGAACAAATTACTTTATTAAAAGAAGTTTTAGATGCTCCAGAATTATTGAAAGAAGGAGAAATGGTAATGGTTCAGATTAACACTGATACAGAAATGCCACTTGCAGTAGATATGCCAGCTTCTGTTATTCTAGAAGTTACGTATGCTGAGCCAGGCGTAAAAGGAAATACTGCAACAAATGCAACAAAACCTGCAACAGTAGAAACTGGAGCAACAATCAATGTGCCTTTATTTATAAATGAAGGTGATAAAATTAAAATTGATACAGCTACAAGTTCTTACATGGAGCGTATTAAAGAATAGTTGTAAAAAAGTATGAGATTTTCAAAAGTTCAGAGTTTACAAACTATAGCTGAAATTATAGGATGTAATTATGTTGGTAATGATGACTTTCCTGTTTATGGAATGAACGAAATACACGTTGTGCAAGAAGGAGAAATTGTTTTTGTAGATCATCCAAAATATTATGACAAAGCTCTTAATTCAAACGCAACTATTATTTTAATTAATAAAGATGTTGAATGTCCTGAAGGAAAAGCTTTATTAATCTCAGACGATCCATTTAGAGATTTCAATAAATTATCAAAATTCTTTAACCCATTTAAACCTGCAACTGAACTACAAGCAAAAGACGCAGTAATAGGAGAAGGAACAATTGTACAACCAGGAGTTTTTATTGGAAATAATGTTACTATTGGAAAAAATTGTATTATTCATCCCAATGTAGTTATCTATGATGGCACAATAATTGGTGATAATGTAATTATTCATGCGGGTACAATTTTAGGAGCAGATGCTTTTTATTACAAAAAACGCCCAGAAGGATTTGATCCTTTAGTTTCTTGCGGTAGAGTAGTAATAGAAGACAATGTTGGAATTGGAGCTGCTTGTACTATCGATAGAGGAGTAACAGGAGATACAACAATAAAAGAAGGAGCAAAAATTGATAATCAAGTTCATATTGGGCATGATACAATAATTGGAAGCCGTTGTTTAATAGCAGCACAATGTGGTATAGCAGGATGTGTTGTGATTGAAGATGAAGTAACACTTTGGGGACAAGTAGGAACTACAAGTGGAATTACAATTGGTTCTAAAGCTGTAATTTTAGCTCAATCAGGCGTTTCTAAATCTTTAGAAGGAGGAAAAATATATTTTGGATATCCTGCTGAAGAATCAAGAGAAAAGTTAAAACAATTAGCAAATACAAAAAGAATACCTGAAATATTAGATAGTTTAAAGAAACTAAGTAATATCAAAGTAAATTAAATATTAATTGTGATTCTTATTTACCAAATATTGATAGATAAAAGTTTTATAGCTTAGTATAATTGTTTATTTTTGTGTAAGTAAGTTCTAAAAAATTAAATAAAAACAAGATCATGAGTGTTTTAGTAAATAAAGATTCAAAAATCATCGTTCAAGGTTTTACAGGAAGTGAAGGTACTTTCCATGCTTCTCAGATGATTGAATATGGTACAAACGTTGTTGGTGGAGTAACTCCAGGTAAAGGAGGAACACTACATTTAGATCGTCCAGTATTTAATACAGTATCAGAAGCTGTTGATAAAGCTGGTGCAGATACTTCAATAATCTTTGTTCCACCTGCATTTGCTGCTGATGCTATTATGGAAGCTGCTGATGCTGGTATTAAAGTTATTATCTGTATTACGGAAGGAATTCCAGTTGCAGATATGATTAAAGCTTACGATTACATTCAAACAAGAGATTGTAGATTGGTAGGTCCAAACTGTCCAGGAGTAATTACTCCAGGTGAGGCAAAAGTTGGTATTATGCCAGGTTTCGTTTTCAAAAAAGGAACAGTAGGTATTGTTTCTAAATCAGGAACTTTAACGTATGAAGCTGCTGATCAGGTAGTAAAAGAAGGTTTAGGAATCACTACAGCAATCGGAATTGGTGGAGATCCAATTATTGGAACAACTACAAAAGAAGCAGTACAATTATTAATGGCTGACCCAGAAACAGAAGCAATTATTATGATTGGTGAAATTGGAGGTCAATTAGAAGCTGATGCTGCAAGATGGATTAAAGAAGATGGAAATAAAAAACCAGTTATCGGATTCATCGCTGGAGAAACTGCACCAAAAGGAAGAACAATGGGACATGCAGGTGCAATTGTTGGTGGAGCGGATGATACAGCAGAAGCAAAAAAGAGAATTATGAGAGAATGTGGTATTCACGTTGTTGATTCTCCTGCTGAAATTGGTAAAAAAGTAAAAGAAGTATTAGGATAATAATTTCTTTTCTTAATATATAAAAAACGCGAATCTTTATGGTTCGCGTTTTTTATTTTAAATATATTGAAAAAGAAAAAGGCTTTCATATGAAAGCCTTTTTTGATAAGAAATGTCTTTTTCGGTGAAGAAAAGAAAAATTATCTTATCTGTGTAAACAAAAAGTAAAATTGTTCTGTTAAAATCTAATTTTTATTAGATTTTTCAATTCTGTAATAATAAGAGGTTTTTTTACCAAAAAGAAACTTTGAGGTAATTTTTACTTCTCTTTTTATTATGTATCCTTCTTCAATTAATTTACTATGAAGATAATGGGGTATTTTTTTTAGAGAAAGATAATTTTTACCTTCAGTTTCTCTTTTTTCTAATAAAAGTAAAAATTTCTCGTAGTCTCCATCAGATTCGATCAAACTTTCATTAATTAACATAATAGTAGGGTGTTTGTTGTTATATATTGTTACATCTAAATTAACTTTATTTATTCTAAAGATATTTAATTTTCTTGACATAGCATGTCATTGTTATTGTTTTTTCAATAAAACAACTATTTTTTAATATAGTTTACAATTATTTTATCTTTCCGTAATGTTTAAAGGTATTAGAACAGATGTTTTAAGAAAAATAATTAAAATTATGATTGTTTTTTATTTGTAATAATGTATTGTAAATCAGTAAAATAGTATTTTCTACATCTTGTTGATCTATCATTTCTACTGTTGTGTGCATATATCTCAAGGGAAGTGATATTAATGCAGAGGCAACACCACCATTACTATATGCAAAGGCATCGGTATCTGTTCCTGTAATGCGAGATAAAGCATTGCGCTGAAAAGGGATATTATTTTGCTCTGCAATATCTTCTATTAATTGTCTTAAATTGTTTTGTATAGCTGGAGCATATCCAATTACAGGTCCTTTACCCAGTGTATTATCACCTTCAATATTTTTATCAACCATTGGAGTATTCGAATCGTGGCAAACATCTGTAATTATAGCAATGTTTGGCTTTATGGTTTGAGCAATCATTTCGGCACCTCTCAATCCAACTTCTTCCTGAACTGCATTAACAATATATAAACCAAATGGCAATTCTTTTTTATTTTCTTTTAGAAGACGTGCTACTTCTGCAATCATAAATCCACCAACACGATTATCTAATGCTCTACAAACCCATCTTTTCTTATTCAAAACGGTAAAATTATCTGGATAAGTAATAACACAACCAATATGAATTCCTAACTCTAAAACTTCTTGTTTGTTGCTACATCCAACATCAATAAAATTAGTATCAATTTTAGGGCTTTCTTCTTTTCCAGCTCTATTTCTTATATGAATAGCAGGCCATCCAAAAACACCTTCAATAATACCATTTTTAGTATGAATATGTACTCGTTTTGACGGAGCAATCATATGATCGCTACCACCATTTCTTACAACGTGTATAAATCCGTCTTCAGAAATAAATTTTACATACCAAGAAATTTCATCAGCATGTGCTTCTATTACTACTTTATAAGGTGCATCTGGGTTAATAATTCCAACTGCGGTTCCATAGGTGTCGGTAATAAAAGTATCTACATAAGGACGTAAATAATTCATCCAAAGTTTTTGACCTTTATATTCGTGTCCTGTTGGTGAAGGATTGTTTAAAAATTGCTCTAAAAATGCAAGAGAATCGTTGTTGAATAATGTTGAATTAGCCATAATAAATTTTTTTAAACGAATTTATGAATTACCTTGATATTGCACTTATAAAAAATTAAATTTGATTAAATTTTTTTCAAATGCGAAAGTTGTTTTTTATTCTAATTGCAATGCAAGTATCTTTTATAGGATGGTCTCAGGAAAAGGTATTGAAACCAGTTCCAGAAATAGAAGTAGAGATTGAGGATACCTTAAAATACAGTATTCCTGAAATTTATATTGGGTTTGATGCAAAGGAGGAAGCTTATAGAAAAGATATGAATATTCTTCGAAATAGAATTCGTAGAGTATATCCATATGCGCGTGCAACTGCTGAAAATTTGACCATTTTGAATGAGAATTTAGAGAAAATGACAAGCAATAAGCAAAAACGACAATATATAAAACGATCTCAAAAGTATTTGGAAGAACAATTTAAAGAACGTTTAAAAAAGTTATCGCGCAACGATGGAAAAATTCTTCTAAAATTAATTTACAGAGAAACTGGCCAAACAACTTTTAGCTTGATTAAAGAATTTAAAAGTGGATGGACTGCTTTTTGGTCTAATACAACAGCAAAAGCATTTAGCTTAGATTTAAAATCTCAATATCATCCAGATACAAATTTGGATGATTTTTACATCGAAACCCAACTAAATTATTTATTCTTTACTAACGAATTGAAATTTAGTCGAGGAAAAGAAAATATCAATATCAATGAGTTGCGAAAAATGTGGAAGATGAGAATGTCAGAGCAAGAGTTTTTCCCTTTGGAACTTAGGGAATAATTGGTGCTTTACAAAAAATCGACTACCTTTGTAGTAAGACTATGTGTATGGAACAATTTATCGTATCAGCAAGAAAATACAGACCACAAACCTTTAAAGAAGTAGTAGGGCAGCAAGCTATTACTAATACATTGGTAAACGCTATTGAGAGCAATCATTTAGCTCAAGCGCTTTTATTTACTGGCCCAAGAGGTGTAGGTAAAACTACTTGTGCACGTATTTTGGCACGCAAAATTAATCAAGAAGGATATGATGATCCTACAGAAGACTTTACTTTTAATGTATTTGAATTAGATGCTGCTTCGAATAACTCTGTTGATGATATTCGAAATCTTATCGATCAAGTGCGTATACCACCGCAAACAGGAAAATACAAAGTTTATATCATAGACGAGGTGCATATGCTGTCTACGGCTGCATTTAATGCTTTTTTAAAAACCTTAGAAGAGCCACCTAGGCATGCTATATTTATTTTAGCAACTACAGAAAAGCATAAAATTATTCCGACTATTTTATCGCGTTGTCAAATTTTTGATTTTAAAAGAATAACAATTGCAGATGCAGCAGAGCATTTGGCTTTGGTAGCAAATAGCCAGGGAATTTCTTATGAAGATGATGCGTTGCGTATTATTGCACAAAAAGCAGACGGAGCAATGCGTGATGCTTTATCTATTTTTGACAGAGTTGTTTCTTATTGTGGAAAAAACCTTACAAGAGCAGCCGTGGCCGAGAATTTGAATGTATTGGATTTTGAGTATTACATTAGAGTAACAGATTTAATTCTTGCAAACAATATTCCAGATTTATTAGTTTCATTTGATGATGTTTTGGCAAAAGGTTTTGATGCGCATCATTTTGTTGCGGGTTTAGCTACGCATTTTAGAAATTTAATGGTTTGTAAAACACCTCAAACAGCAAGTTTGTTAGAAATTGGAGATCACGGTCGTCAGTTATTTGAGATGCAAGCAAGTAAAGTTTCTGTTCCTTTTCTATTAGATGCAATTGATATTGCAAATGATACAGATTTAAAATTTAAGTCTAGTCAAAACCAAAGATTATTGGTTGAATTATGTTTGATGAAGTTAGCGTCTTTAACGTACGAAGGCGAAAAAAAAAAGATAAATCATACATAATTCCGGCAGTAGCAGTATTGTCTATTGCTTCTAAATCAGAAAATTTAGTTGAAAAAAATAAAGAATTAATTGATGTTGAAATACAATCAGTAACTTTAATTAAAGATTTAAGTAAAGATACACAAGAGGAAGTAAATGAGGTTGTTGAAAGTATTGGTAAAAATAATTATCAACCTATTCAAAATACTCCAACCGAACGTTCAGTTTCTGCCTTGTCATTATCAAGTATTAGAAAAAGAAGAGAGCTTGAATCTTCTTTAGAAAAAAAAGTAATAAACCCGGATGATTTACCAAGAGATGTTTTTACTTATGATAATTTGATGATAGAATGGAATAAATATTCAGATCGATTAACGCGTTCGGGTATTATGATAATGTCTTCATTAATGGGAATGGTGATTCCTGTTTTAAAAGGTACAACGGTTAGCTTAGAAATGCCTAATGAAGGCTCAAAAATTAGTTTTGACGAAAATAAATATGACTTAGCCAATTATCTTCGAAAAAAACTAAATAATTACGATATTGAAATTGAAATTATCGTAAATGAAGAAGTGAGAATTGAGAAAAAAGTTTTAGATAATAAAGATAAATTGCAGCGTTTTATTGAACTAAATCCAGCAATGCAAATCTTTAAAGATACTTTTCAGTTAGAATTAAAATAATATAAAAAAAATAAAATCCAATAATTATGATTAAAATTGGAGAAGACAATAAATTAAAAATAGCAAGGTTTACAAGTGTTGGTGCTTATCTAACAGATGGCGAAACAGATATTCTTTTGCCAACTAAATACGTGCCCAAAATATCTTCTGTAGAAGATGAATTAACTGTGTTTGTGTATCTAGATCAAGAAGAAAGACCTGTTGCAACAACGTTAGAACCTTATATTTACCTCAATGAATTTGCTTTGTTAAAGGTAAATTACATCAATCAGTTTGGTGCATTTTTAGACATGGGTTTAGAAAAGGATTTATTTGTGCCTTTTGCAGAGCAAGCTCGCCCAATGAAAGAAGGCAATTGGTATATGATTTACATGAGTTTAGACGAAAAATCGAACCGATTAGTAGGATCTAGTCGTTTAAATCAATTTTTATCAAACGATGCTATTACGGTAGAAGTTGGAGAAGAAGTAGAGCTTGTGGTTTCTCATATTACAGATTTAGGTATCAATGTAATTATTAATGAAAAGCACAAAGGATTGATTTATAAAAACGAAATTTTTGAAGAATTACGAACTGGAGATCGAATTATCGGATATATTAAATCAATTCGTCCAGATGGAAAGATAGATGTAAGTCGTCAAAAAGTTGGAGTTGAAGCAATCGGTGACGGAGCTGCTTCTATTTTAAAAGCGTTGGAAGAAAACAATGGTTTTTTAGGATTGTCAGATACTAGCCATCCTGAAGATATAAAAACGGTTTTAAACATGAGTAAGAAAGCGTTTAAAAAATCGATTGGAAGTTTGTATAAAGAAAAGAAAATTTTAATTAAAGAAAATGGAATTTTCTTAGCATAAAAAAGAAGCGTTGAATTTTCAACGCTTTTTTATTTTATTCTCATTATAGTAACTAAGGAAGTTGCTACGTGTTTTTCGTTCGATAAATCATCGTTTACCGTATAAATTTCGGTTCGTATTACCGATATTTTCTTGCCACCTTTTACCACATAAGATTTAGATAAGAGATTGTTGCCAATTGCAATATGCAGGTAATTTACCTTTAATTCTACCGTAACTACGTAACAATCGTCTTCGTAGTGACTTACAGCAGCATAGCCCGAAGAAATATCAACTAATGAAGCACAATTATAGCGCCGTTAAACATTCCTTGCTTTCTTGTCATTAAAGATTGTTTTGGAATTTTTATCGAAATATAATCTTTTTTAACTTCTATTAAAGAAGCGTTATAAAATTGCAAGGCTTCAGATCGGTTAAAGCTCAATTCTATTAATTGCTTTTTTTCTGGCGTCATTAAGTTTATTGAATTAAGTTGCCTGTAATGTCAAATTTTAATTCCAAAGGCACTTCGTTATTAATCAATTTTAATTCGTAATTTCCATTCGTAAATAAAGCTTCTACAATAGTTGCACCAGGATATTTTTGTAAAATGTACCTTTCAATTAAAGGATTAAACAGTTTAAAATCAATTGGTTGGTTGTTGTTTGATTCAATAGCGATCCAAACTCCTTGAGAATCAAAACAAATCTTATATCCTTGTGCCAAATACACACAATATTCTTTGGTATAGTTTGTGCTTTTTTTAATTAAAATGATTGAATTGTCTGTAAAATGGCGATGTAAATATGCTAAACTATTTTTTGGTAATTGATGAATTTGAAGTAGCGTTTCGTCTTGATTTTTGTCAATATCTAAACCGATAAAATTCTGCGAACTATCGAATATTAATCCAACGCCATTGTTTAATTTTACTTCAAAACCTTTTTGAATTTCTCTGTTAATTTCTATAATGTACAAGTTTTTAAATTTTTCTGAAACATATAGCTGAATCATCGAAACTTCTTCATTTAAAAACGACAGCGGAATCATCTTATCATCTTCAGCAATTACTTCAGTCCAATTGCCATCTTTGTCAAAATCAATACGAATACTATCTGTCAAAATTGCTGTAATAGCTGAATTGTAATAGTTGGATTGATCTATTTTTTTAAAGCCTTTTACACTTGCGTTAGGAAAAACATGTTTGATAAAACTTTTAGAGGAATTTTCCAGATTTTCTTCTGAATTATTGCTGTTTTTATTTTTATTAATGCAAGATGCAGAAGAGATGGCTACCGTTAAAGCTGCACAAAAAATAGTGTTATATTTTTTCATTGATTTATTCTTTTTGAAAAAAAAATGAGATGATTAATTTTTATAAGACTGGAACAAAGATACTAATTTTATTTATTGAGTTTTATATTTTTACTAAACGATGAAAAAATAATGAATTATATCAAAAGAAAAAAAGATGTTTATTTAAATAATTTGTAATAAAATAAAAGAATGCCTAAACATAGTAAGTTATTGTTAAATCTGATTTGTGCTTTAGAATAAAATTTAATAAATCGCAATAAGAGATTTTTTTTGTGTTTGTATCTTTTTTTTGTAAAATATTTATAATTTATTTAAAATCTTATATTTTTTTAAATATTAATTTAATTTGTTTTAATTTATTTATATCTTTTTTTTTATAAAAAAAGTATAATTCATTTTTTATGTAAAATAGCTTTACTAAAAATTATTCTAGTTTCACTAATTGAGTATTGTACTTTCACGCTTTATACCATAATATTGATAGGTAATAAATTCACCTAAACACCCTTAATTTACCTTACTACAACATGAAAAAACTTCATTATTATTTTTTATTAATTAATTATTTCAAACAAGGTGTAAAACCCACACGCGATGAATTAATAGATTATTTAAAAAGTCATGATATTGATATCAGTGAGCGAACACTTTATCGAGCCCTAAACGATTTATTGTTTGATTATGGAATAGAAATTCTATTAGATTATTCTTCCAAAACCTATTATATAGCGGAAGAAAGCCTGTCAAAGGCAGAAATAGTTTTAAATGTACTAAAAGAGCTTGTACCGTTAAACGCGATGATGAGTGATTTAAGACATAAAAGTCTTTTTGATGATTTTATAGAAATGGAAAGTTCTGATAAATCGCCAGTGCCTATTGATTTTCTGCGTATTTTAATCAAGGCAATTAACACAAAAAAACAAGTGTTATTTGATTGGGAACCTCTAAATGGACTTACGCAAGAAAGCCTATATTTTTCTCCACGTTTTTTTAGATATTATAAAAATAAGTGGTGTATTGTTGGATATAACGATACAAAATTAATGAGCATTGAAATTGATTTTATTTCTAATCTTAAACTTACCGAATATGTAGCCTATTCTGAAAATGGAACGGCTCGCGAAGTGTTTAAAGATATTATAGGAATAAATTATACACGCAATGAATGCCAAGAAGTAAAATTGTCTTTCAACAGAAATCAGTTGCATCAACTAAAGCGTTTTCCAATTCACAGTAGCCAAAAATTAGATCAAACATCAAGCGGAAAAATAATTGCCACGCTTCAGATAAAACCTAATATCGATTTTAAAGAACAATTGCTAAATTATGGTTCTAATGTACAAGTAATTGAGCCAAAATGGTTGAAAGATGAAGTAATCCACGAGATAAAAAAAATGCTGGCTTATTATGAATAAGCTAGCAAATTGCTTTTAGACGAATTAAAAACTTCATCGCTTTTCTGCATAATTTTTTATACCTTCGGCTTCTTCTTTTAGAAATGAATTATAGAAACTTTTCTTGGTTTGCTTTTAAAAGAAAATATTCGAACCTAAACAATAAAAACTAATAAAAAATGAAATTAGCAAGTATTGACAATCAAACAAGAGATGGGCAATTAGTTGTTGTAAGTAAAGATTTAACAAAAGCTGTTGCCGTTCCAAGTATTGCTATTACTATGCAAGCTGCATTAGATAACTGGAAAATAAACGAAGGATTATTAAACGAAGTATACCAAAGCTTAAACTCTGGAAACGAACAAGCTGCTTTCGATTTTAATTCAGTAAAAGTATTGGCGCCAATTCCTAGAGCGTATCATTGGGCAGACGGAAGTGCTTATGTTACACACGTAGAATTGGTTAGAAAAGCTAGAAATGCAGAGTTACCAGAAAGCTTCTGGACAGATCCGTTGATGTATATGGGAGCGTCTGACGCATTTATTGGCGCAAATGATGATATTGAGATTGCTAGCGAAGAGTGGGGAATTGATTTTGAATCAGAAGTAGCTGTAATTACGGATGATGTACCTCCTGGAGTTAGTGCAGAACAAGCGTTAGAACATATTAAATTAATTACAATATTAAACGATGTTTCATTGAGAAACTTAATTCCTGCTGAATTAGGCAAGCAATTTGGTTTTTATCAATCAAAACCGTGGACTGCTTTTGCTCCTGTTGTAGTTACACCAGATGAATTAGGCGATAGCTGGAAAGATGGTAAATTGCACTTGCCATTATATTCTACATTAAACGGTACATTAATTGGATCTCCAAATGCAGGAATTGATATGACGTTTAATTTTGGACAATTAGTGGCTCACGCTGCAAAAACACGTTCGTTAATGACAGGAACAGTAATTGGTTCGGGTACAGTTGCAAATCAAGGTAGCCCAACAGGATCTAGTTGTTTAGCAGAAGTTCGTTGTTTAGAAACAATCAAAGATGGAAAACCATCTACACCATTTATGAAGTTTGGCGACCGTATTGAAATTGAAATGAAAGATAATGACGGAAAATCAATATTTGGCCGTATTAATCAAGTAGTAAAAGAATACAAATAAAAAACTAAACTATAAAAAAAAAGCACATACATTTCTGTATGTGCTTTTTTTATTTTTTTCACTTAGCGCTGTTTTTTCTGTGCATTTACAACTACTTCTGCAGCAGGAATATGTTATATTTGATAGTTTTTAAACATAATTAATTACTTAAAATAAACTCTAAGGAAAGAAAAGAATATTAATTTTAAGTGAGGTAATTTTCTTTTTTAGAAATAAGCTACCTATGTGGAGAATCCAGTGAAATTGACCACCTAATTCCGTTAAAAGTGATCACTTAATTCCGGTGGAAAGTGATCACCTAATTGTATGTCTTCAAAGTAATTTGGACACTTTCTTGTAGAGAATAAGATAGTGTTTGTGTTATAAAATTAGTAATTTTTCT
>JASLED010000048.1 GCA_030151255.1 Flavobacterium sp.
CTACTGACGTAAGCTGATTGTAACGAAACGCCCCAGAGCCGATGTGAGTAACGGAGTTCGGGATCTCTACTGACGTAAGCTGATTGTAACGAAACGCCCAATCGCCGATGTGAGTAACGGAGTTCGGGATCTCTACTGACGTAAGCTGATTGTAACGAAACGCCCAATCGCCGATGTGAGTAACGGAAAATCCGTCTATTTCAGCAGGAATAACAATTTTCTTTTCGTTTGAATTGATACCTGTAATTTTGATAGTATCATGAGTGACTTTTGTGTAGTTGAATTTTTCCATTATGACTTAACTGTATATGATTTAACTTCTGGTTTTTGCTTCTTAAACTCAATCAAAGCATCTTTAATATTTTCTGCTTCAATTACAGTTTCTTCTTGGTTGTGGTGGAATGTGTATTTTTTCATCCTTCAATTATTTTTAATGCGTTTTCTGAATCTTGTTTTTTCTTTTCTGCCTCAACTATTACTAGCCTTTGTAATGTGCATAAAATACTAGCTTTATCAGTCATCGAAAGTCCATCTAATTGCTCGTGGAAATTTTCAGCAATAGAGTTTAGTTTTTCTATCTTGGTTTTCTTTCTGAACATACGTAACATGGTTTTAAAGATCAATGTTTAGTTTTTCTGCCCATTCTACCACTGTGACATAAGGAACGGAAGTCGGTATTTTTTTATACCTTGATAATTTCGGCTCGGTTGTTCCTACTCTTAAAGCGAATTCCTTTTGAGTTAGTCCGCTTTGATCAATTAGGTGTTGAATAATGTTTTTGTGTTTCATTTATTTAAAGTATTTTATTTTTAATTCGTCGCCTTTAACTTGTATTTGACATTTGTATTTTTCAAACAACTCTTGTAATTCTGTTTTGATTTGCTCTGTCATTTTCATAATCATATTTTTTTAAGTGTTATTGTTATCTCATTTGTACACTACAAATATAATATAAATTTACGAATTACAAAATTTGATAATTTATTTTAACTAATATTTAACACCGTAAAAAGAAGCAATGTAAAAGAAACTTGACAAGCTAATCTTGTTCATTTTTTTACATTGATCGTATTTTCTATCGCACTCGTCGTAGTTATAAGACGCGTAAATAGCGCTTATTCTATGAAAAATAGTCCGACCATCTTCACCAAAAGAATTGTTTAATGCAGCGGCTATTTTTGCCCAATCTGAATAATTTGAAGTAATGTCAATCGAATGTTTTTCGCAGTCATTTACAATGGACCATACTTTATCAATATTATCCAAAATACTCACGCCACTGCTTCTAAATTCTTTTTGTTTTGGCGCTTCTTTGATCTGGTCCTTTAAAATAAAAACTTTTGCATCAGGATTAAAATAAGCCTCTTTATCAATTGAAAAAAAACGACAACGAGTGTAATCTTTGCAACTTGGATCGATGTTAATTCCGTGCCTTAAAAATGATTTTTGAAAATATTCAAAGTAGTCAATTAATCTATCTGAATGACCTATTCGCATAATTACGTACAATCCTGAATCATTGCCACTACACGAAAAACCTGCATATAAACACGCGGGGTGTTGTCTTACAAATTCTTTGACTAAAACTAGATCAATACAAGGATTTTGAGGCGATTTTTTGCTTTTTGCAAACCTATCGATGTCGAAGCAAATAACTGCGTTCTTATGCTTTATATCTTCCAACTCCCTATGCGTTTTGAAAGCAGTAGAGGGAGTGATACAAGGTATTTTTACTTTGTCTTTTCTAAGTAGTGTTTTTCTGTAATTTAAAACAGCATTTTCGTATTCTTTTGGTGGGTTAATGGTCCAACTTAGCCATTCCAATAAATCTATGTCTTTTGGAGTAGTGTCATTGGCGCTATTGAAATAAGAGGCGGTTATCATAATCCAATATACTCCTTTCTATAATCTGTTAATTCAAGATTCATGCATCTTGCTAAATGTTCAATATTTTGAATAATAAAAGATCCTTCAACCCCAATATACTTAACGGTATTTGTAACGTTACAAAAAACAAGAATGTCTTCGTTTATTGAAAAGCAATATTTTCTATCAATTTTAAGCACAGTTGTACTGCATTCTTGTTTAAGTATTCTGAATCCTTTAAACCAAGGTTTTCCTACAAAAAGGCGTAGTTCCGGCTTACTATTTAATGTTTCAGCTACTCCAATTGTTTTAAAGTATAAAGCTGCTTTATTTTCGTGATTATTTTGACTTAATACAAAATTTGTTGTGGTTGTTAGTCTCATATTCTACTTGTTTTAAAATGGTAAATTATCGTTTTCTTCTTCTGTATATTCAACTCCCCCCTGCTGCTCTTTATAAAGTACATAATACTTCATAACACCGCTTTTCTTCTTCAGCACAGCATAACGGCTTAAAGCGCGTCCTAGGGTATTGTTGTTTAATTTATTTCCCACTTGGCCTTGAGTCTTCATTATTTCCATAATCACATCAGTAGAGCTCATGTATTTGCCCCATCCTCCCTCTTCTTTTGGAAAATCGAATAATTGCAATAGTAGCTCTTCTTCAAGGCTCATTTCCCTAAATGTTTCGTTTAGATTATTTAGTTCTTCAATTTCTTTTTTGTCAAACCAATGCTGATAACCTTGTTTATACAAATAATAAGCCTCAGCCCATACAGCGTCAATGTCTATGTGATGCATATAATCGATCGATTCAACTTCAAAAACAAGCCATCGTCTATTTCCAGTAATATCAGTTAAGAATTTAGCCTCATTAACGGACCCTAAAAATGATGCACGCCTAACAAAATGAGAATTGTAGCGCCCATAGCTTTTACGCTCGGAAATTCTTTGAGTAGTAATGAAAGATTTAATATCACCAACGTTATTGCCTTTTAATGACTCCAATTCATCCAAGTGAATAAACCAATATTGAGCCAAGAAAATGGTGTGATCTTTGTTTTTTGGGTTAATAAATCCCTCTTTTAAAAACCTAGACTGAAATTTCTTAGGCAATAATTTACGCATCCATCTACTTTTACCTGCTCCTTGGGGTGATCGGAAAACTAAACACGTATCGTTAACGGCATCAGGCTCTAATAGGCACGCCACTGTGGACACTAAAAACTTCCTAAATGCTAATTCAAAAAACTTAGGATTGTCACATTTTATAGTTGATGCAAGCTTTGAAATTTGGCTTTCATTGTTAGGTTTAAAAGACTTCAATTCCTCGAAATAAGAAAGTATAGGATCGTAATTAGGACTCATCCTTATTGACTCAACGTAAATATTGAACTTTGCCTCTGGGAGTTCTAAATCTTGAAAACTCATATCTAACAAAATATCGTTTTTTATACGGTCGTCAAATTCTTGCCATGGCTCATTTGGAATAGGCTTTGCTTTTGCACACTTCCTAAACTCATACATACCTGTCACAATATTGTATCTGAATGCGTAATTATTTCGTAGGTGTTGGTATTGTTGTCGTAATTTTCCCGTGATTTCCATGTGTGCCAATTATCTTTATTAGTTCGATTTCTAAATTAATTGTTTTTAACTTCACGCCCTTTGTAATGACTTTTTTAAATATTCTTTCTTTTTGGTAAAGAGAAAAAACTTCCTCTTGTTCAACTCCTAAATATTTAAGTCGAACAAAATAAATAAAGCCATACTCAGGCGTGAAGTTTATGTATTCGATGTTAAAGTTCATCTTTTACAAATGCGCCATTAATCATACGTCCTTTGCGGTCTTTTATTTCGTTGTAGGCGTATTCTAAACAATCAGTTATTTTAAGCCCCTGCATCTCACACTGAATAATTAAAGTAACAACAACATCACCTATAGCATCTTTAATTTCTTTATCTGTATTTAATTCAACTCCTTTGCTATTGATAAATGTTTTTTTATCATATAGTTGAGCTACTAATGCTTCTTTTAACTCAGAAATTTCTTCTAATGTTTTTTCATACTGTTTAATTGGAAGAGATTTAGATAGTATACCTTTAGATTCTCCCCACTTAATTACTTTTTGTTCTAGTCGTTTGAAATTATTTTCCATGTTATTTATTAATCTTTGAATTCATCAAAATTAGTCCAATTATTTTCTTTGCAAGTAAGAATTAAATAACCGATTAAATCAACTACATCATTCTTTTTAAGTTTATCTGAGTTCTTTATTCTTGCTAATTTATCATCAAGCCTTTGTCCTGTTTTACATTTATTAGAAAAGATGTTTAATGGTTCTAAGGCTGGATTTCCGTATTTTTCATTTTTATACTCTAATAGCGATGCAATAGAGTCTGTAATTGTTTGGAAGTTGTTGTTTTGATTAGGTTGTAGAATACATCCTTTCATTTTACCATCTAAATCTAGTATTCTTCTGTTTCCTCTTCCCCACATTTGTAAATGTTTTTTCTTGTCAAACAACTCCATGAACTTTTCGTATGTGATTGTGGTTTTATTATTTTTGTCACTATGACCTGCTATAAGGAATTCATTACCAATAGCGTTTTTCATAAACATACATTTACGAGCTGTTTTTTTAAAAGAAATTTCATGATCCCACAACTCATACCCATTCTCAACAACTACACGCTTCATGTTCTCAATCTGCTCAGTAGTTAAGTTAGTACAATCTACTTGTATGTTTTTTAAAGTAAGATTTTCAATAGGAGCAGCAGGGGGGGGGAAATACTCTTTAACCTCTTGTATTGTTGCTTGGATTAGTTTTGATGTATCAGGAACATTATTGACATCTAAATAGTAACTTCCTTTTTCAAACATACATAATCCATTAGAAGTATGAATCATATGATGTGGTAGTACGCCAAGAGAGTTATCTATAATAAACTCAATAACCTCTTTTCTATTCTCATCGTTTACCTCAATGTACACATCTTGTAAGGTTAGTTCAACTCCTGAGTTAATAAGAAATTGGAAGTTTGAGACTTTTTTATTGCCGTCGTGTCTGTCACTTCCTAATATGTAAAAATCGCCTTTCATATCTGTATTTGATAAAAAATTATTTGTTTTAAAGTCGGTTATTTCATATTCAATATTTAAAAAAGGCAACATCTTATTATAACTCTCTTTTGTGATCGGTGTGCAACAAGGCACGAAATTTTGGTTTTCCATATTGTAATAATTTATTTACTTTGGTTATTGTACTTCTTCTCTCTAATCGCCAAGCCTCTAAAATACCGCACACATCAGCAATATTATGAAGCTCATTATGTTTTATAAAGGTCATGCTTTTTTTGCTCACATGGCTGTATTCTGACCTCATACCCATGCACTCAACTATATTCACTAAGGATATATAAACCTCATCAGAATCCTCGTAATCCGTACTTAATTCGTTAATGCCATCGGGGTGCTTTTCTAAGAGTTTGTGAAGATAAGAAAAAACTTCGCGTTCCGTTTGATCATTAACGCAGTTTTTAAATTTTTCTATTTCTTCTGGTTTAGGCCAATAATTTACATATAACATTAATAATATCATACGATAAACCACTGCTTTGGCGTAATCAAGTCGTTTGGGATCTTTTCTAGCTTCTAAAAGTTCTTTACGTAGTTTCTTGTATTCTGAATCTAAAAAAGCTCTTATTTCTTTTATTTTGCCTTCGTGGCATTGTTTAACATCAAGTTTCTTATAAAGGTCGTTGGCAATATCTAAAAGTATTATTTGTTTTGTGTTTTTCATAATCACCCCTCTGCTGCTACCTGTAAAAATTCCTCTTGTTTTTTTGTGAATTTCATAATTACTTTTTATAAAATTTAGGTGGTATTACTCCTCTTTTTATTGGACTTGGATTATTGTAAATTGCAAATGTTTTTTTAATAATTATAGGATCTATGTCTAAACTTTCCTCACGATTATTAACATTTTGAATATCACAAATAACTGAATCTAAATCTAACCCTCGTTTGTTTATCTGCTCTATAATTAAAGTTGATTGAATAGGAGTAAAACCCATTAATATTAATCTTTGCTTATTATCCATTTTACAATGCTTTTACTTTTTCGATTAGTTCCCATATTGGTGTTACACCATTAGTTTTGTGATTATATAAACCTGAACACAAATAAGCAACTGTGTCTATTGTCTTAAAGCAATATAAAGTAATTGTTTCATCGCTTTCATGGTATTTAAAATCAATCCCCTTCTCCAAACACAACGCAAATAATTCCTTTGCGTATTCGTTTAGTCGTTGTTTGTTGTATGTTTTCATAATTTAAAAATATAAGGGTTGTAAAATGTGTTTTGTTTTGCTTCTCGGTATAGTTGTTGTTCTGCACTTGGAATTAACCCAGCATCAGGAAAAGGATTACCAAACAAATGAACTCCTTTTTTATGTAGTAATAGCTTTAATACTTCAATTGAGTCTATATTACCATTATCCACTATCTCACTCGCTTGTTGTTCTGTTATTTTACTTAATTGACATATAAATCTATGATCATAATGTTCATCACTTTCGCTTAATAGAAACTTCCCTTTACTCGTTTCGAAATATAATTTTTTCATACTACTTTTGTTTTAAAATAAATAAAGTATTGTATTTAGTATCTAGCTTAACACAAGATACTACTTCAAAACCTCTACTTAACCAATTATTTAAATCTCCTTTTTTTAATTCCGTATCTGTAAATACTATGCTTTTCATATCTACTTCAATTTTACTACAAATGAATTAAATCCGTTAGCGATGTATGTTTTTTTTGACATTGATAAACATAATACATTGAACTCATCTTTATTGTTAATCATTGTTTCTATATACCTATCTGAAACGGGAGAAGTCCCACTTCCATCCCTATTTATTTGACTAATAAATATTAGTTCGTTGGCTGTTTTTTTCATAATCCTATTCGTGTTTTTTGTTGTAAATTTCGTTTGCTTTATGAATAGCTTGATTAACAGCTACTTTATAAAACTTAAATCCAGTTGAACGATATGATTTATAAAATACACTTTCCCATATTCCTACGTGGCAAAAGAATTCTATATAATAGCTTTGTTTGACCAAGTCAGGAATATCATCGAAATTTAATCCTACGAATGGTTGCCCTATATATTTGCAAAAATCTTGTAATGATTTTCCTGTTAGTATCATAATTCTGTTGCTTCTTTGATTAGTTGTTCTGCTTTCAATTTGTATTGAATCAAGTCTAATGTTGTCTTTATTTTAGATACGCTTTGTAACATCTCAAGCATTTGTTGTGCTTTAATAATTAGTAGTGCGTTGGCTTCTGCCTCTACCTCTGTGACTCTTTTAAAATGTTCGTTATTGTCAAAGTCCTCTACGTTGCATTCGGGAGTGTATGTTACAACCCCTATTTTAATAATTGCGCGATCTTTTATCCAATCCTCTTTTGTTCCTTTAAATTCGCTCATAACTACAATTGTTTTCGGGTTAAATCGTAATAGATGTTTTGAAGTTCGTGTACATATCTGATTTCAGAATCATAATAAACGTCTAAAGAAAAATAATCTTCTCTAAAATTACTAATTACAAAATCTCCAATGTAATACAGTAAATCTTCTTCCTTAAATCCAAACTCAAAAAGTTTTTTAGGGGTTAATTCAACAGGCCCAATATCTTCTATTTTATAATCAATAGTTTTAAATCTATTGTCATAAAGTTAGACTAATACCGACTTTTTTCTAACTTCGGAAATAACGCCTTGTTTGATGTGGTTTCCTCGTCTTAATTCATGTGGTTGTAACATAACTACTCAATTTTATATTTTCTCAATATCTCGCTTCTAAACTCCGCGTCTTTATTCATTCGTTCAATGAATTCATCTATACAAAAAGCCCCTTCCCTCGCTGCTAATTGCTCAAACATTCGTTTGTTTTCAGATTCATTAATCTTGTCAATCTCTTTCCGATATAGCGGCAGGAGGTGCTTATAGCCCGCAATGTTGATTCTATCGGTTTTTCCTAATGCCATGTGCTTGCGTTTGTAAATGTTTTTAGCCATTATTTTACTCTAATTTTAGTTAATAATTTACCTATTTCATCATGCTTCTTTTTAAGCGAATTAAAGTCTTTTTCGCTCATCATGTACTGAACTTCTTTCTTAGTTTTAAACTCTTCGATAAACTGCTTGTACGTGTATTTTATAAGTTTTTTATTCTCGTCTTTAAAAAACTTAAATCCGTCAAATTCATTACAAAATCTAAATATCCAAAAATCTTGATAATTAGAAATAGATACCTCAAAACCATTATTTCTAATTTGCTTAATTAATTGCCTATGTTGGTTAGGCGTCATTTGAGAGAAGTCAAATTGTATTTTTTTAATTTCTGCCATCTTTTTAATTGTTTATTGTGTAGCAAATATACAGCTATTTTTTTAATACACAACACATGTCAAAAAAAAGGCATTAAAAAATAGGCTAAAAACATCAAAAAAACCCCTCTAAAAGACACCTCTAAACCTATATTAATTGTGTATAAATCACTTTTTAATGCCCTTTTTGGGTATTTTGGGCGGAGGATTATATACATACTAAATCTCTGCCCACCTAAGTTAAACCCAGTAAATACAAGGGTTTTTTAATTGTAAAACCCCATTTGGGGAGAAGTATATCAATTTTTGCAAAATAATAATAAGAATATTGATTAATAAGTTTGAAAAATAGTACTTTTCTCTACCCTTCCGCCCATTTTAATTGTATATTATTGATTATTAATTGTTTATAAGTTGGGTGGATAAAAACCCTCCGCCCAAATCATAGTTTTTGTTAAAATAAAGGAATAAAAATTAACAATTCTTTTATTGTTGGTAGTAGCAGAGGGAGAATTATATTGTTTTTAGTAAAATTATGACTTAATTTAAGGTGTTTTAAGGACGTTAAGCGTGTTGTTTGGTATCTTTATACTTGAAAAGGGAGAAAGTGTCTTAAATCGATTAAAAAATAGGTTCTGCGAGGCATTTATAATATTTTATCGCAATAAGTTGCGCC
>JASLED010000053.1 GCA_030151255.1 Flavobacterium sp.
GAAAAATCGTTTGTTTGGCAAAGTAGAATAATTTATATTTATGAATAATACTATTATTAATTATATTCATCCAGAATTTAGGTTAAATGGAAATTCGTATACAAAAGAAACTTTACTCGAATTAGGATATTTGTACTGCAAATCAAATGAAGATTATTTGATACAATTAGGGCAGTTAATTATCGATTGGTTTAATGATGCGGATTATTTAGTACTTCATACCTCAGGAACAACAGGCACTCCCAAAGAAATACATTTACAAAAGCATGCAATAATTGTTTCTGCCGAGGCAACGGTTCATTTTTTTGATGTGAAAGAACAAAGTACAGCACTTTTGTGTATGTCAGCAGCATTTGTTGGCGGCAAGTTAATGTTTATAAGAGCACTGTTATTTGGTTGGCAATTAGATGTTGTAAAGCCAACAGCTAGACCATTAGCAGAAAACACAAAATATTACAATTTTGTAGCAATGGTGCCAATGCAGGTAGAAAATAGTTTGAATGAGTTAGATCAAGTCGAAAAATTAATTATTGGTGGTGCCAAGGTTAATGTTCATTTAGTGCAGGCTTTGTTACACAAGAAAACTCAAGCGTATGAAACGTATGGAATGACAGAAACAATTACTCATATTGCTGCCAAAAAGATTAATGAATCGTTTTTTACTGTTTTATCTCACGCATCAATTGAAGTGGACGATAGAGGATGCTTGGTGATTGATGCTCCAAAAATTAATCCCGAAAAATTAATTACAAATGATTTAGTTAAGTTGTTGGATAATAATAGGTTTGAATGGATTGGTAGATGGGATAATGTTATCAATAGTGGAGGAGTAAAGTTGTTTCCTGAAAAAATAGAAGAAAAATTAGCCAAAGTTATTCCTCATCGATTTTTTATTGCTGGTAAAGAAGATGAATATTTCGGTACTATTGTTGTATTAGTTATTGAAAGCGAACCTTACAAATTACCTAATGATATTTTTGCAAATTTAGTAAAGTATGAACAACCAAAAGAAATTCAATTTATTACTAAATTTGAAGAAACAGCTTCTGGAAAAATAGTAAGAAAGAAGAATATTAAATAAAATGCTAATAAATGAAAAAGAGTAAATTTTTACCTAAATTTTTATTATTTGTTACTTTAATAAGTGCAATACCTATGGAGGCAAAAGAAAAAAAACAATCTACATTAGATAAGCAGATTACTCCAGCTATGATGCAACAAATAGTAAATGCTAATAAAGATTTTTATAAAGACGGAAAAGTTGCAGATTATATTCCAGAGTTGAGCAAGGCAAATCCAAAAGCCGTTGCCTTTTCTGTGGTAAAAGAAAATGGTGATATAGTAAATGTTGGCGATGTTACTGAAAAATTTACAATTCAAAGTATTTCAAAAATCATTTCATTAATGATTGCCGTGCAAGAAAAAGGAGAAGTAGAATTGTATCAAAGAATTGGTTATTACGGAACAGAAAAAGCATTTAATCATTATGCAAATTTAGAAACTGCTGGTAAGCCATTAAATCCAATGATGAATGCAGGAGCAATTCTTACCACAGCTTTTATTGAAGGAGATGGGGATGAAGCATATCATAAAATAATAAAAATGATTCGTTATATTACTAAAAACGAATCAATTTCAATTAACGAAAAAGTATATCATTCCGAAAAAGAAACGGGACACAGAAATCGTGGTATCTTTTATCTATTAAAAAATAATGGATTAATTGAAGGAGAAGAAGTAAAATTAGATAATTACTTTAAGCAATGTTCAATTGAAGTAAATGCAGAAGATTTGGCTAAAATTGGCTATTTCTTTGCCAACGAATGTACTCGATTTGACGGTGATGCAACATACAAAAACAAAGATTTAGCACGTTTAATTCAAGCACAAATGCTAATTGCAGGAATCTATGATTTTAGCGGAGAATATGCGCGTACAGTAGGATTGCCAAGCAAATCAGGAGTTGGTGGAGGAATAGCAGTAAGCGTTCCTGGCAAAATCGGAATTGGAGTTTTTAGTCCAGCATTAGATGAGCACGGAAATTCGGTGGTAGGTTACCACATTATTTCAGATTTTGCAAATAAATTAGATTTAAGTTTATTTTAAACTGTTATCTATTCCAAATAAAAAGACCTTGCAATTAATTTTTCAAGGTCTTTTATATTATAATTTGAACTATTTTAAACTAAAATTCACCTTATTGATATGCTGAACAAAGCGAAGAATAAACCCAACGGTAAAGATGAATAGCAATGATTGAACAACATAATCTTTTGTGGGAATTAATAATAAAATAAGTATAAAAATACCAACGGATGCCCACATTCTCCCTTTATAATCGGCAAAAACTAATTTGTTTTTTTCTAAAATAATAGCCAATAAAGAAAAAACACTTCCTCCACTTAGGAGAAAAAGAAAATCTCTGTATTCGGATTGATTGTAAATAGAGTAAACAACAGCCATTATACTAATTAGTAAACCAATAGCAACGGTAGATTTATCTAAGTCAGCTTTCGAAATCCATTGTTGATTATTTTCATAAATAGAAAGACTTGTTGTTTCGTCAAATTCTTCTTTAGAGACCAATTTAGCTTGTATGCACGTCGTTTTTAAGGATCTCAAATACAGTTGTATAGTTCCTTTGCCAATATCCATAAACAATATGGCGTAGATAGATTGTTGGTTTTGAGGTAACTCAATAGAATTTTTAAAGTAATCTAACTTCCAGTTGATGGATTGACTATTTTCAGGAAATTGAATTTCAATAGTTTGGTTGTGCATAATAGTATTTAGGAGTTTACCATCTGCATAAATCTTTAGATTTCTAAGAATATACCAATTTTTTGGAAAGAAAAGTTTTAGATGTAAAGTTCTCATATTGCCTATTTATAAATGTGATTACTTTTAGTTTTTACGATTATTACTTTGCTCAATAAAATAAAAACAGTAAAAATTATTTATCTAAAATACTTAAAATTAATGAATTAAAAAATGGTGTAAACAAAAAAACACCTTGCAGTGCAAAGTGTTTTTTGTATTGTAAAGTCTAAATGAATTAGAATTGCTCTCTTCCTGCGAAATGGAATGCACCTTCAATAGCAGCGTTTTCGTCGCTATCAGATCCGTGAACAGCATTTTCTCCAATTGATTTAGCGTATTTTTTACGGATAGTTCCTTCTGCAGCATCAGCTGGGTTAGTAGCTCCGATTAAAGTTCTAAAATCTTCAACAGCGTTATCTTTTTCTAAAATAGCTGCTACGATTGGTCCTCTTGACATAAATTCAACTAATTCTCCGTAAAAAGGTCTTTCAGCGTGTACTTCGTAGAATTTTTGAGCATCTCTAACTGTCAATTGAGTTAACTTCATAGAAACAATTTTAAATCCTGCTTCTGTAATCATGTTGATGATACCTCCAATGTTTCCTGCTTCTACAGCATCAGGTTTAATCATCGTAAAAGTTCTGTTCGTTGCCATTGATATTTAAATTAAATTGGTTGCAAAAATAGTCTTTTATCCTTAAAAATAATTGTTTACAAATAAAAAGTTGTGCATTACTTTTTGAAAAATTTTATTCAGTCGGAATATCTAATAAACGTTGAGCTAAATTTATCATATCTGGCGTTCCTGTGTGTTTTTTAGGCTCGTCCGAAAGTTTAACTACATCTGTCCAAGGGCCACCTTCTGGTAATGCTTGCGACATTTTAATCACAATATTTAATGGAGGTAAGCCTGCATCGTTTGTAAAATCTGTTCCAATTCCGAAAGACATACCAATTTTTTCTTTGCAATAATTAACAATGCGATGCACTTTTTCTTGGTTTAGTCCATCAGAAAAAATAATGGTTTTTGAAATCGGATTGATATTCATTGTTTTGTAATGAGCAATTGTTTGATTTGCAAACTCAATCGGATCACCGCTGTCGTGACGTACACCATCAAAAAGCTTGGCAAATTTTTTATCAAATTGTTCAAAGAAAACTTTGCTTGTGTAAGTGTCAGTTAAAGCAATACCTAAATCGCCACGATATACGTCTACCCAGTGTTCTAATCCCATAGAATTAGCCATTTTAAAACCATACTTTGCAGCATGAAACATAAACCATTCGTGGGCATGTGTGCCAATTGGTTTTGTGCCATATTTCATTGCAAAATGTACATTACTTGTGCCAATAAAAGTGCCTTGTCCGTACTTTTGTAACGTGTCTACCACCACAGAATGTACGTCGTAAGAATGTCTTCTTCTTGTTCCAAATTCGGCAATTGTTATTCCTAACTCTTTATAGTTTTCAATTTTTTCTTTTGTTTTTTGTCTAATAATGTAGTCTGTTTCTCTTTCGGCATTAGTTAGCTTATAATATAACTCACAAATAATTGCCATTAAAGGTACTTCCCATAAAATAGAACGATACCAATAACCGTTAAACTTTACTTCTAAATCACTGCCTTCTTGGATAATTTCTACTTCAGAAGGATCATAATGATACCCTTGTAAAAAATCCAAATAAGTAGGATCTAAATAAGGACAAGTTTGTTGTAAAAAAGTTTTTTCGGCTTTGGTCAATTTTAATTTAGCCATTTCATTAACAGCTTCTCTTAGTGCTTCTGCAAAACCAGAAGGGAAATGATGTTGGCCGCGATTGATAAAAATATATGATGCTTTTGCATACGGAAATTTTTTAATTACCGCATGTTGCATGGTAAATTTGTAAAAATCGTTATCTAATATTGATGAGATAATTGTATTTGAATTTGTTATTTGCATAGCTTTATTTTATGAACTACACGGGGGCAGTTGTATAAATATACGATAAACTATTGATTGATAATAAGACAGCGGAATCAATAATTATTCAAATGATTGTAAAGAAACTAACTTAGTATAAGTTCCATTTAATTTCATTAATTCATCATGTGTTCCTTGTTCTATAATTTTACCTTTTTGCATCACCACAATTAAATCAGCATTTTGAATGGTTGATAAACGGTGTGCAATAACCAAAGAAGTTCTGTTTTGCATCATTTTTTCTAAGGCATCTTGTACCAATTTTTCGCTTTCTGTATCCAAGGCTGAGGTAGCTTCATCCAATACCATAATAGGCGAATTTTTAAGCACAGCTCTAGCAATAGAAATACGTTGCTTTTGTCCGCCCGAAAGTTTACTTCCAGAATCTCCAATATTGGTATGAATTCCTTGTGGTAAATCTTTTACAAACTCATAGGCGTTTGCCACTTTTAACGCTTCAATAATAGCTTCGTCCGTAGCGCTTTCATTTCCAATTAGCATATTGTTTTTGATGGTATCGTTAAACAAAATACTATCTTGAGTAACCAATCCAATTAAATGACGCAGGCTATGTAAATCCATCGAGCGAATATCTTTTCCGTCAATTTCAATTGCACCTTCATTGATGTCCCAAAAACGAGTTAATAAATTGGCCATTGTACTTTTTCCACTTCCTGATTGTCCAACCAAAGCAACGGTTTTTCCTTTTGGAATGTTCAACGAAAAGTTTTGCAATACATAATCGTCTTCGTATTTAAAGCTGATGTTTTTTACAGTAATTTCTTGTTCGAAAGTATCTTTTGTAATAGCATTTGCCGGACTTGTAATTGGATTTTCTTCTTCCAAGATTTCCAATACTCGCTCTGCCGCTGCGTTACCACGTTTTAAGGCATATGAAGCTTTTGACATTGCTTTAGCTGGAGTTAAAATATTATAAGCCATACCTATATAAGCAATGAATGATGCTGCAGACAACGTATGATCTGCCAAAACCATTTTTCCTCCAAATACCAATAATACGGCAATGGTTACAATACCTAAAAACTCACTCATTGGAGAAGAAAGGTTTTGTTTATTTAAGATTTTATTGTTTAAATCATTGAAGGTTTCTGTTGATTCTTGAAACTTATTATTGAATTTATTTTCGGCGTTAAAGCTTTTAATTACTTTTAATCCAGCCAATGATTCTTCAATAATCGATAAGAAATAACCTTGTTCTTGCGAAGCTTTTTGCGAACTTTTTTTCAATGATTTTCCAACAATAGAAATAATGAATCCAGCAATTGGAATAAATAAAAACACAAAAATAGTTAGCTTTACACTAATTGCAAACATAGCAATAATGGTAAATACAATGGTTAAAGGTTCGCGAACTAATACTTCTAAAATTGAAAGAAAAGAATGTTGAATTTCTAATACATCGGCTGTAATTCTTGAAATAACATCACCTTTTCTTTTTTCAGAAAAGAATGATAAAGGCAATTCTAACGATTTTTTGTACATCGCATTTCTAATGTCTTTTAATACGCCATTGCGCAAAAAGGTAATAAAATACATTGCCCAATAGTTGAATAAGTTTTTTAGTAAAAATAACGCAATGATTAAGGCAACCATAATCATTAAAGTGTTTTCTGCTCCGTTCTGTGCACTGTATTCGGTAATAAAAAACGACATTGATTTTTCTAAATAATCTTTAAGTCCTCCAATGCCTGTATAAATAGGTTTTTCAGTAATAGGTTTTCCTTCGCCAAATAGAACTGTCATCATTGGAATTAGCGCAACAAATGACAAGGCACTAAAAAGCGCATAAAGGATATTGAAAAATACATTAAGATAAGCATAGCCCATATAAGGTTTAGCAAATCGGAAAATCTTCTTGAAATATTCGTTCATAAGTTAAATATCTATACAATTAAATAAGATAGACTGAGAACAAGCTCAGTCTATCGGATTAATCTAATTTCATTTCTTTGATAATTGCTTCGATTTTATTCGATAAGAAATTTTCAACTATATCAATTTCTTCTGGCGAATTTAAAATTTCGTTTACACTGAAATAGAACTTGATTTTTGGTTCTGTACCACTTGGTCTTGCGGCAATCTTAGTTCCATCTTCCAAATAATAAATTAATACGTTTGATTTTGGAATGTTGATTGATTCTATTTCGTTGGTTAATAAATTTAATGCTTCACTTTTTTGATAATCTTCTACACAAACTACACGTAAACCAACAATTTCAGTTAATGGATTTTCGCGTAAATCAACCATGATTTGTTTGATTTCTTCTGCACCTGAAATTCCTTTTTTAACTAAAGATATTAAGTGCTCTTTATAATAGCGATGATCACTGTATAAGTTTAATAATTCTCTGTAAAACGAACTTCCAGCAGCTTTTGCAACAGCGGCAATTTCGCAAACTAATAAAGCAGAAGCTACTGCATCTTTATCGCGCACGTTGTCGCCAATCATGTAACCAAAACTCTCTTCTCCGCCGCCAATAAATTGCTGATCTGAGCAATCTTTAATAAATTTTGCAATCCATTTAAATCCCGTTAATCCAACTTTGCATTCTACGCCATAAGTTTCTGCAACATCCAACATCATTGGAGTAGAAACAATTGTAGAACCGATAAATTCGTTGCCAGAAAATCCATTTTTATGACTCCATTGTTCTAATAAAAACGCTGTCATCATTACCATTGTTTGGTTTCCGTTCAGTAAAATCATTTGTCCGTTTAAATCGCGAACACCAATTCCAATTCTGTCCGAATCAGGATCTGTTCCAATAACAATATCTGCACCTGTTTCCTCTGCTAAAGCCAAAGCCATTGTCAACGCTTCTGGCTCTTCTGGGTTAGGGGATTTTACCGTTGGAAAATCTCCATTTGGTTCTGCTTGTTCTTTTACAATATATACATTGTTGTAGCCCGCAGCAGCCAACGTATCAGGAATTAATTTAATTGAAGTTCCATGTAATGAAGTATAAGCAATTTTTAGTTGATCTTTTACTGTTTGTGGCGTATTAAAACTTGCTACTTGTAGAGTAGAAGCAATAAAAGCTTCGTCTAATTCTTTGCCAACATTTGTTATAAGGCTGTCGTTTCCGTTAAAGTTAACTTCAGCGTAAGTCAATTTATTGATTTCGTCGATTACAGCAGCATCTTCCGGTGGAACAATTTGTCCTCCGTCTGCCCAATATACTTTGTATCCGTTGTATTCTGGTGGATTGTGAGAAGCTGTTAGCACAATTCCTGCATTACATCCGTAGTAACGAACTGCAAAAGATAATTCTGGCGTTGGTCTCATTTCTTCAAAAAGAAAAACTTTTATTCCGTTTGCAGTAAATACATCTGCTACAACTTTTGCAAGTTCTTGACTATTGTGGCGACAATCGTAATTGATAGCCACTTTTAATTCTTGATTAGGAAAAGATTTTTTAATAAAATTGGATAAGCCTTGTGTGTTTTTTCCTAAAGTATATTTGTTGATACGATTTGTACCAATTCCCATCACTCCGCGCATTCCGCCCGTACCAAACTCTAAATTTTTGTAAAAGCTATCGGCTAACAATTCAGGATTATTGTCAATTAACTCTTGTACAATAGCTTGCGTTGCTGCATCAAAAGGTTGTTGCAACCATTGTTCAGCTTTTGCTAAAATATCTTTTTCTATTTCCATACTTTCTTTTATTTAGCTTGATTCAAACCGCTGTACTCAGCAATTTTATATCGATTTGTATTTGATTTCGTTTTTAAAATAAGTTCGCCCAAAAAGCCAGCTAAGAATAACTGTGTACCAATAATCATAGTAACTAATGCAATGTAAAACCAAGGATCTTGTGTAACTAATATGGCTGGTTTGTTAATGTATAATTTATACAATTTGCTAATGCCGATGACAGCTGCTGCAAAAAAGCCAATGATAAAAGTAAGCACACCTAATGATCCGAATAAATGCATTGGTCGTTTACCAAATTTAGACAAAAAACAAATGGTAATAAGATCTAAAAATCCGTAGATAAAACGACTCATTCCAAATTTGGTTGTACCGTATTTTCGGGCTTGATGTTGTACTACTTTTTCGCCAATGTTGCCAAAGCCTTCACTTTTTGCTAAAACAGGAATGTATCGATGCATTTCGCCAGAAACATCAATGTTTTTAATTACAACCTGACGATAGGCTTTTAGTCCACAATTAAAATCGTTCAATTGAACACCAGAGGTTTTTCTTGCTGCCCAATTGAATAATTTGGATGGAATATTTTTTGCCAGAACAGAATCATATCTTTTCTTTTTCCATCCCGAAACCATATCATATCCTTCTTTTATAATCATTTGATATAAACCTGGAATTTCATCTGGGCTATCTTGTAAATCAGCATCCATTGTTATCACAACATCGCCCTGTGCTTGTTCAAAACCAGCATGCAAGGCCTGAGATTTGCCAAAGTTTCGTTGAAAACGTATGCCTTTTACTTGTGTGTCTTTTGCGGATAATTGAGCAATAATTGACCATGAGTTATCAGTGCTTCCATCATCTACAAAAAGAATTTCGTAGGTATATTGATTTGCTTGCATAACTTTCGTTATCCAATTGTATAATTCTGGCAAAGATTCTGCTTCGTTCAATAAAGGAATGACAACCGATATATTCATATTTGTTACAAATTACTGTGAGCGCTTTTTTTCAGAATTATGCTTCTGTTTGTGTATTTTCTTGTTTAGGAATAAATTCAGATTTATTTTTAAAGATAGCTGCTAAAAGCAATCCTAAAATAGAATTTCGCAAAATACTTCCTGCCCACATAAAAATTTGTGCTTTTGGTTCAAATTGACTAATGTGTTCTGCTTTGTCTAATTGTTCGTTTATTTGCTCTTGTGGTAATCCAGAATTTTCTAGTGTATGAATTAGCATATTGTATAATTCTGCATTAATAATTTCTTTGGCAGAAGTATCAATAAAATTGAATAAAATATTGTAAACAATGTAATTTACAGTTACTCCAATAGTAATTGTAATTAAATAAGGTGTAAATGCTTCTCTGAATGTAACATATCCGCCAGCTTTTTTTCTAGCTATAAAAACAGTAAGAATACCAATTATGATGATAACTGCCATGTTGAAGAAACCAACAAATTTATTGGCAAAAAGTGTAAGATCTGTGAAGAAAATAGTACAATTAAAAATGATGTAGTAAATTGCTAATAGTATACCGAAGGTTATTCCTACTTTGTTTATTGGGTTGTTCATTATATAAATAATTCAAAATGTAAACTACAAATATACTAAAATACCCATTTGCTTTTGGCTAACAAACGCATTCGTATATAAAATATTTGACTGAAATTATGGCATAATAAAATGTTTCGTTTTTTTACAAAATAAAATGAACAAAGAAGTAATAAAAAAACAAAACTAATTATTTGCAGATTAAAATTTAGTTGTACATTTGCAGTCAGAAAATTTATAATAAAAAAGTTATTGGAAGTTTATACCTTTCTTAGAGCAGAAAGCTTCAAAATGGAAAATAACTCAATAATTTAAAAACAGATTTATCATGAGAAAAGGTATTCACCCAGAAAATTACAGATTAGTAGCGTTTAAAGATATGTCAAATGACGACGTATTCATCACAAAATCAACAGTAGATACAAAAGAAACTATCGAAGTTGACGGAGTTGAATATCCAGTATTCAAAATGGAGATTTCTCGTACATCTCACCCATTCTATACAGGTAAATCTAAACTTATCGATACAGCAGGACGTATTGATAAATTCAAAACTAAATATGCTAAATTCAACAAATAGTCTGAATTTAAAAAATATACAGAAAACCTCTCAAATTAGTTTGAGAGGTTTTTTTTTGAATATTGACAAAATCTTTCCATCATTTTTTATGGAATTGCCGTATTTTTGAAATAAAAAAAATAATATGAATTATATTTTATTTGATGGTGATGTAAGAGATGCTTTATTACCTTTTACGTACACAAGACCAGTTGCAGATATCAGAGTAGGTATTTTAACCATTAGAGAAAAGTGGGAAAAATATTTAGGTTATACAACAACAACTGTTACAGAAGAATATTTAGAAGAAAAATACCCGATGGTAGAAGCTTCTCAAAATATTATGATTGATGGTTCATATTTGCCAACGCCAAAATTGGTAGAACTTATTCAAACGCTTCAGCCCAATCAAGCAATTAGTTACAAAGAAGATATTATTGTGTTTTTTGCCGAAGAAGCTCAGGAAATTGATTTTGATACATATGAAGTTTTTGATTTTACATCAGAATTGATTCGAATTGAAAATAAATGGGATATTTTTCAAAAGAACGATAAAGCATTAAGAGATGATTTTGTTTTAATTACAGAAGATAGAATTACAGAAGAAATTCCATCAACAGTACAAGTATTATCTCCAGAAAATATTTTTATTGAAGAAGGAGCAGTTTTAAACTTTGTAACCTTAAACGCATCAACTGGACCAATTTATATTGGTAAAAATACCGAAATAATGGAAGGATCTGTTATTCGTGGACCATTTGCTTTATGCGAAGGAGCTCAAGTAAAATTAGCAACTAAAGTATATGGAGCAACTACAATTGGGCCAGAGTGTAGAGTAGGTGGAGAAGTAAGTAATATTGTGATGTTTGGCTATTCAAATAAAGGGCATGATGGATTTTTGGGTAATGCTGTTATTGGTGAATGGTGTAATTTAGGTGCAGATACAAATAACTCTAATTTAAAAAATAATTATGCTCCTGTAAAATTATGGAGTTACGAAACACAATCGTATGAAAATACTGGATTGCAGTTTTGTGGTTTAATGATGGGCGATCACAGCAAGAGTGGTATCAATACAATGTTTAATACAGGTACAGTTGTTGGTGTTTCTTGTAGTATTTTTGGAGGAAATTTTCCTAATACATTTTTGCCAAGCTTTACTTGGGGTGGAGCAGATCAAGATGATATTTATGATGTAGATAAAGCTATTGAAACAATGAAAATTGTTATGGCAAGACGCCATGTAGAATGGACTGAAGTAGAAGAAGATATTATTCGTTATTTAGCTGCAGAAAATAGATTGGAGCGTTTTCAAACTATTTAGCACTTATTATTAAATAAAAAAAACCTTTACTTAGTAAAGGTTTTTTTACAATTATGCATATTGCATTTAACTCCTTTTTCAGTTGTGTAATAGAATGTTGATTTGATATGTATATAAAATTGATGTTTTTTATTGTTTTTTGGGGTTTTGAAATTTTTTTTGTTGACTTTTTCAACACTTTGTAGATAGAATTATTTATTTGTTTTTTGTAAGTTATTGATTATTATCACCTTATGTAATTGGCATGCATGTTGAGTTATCTTTTTAAACAACATTATGCCCTCAAACCCTTGAAAACAAACAACCAAACAACAAAGCCAACAACCAAACAGAACAAGCTTTCTCATAAGCTTGTTTTGCTTGGTACATTTATACTGTTATTTAGTAGCGTATATTTTATCTATCATCTTCAACCTTATTTTGAAAAACTTCACCAGAAAAGATTGGCGCAAGCCGGAGGTAATTTCTTTTTTATTTTAGGTATTACTCTTTTGGTTGTGCAATTACTTTTTTTGATTTATATATTTTATCATTATTTTAAGTACAAACCAATTGATCCAGTTCCGGATGAAGAATTGCCAAACATCACTGTTATAGTGCCAGCTTATAATGAAGGAGCTTTGGTACACGATACGCTTTTAAGTTTAGCGAATAGTGATTATCCGAAAGAAAAATTAGAGATAATTTCGTTAGATGATGGAAGTGTTGATGATACTTGGATATGGATGAATAAAGCGAAAAGTATTTTAGGTAATCGAGTTACAATTCTTCAGCAACCCAAAAATATGGGAAAAAGACATGCTTTGTATCGCGGTTTTAAAATTGGAAAAGGAAGTGTTTTTGTAACTGTAGATAGTGATTCAATTGTAAAAAAAGATACACTTCGTCAATTAGTTAGCCCATTTGTGAAAGATATAAAATGTGGCGCGGTTGGCGGAAATGTTCGTGTTTTAAATACAGAAGACGGAATTATTCCTAAAATGCTAAACGTAAGTTTTGTATTTAGTTTCGAATTTATTCGTTCTGCACAAAGTGCTTTAAATACAGTATTGTGTACGCCTGGTGCTTTAGCTGCTTATAGAAGTGAAGCTGTAATGAATTGTTTAGAAGATTGGATTAATCAAAAGTTTATGGGAAATCCTTCTGATATAGGGGAAGATAGAGCCATGACAAATATGATTCTAAAACAAGGTTATCATGTTTTATTTCAACGCAACGCATATGTACTGACCAATACTCCAGATAAATTTAAAGGATTGTACAAAATGTTTATTCGATGGGAGCGAAGTAATGTGCGCGAAAATATAAATATGAGCAAGTTTGCCTTTACAAAGTTTAGAGAAGGTTCTACGCTTGGAGCTCGAATATTATTGCTAAATCAGTGGTTGAAAGTTATTTTAGCTTATCCAATAACATTATTGATGTTGTATGTTTTAATCAAATACCCAATATTATCAATTTGTAGTTCATTAGCAAGTATCTTTTTATTTTCTACTATACAAGTTTTCTTTTATGCTAAAAAATACAATATAAAAGAATCATTTTGGGCATATACATATAGCATTTTCTATACATTTACCTTGTTTTGGATTACGCCATATGCAATTGCAACAGCAAGCAGAAGAGGTTGGTTAACTCGTACTTTGCCTGCATCAAAATAGTAGATTAGTTCTAATTATAGTTTTTTATCCGATTGTAATTTTTGTAATTGCAATCGGATTTTTTTATACAATTATTGATTTAGCATTTGCTCAATTAATTGATAAGCAGATTGAAAATTACCTTTTTCAATATAATTTTGTGCCGTAGCAATATTTGTTTCTGTATTCGTAGAAAAATCTATTTTTTTCTTGGATAATGAAACTCTAAAGCCAGAAATACTTACTAAATCAGATTCGTTTACATATAAATATTGAAATTCTTTAAAATAGATTTGAGCCAATTTTAAATTGTTTGTTTCAATAAATGATAGGATTTTGTTTAACAAAGTTTGCGGATAACTTCCTTCTTCCACTGATGATACAGATGCCAAATTATAATCTTTGTATTTTTTTTGTTTAAACGTCATGTGATTTGGATATAAATCTTCTCGCGACGAATATTTTTCATTCACATAATTCAGAAAATCGTTTTGAACTTCTTTGGGGAAAACAGATAATTTTCCAGCTACTAATGTTTTGTTGAAAGAAGGTGTGCATTGACCTAAAACACCGGGTTTACATTGAAAGTTGAGATGTACAATTTCGATATTATTATTGTAAATAATAATATAAGACAAAGTCATTATGGCCCCATGCTTGGCACTACAATAAAAAATAGGAATAAAAACTGCTTGCGCCCAATCATATTCTTTAAACCAAATAGCATCGCTGTATAACATCATTGATGAGTTATAAGTTGGGTTATCATAATTGAATATTTTTTCGCTTTTTCTGTTTTTTATTTTGATGCGAATAGATGATGATTCTCCAAATTTTGAAAATTCGTTTTTGTTATCATAATTATTGCAAGCACCTTCAACATGAATGTATAGTACTTGCTCGCCGTTATCGTCTAGCCAAGTTTTTACAATACTTAATTCATCAGTATTTATATCTTGTGCATAAAGCATATTTTGACTGATAGATAAGAAGATTGTAAAACAAAATAGGATAAAAGTGGATAAGAATTTCATTTTCATTTTATTTTATACAAAGATGCAAAATAGAACAAAGTGTTTACAAAAATAAAACAAGCACAAAAGTATTATTTATTAAAGAATACTTTTAATAAAAATTTAAAAATTAAAGTAAAATTATGTTATAATGAAGTAAATTAGCCTATATTAGTAAAAAAAACAATAAAGTACAGTAGAGGGAGGTTTATGAATAAAATTAAAGCGTTTTTATTAGCTAGTTTTATATTAACAGCTTCAGTAAGTTTAGCTCAAAACGGCATTAATACGATTGATAATCAGTTTAATTCAATGTTAAATGAATCAAGCGATTACAAAACATTTAAAGTAGTGCAACTGCATCGATTAAAAGAGTTACAGCAAAATGCAAATGATTCATTAAAAGCATTGCAAACAACTATTGCAGAAGATAATGTAATTATCACCCAACAAATACAAGTAACAGATTCTTTAAATAATCAATTAACGGCATTAAAAATAGAACTTAATGGTTCTTCTAATGAAAATGATCAAATTGTATTTTTAGGAATTAATTTTAATAAATCAATATTTCAGTTTATAGTTTTAGGAATACTACTTTTGGCTGTTTTACTGGTGTTTGCTTTTCAATATCGATTCAAATCAAATTTAGCTTTAACAAGAACAACTTCTAAACGATTAAAAGAAATAGAAAACGAATTTGAACAATTTAGAGTAAATTCGATGGAAAGAGAACAAAAGTTAAGAAGGCAACTAATTGACGAAACAAATAAGAATAAAGAAAATAAAAATAAAGATGAAGCTTAAAAAAAAGCATATTAGAAAACCTAATATGCTTTTTTTTTGTAACAAACACAGTAAAAAAACATTTCATTTTTTTAAATTAAATTTAGCAAAACTGAGTCATAAAATGAAGTTTGTAGTCTGTATATATTTTGTATTTTAGCGAAAAACTAAAATTACGTTATAGTACAACCTTAAAAAAATTATGGATATTAACTTCAACAAAAACGAAGATCACAACAAGTTGTTAGTTTCAGACTTAAAGCGAAAATTAGCGAAAGTAAAACTTGGTGGAGGCGAAAAAAGAATTGCAAAGTTGCACGAACAAGGAAAAATGACTGCAAGAGAGCGAATTGATTATTTGCTTGATCCAAAAACAGAAAGTATAGAGATTGGTGCTTTTGCAGGAGATGAAATGTATGCAGAGCATGGCGGTTGCCCATCTGGTGGTGTTGTGGTAAAAATTGGTTATGTAAAAGGAAAACAATGTATTGTAGTAGCAAATGATGCTACCGTAAAAGCAGGTGCTTGGTTTCCAATTACAGGAAAGAAGAATTTAAGAGCGCAAGAAATTGCTATAGAAAACAAATTGCCAATCATTTATTTGGTAGATAGCGCAGGTGTTTATTTACCATTGCAAGATGAAATATTTCCAGATAAAGAACATTTCGGCAGAATTTTTAGAAATAATGCAATTATGAGTAGCACGGGAATTACTCAAATTGCAGCAGTTATGGGAAGTTGTGTTGCAGGTGGTGCTTATTTACCAATTATGAGTGACGAGGCTTTAATTGTAGATAAAACTGGAAGTATTTTTTTAGCAGGAAGTTACTTAGTAAAAGCAGCTATTGGCGAAAGTATTGATAATGAAACTTTGGGCGGAGCAACAACGCATTGTGAAATTTCTGGAGTTACAGATTATAAGGCAAAAGACGATAAAGATGCACTAGATAAAATTAAAAATATTGTTGATAAAATTGGTGCTTTTGACAAAGCAGGATATAATCGTATTAAGGCACAAAAACCAGCATTAGATCCAAACGATATTTACGGAATATTACCAAAATCTAGAGCTGAACAATATGATATGATGGAAATTATCAATCGTTTGGTTGATAATTCTGAATTTGAAGAATATAAAGAAGGTTATGGGCAATCAATTATTACAGGATATGCGCGTATTGATGGATGGGCTGTAGGAATTGTTGCAAACCAACGAAAAGTGGTGAAAACCAAAAAAGGTGAAATGCAATTTGGCGGAGTTATTTATTCTGATTCTGCTGATAAGGCAACTCGTTTTATAGCAAATTGTAATCAGAAAAAGATTCCATTGGTATTTTTGCAAGATGTAACAGGATTTATGGTTGGATCAAAATCAGAACACGGCGGAATTATTAAAGATGGTGCAAAAATGGTAAATGCGGTTTCTAATTCTGTAGTGCCAAAATTTACTGTTGTTGTAGGAAATTCGTATGGTGCTGGAAATTATGCTATGTGCGGAAAAGCATACGATCCGCGTTTAATATTCGCTTGGCCAAGTGCTGAATTAGCTGTAATGGGCGGAGCTCAAGCTGCTAAAGTATTATTGCAGATTGAAGCTTCTTCATTAAAGGCAAAAGGAGAAGAATTATCTGCAGAAGAAGAGCAAAAATTATACGAAACAATTAAAGCGAAATACGATAAACAAGTTTCGCCATATTATGCAGCTGCAAGAATTTGGACAGATGCTATTATTGATCCATTAGATACTCGTAAGTGGATTTCTATGGGGATAGAAGCAGCAAATCACGCACCAATAGAAAAACAATTTAACTTAGGAGTTATTCAAGTATAATGACATAAAAAAAGCTTGTGAGTACATCACAAGCTTTTTTTTATGTTTTATTTAAAGCCGAAAAGTTTTTTCTCTTTAATCATTTGAGCAATTCCTTGCGGCAATTTATCTTCCCAACCCGCTTCATTTGTTTGAAGTGATTTTAAAACATCTCTAGAAAAAATTTCTAAGCCATTGGTTTCGTAATTAGTAATGTCAACAATTTGATTGTTCTTCTTGAAGAATTTATAAAGTTCCTTAATGTGTAAATCTACTTTTAAGTTGGTTGAATTGATAATTTCTCCATCGTTATTTTTCATCGGATAAAGATATATTTTCATCTGATTTCTAAATAATTTACCTAATGCTTCTAAAATTCCACCTGTAAGGTTTGCATAATATTTCTCTTCAAAAATATTAAGTAAGCTGCTTACTCCCATAGAAAGTGCAATTTTTTCGCTTGTATATTTAGAAAAATATGCTGTTAACTTGTAATATTCCTGAAAGTTAGAAATCATAACCGTTTGACCTAAAGAACATAGTAAATCTGCACGTTGTAAGAAATCGGTTTCATCTAAATCTCCTTCCATTAATAAATTAGATAAGGTAATTTCAAAAATAACAATGGTATCTTCTTTAGCCAGATTGTTTTCTGTAATAAAAGATTCTATTGCATTTTTGTACATTGCCATATTTACTAAAGTAACTGGGCGAAAGCTTCCTCGAAGAGCTAAAATGTTTTTGCGATACAATTCATTAGCAGCTAATCTACTTTCAGCATTTGGACCAAACATAATAGCTTCTGTCATGCCATTTTTTACAAGAAATAAATTCATCAAACGATTGTCTGTTTGCTCAAATAAATGTCCTGAAAAACTAATAGAATCAATTTCTATCTGATCGCGATCAATATGATCGTACAAACAGTGAATCAATTTTTTTGGATCGTGATGCTGATAATAAGCACCATATATTAAGTTTACACCAAGAATACCCAATGTTTCTTGTTGTAATTTAGAATCGGTTTCTTTGAATTGAACGTGAAATACAATTTTACTATATGCTTCATTTGGTGTAGTTTGAAATTTTATTCCAATCCATCCATGACCTTTGTTCTTTTTTGCATAATCAATCGTTGCAACTGTATTTGCATAGCTAAAGAAAGTTTTTGTAGGATTGTCATCTCTCGGAATTCGATCCTCTACTTTTTTTATCTCATAATCCAACATTTTACACAATCTGCTTTCTGTTACATATCTGCCATCATCTTCTACGCTATAAATAGCATCACTAAATGATTTGTCATAAGCAGACATTGCTTTTGCAATTGTTCTAGATGCTCCACCAGCTCTAAAAAAATGTCTTACTGTTTCTTGTCCAGCACCAATTTCTGCAAACGTTCCATAAATATTATTATTCATATTTATACGCAGTGCTTTGTCTGAAATTGCAGGCTGATGCTCAATAAATCTGTCTCCCTCAAGGATTAAATCATCTAAAAAATTTCCCATTGTTTAGCTTTTGAAACAAAGTAACAAATTCTATGCTACAAAAAAAAAGATAAACCGTACTTTTGTATAAAAAGTAAGAGTTTTGAAAGTACGTTTCTTAGGAACTGGAACTTCTCAGGGAGTTCCGGTAATTGCAATTAACCATCCTGTAGGAAATAGCACTGATTCTCGCGATAATAGATTGAGAACCTCTGCCTTAATAACTTGGGATGATGTGATACTGTTGATAGACTGCGGTCCGGATTTTAGACAACAGATGCTTGCTGCGTCTTGTAAGTATATTGATGCTATTTTATTTACGCATGAACATGCCGATCATATAGCTGGTTTAGATGAAATTAGACCTTTAACATTGTTATATGGACCAATGCCATTGTATGCGTCAGATCGAGTGATGGAAGCTTTAGCAAAACGATATGATTATATTTTTACAAAAGAAAATAGATATCCTGGAGCACCGAGTATTGCAGAGAATATTATAAAATCGAACGAGGTTTTTAATGTAAAAGATAAAAAAATAGAACCGATTGATATTATGCATGGCGATTTGCCAATTTTTGGTTATAAACTAAAAGATTTGGTATATATAACAGATGCAAAATATGTAGAAGATTCTGAAATTGACAAGATTAAAGGATGTAAAGTTTTAATTGTAAATACTTTGCGAATAAAAGAGCATCCAACACATTTTAACCTAGAAGAAACCTTGGCTTTTATAGAAAAGGTGAAACCCGAAAAAACGTATTTAATTCATATTTCGCAAGATTTAGGATTTCATGCAGAAATTGAAAAAATATTACCAAAAAACGTATATTTGGCGCACGACCAACTAGAAATAAATTTATAAAATATTATGAAACATAAGGCCTTTTTTTACTTATTCATTTTTTGCGTTTTAGTTATTGCTCTATTGTATAACACCAATAGAAATATGATGAAAATGGAAGAGAAAAGAATTGATATTGCACATAAACGAATTGAAATTGTTCGAGATTCTGTAAAAGAATTAAAAAAAGAGTTGAACGATGTAGCTTATTTTACCTTAGCATATAATGACGATGCACAAGAGTATTTTGATTATCAGACAATTGATGCAGACGTTACTAAAATTAGAGAAGAAATTTTAGCGTTAAATCATCTTGAAACAGGCAATCCCTTGGTTCCTTATGGAGTAATGAACGGAAATAAATGTATTATTAATAAAGTAGAATTTATTAATCATCGTTGGATTGTTGCCGATTTTTATGCAGGAGAAATGCACGGAGAAGTTTTGATAAAATATTTTTATAATCCAGAAAAACCCACTAATTTGTCAACTGTAGAAACCGTTTTATACACAAAGTAGATCAGTTATGAGAAATAAAGGATTAATTGTTATTTTATTAGCTGTATTTTTTACTTCTTGTAATCTTATACTAAAAGATAAAAAAGATAACATTGAAGTTAATACCGAATTTATTACAAACGGAGGTAGAGAAGTAGTTGGAGAAGCCGATAAACATGGCTGTGCAATTTCTGCAGGTTATAGATGGAGTAATTTAAAAAAAGGTTGTATTCGGGTTTTTGAAGAAGGATTTCGATTAAATCCAATAGAGGATCAAGAAGATTTTTTTGAAAATGAATTAGAAGATAACGATGTAAGTTGTTTTATTGTTTTTTCAGAAGATAAAAAACAAGCAGAAATCTTTTTACCAACCAATGAAGAAAGTATCGTGTTAGATAGTGATTCAGCTAAAAAAATATATTTAAGCGAAGGTTGGAAATTGGTTAAAGAGAATTTGGTGCTAAGTTATAAGGATGAATTAAAATATACCGCTGCCAGAACCATAGATATGCAAATGATTATGCCGGCTGGGCAAGGTTTGGAAGATATTCAGGAAGATAATTAAACAGTAAATGTAAAAACAAAAAAACGCGAAGAAAACATCTTTCGCGTTTTTTTGTTTCTCTATTTTAAAATATAATCAATCATCTTTAAAAATAAATTTGCTTTTATCTATAATATAAAAATGCTTTTATGCTAAATAACTGTTAGTGAAATAGTATTTCAATTCAATTAATTTTTAAATTCTAAATTGAGCTAAAGAATATCGTAATATATTTAGTAGTTTTGCAAACGTAAATTAGAAATAAAAACGATATATAATGTTAACAGTTTCAAATCTATCGGTACAGTTCGGAAAACGAATTTTATTTGATGAAGTAAATGTAACCTTTACACAAGGTAATTGCTATGGAATTATCGGAGCAAATGGTGCTGGTAAATCTACGTTTTTGAAAATATTATCAGGTGATTTTGATCCAACTTCTGGACATGTTATCTTAGAACCTGGTAAGCGTATGTCTGTATTAAACCAGAACCACAATATGTTTGATGAATATACAGTATTAGAAACTGTGGTGATGGGAAATAAAGTTCTTTATGATGTAAAGAGAGAAATGGACGATCTTTATTTGAATTATACAGATGAAAATGCAGATCGTATTGGAGAACTTCAGATGAAGTTTGATGAAATGAACGGCTGGAATGCAGACTCTGACGCAGCAACAATGTTGTCAAACCTTGGTATTTCTGAAGAACATCATTATACATTAATGGGAGAAATGGATGCAAAGCTAAAAGTACGTGTATTATTAGCACAAGCATTATTCGGAAATCCAGATGTATTAATCATGGATGAGCCTACCAACGACTTGGATTTTGAAACAATTGGTTGGTTAGAGCATTTCTTAGCGCATTATGAAAATACAGTTTTAGTTGTATCGCATGACCGTCACTTTTTAGATGCTGTTTGTACGCACGTTTCGGATATTGACTTTAGTAAGATTACACACTATTCAGGAAATTATACTTTCTGGTATGAATCAAGTCAATTAGCAGCAAGACAAAGAGCACAACAAAATAAAAAAGCAGAAGAGAAAAAAGCTGAATTAGAAGAGTTTATTCGTCGTTTCAGCGCCAACGTTGCAAAATCAAAACAAGCAACATCTCGTAAAAAAATGATTGAGAAATTAAAGCTTGATGATATTAAGCCATCTTCTCGTCGTTATCCAGCTATTATTTTTGACCAAGATAGAGATGCAGGAGATCAAATCTTAAACATTACAGGTTTAGAAGCGTCTATTGAAGGAGAAATATTGTTTAAAGATGTTGATTTAAATGTAGCAAAAGGAGATAAAATTGTTGTTATTTCAAAAGACTCTAGAGCAACAACAGCATTTTACGAAATTTTAAATAATAATAGACCAGCTGATGCAGGTAAAGTAGAATGGGGAATTACAACATCTCAAGCATATTTACCAGCAGAAAATCACGAGTTCTTCGAAAATGATTTAAACTTGGTTGATTGGTTGCGTCAATGGGTAAAAACAGAAGAAGAAAGAGATGAAGTTTATGTACGTGGATTTTTAGGGAAAATGTTGTTCTCTGGAGAAGAAGCATTGAAAATTGGACGTGTATTATCAGGAGGAGAAAAAGTACGTTGTATGTTGTCTCGAATGATGATGATGAGAGGAAACGTTTTAATGTTAGATGAACCAACAAATCACTTAGACTTAGAATCGATTACAGCATTTAATAATTCATTAAAATCATTTAAAGGAACGATATTGTTTACAACGCACGATAAAGAGTTTGCTCAAACAGTTGGAACAAGAATATTAGAATTAACCCCTAAAGGAGTTATTGATCGTTATATGACCTTTGAAGATTATTTAGATGATCCGAAAGTGAAGGAATTAAGAGAGAAAATGTATTCTTAGTAAATATCAAAAACCGTTGTTTTCTTTGTGAAAATAACGGTTTTTGATTTTGGTATAGAATGCAAATAATAGTTTTTGTTTTTTACTTAATAGGTTTGATATTTCTATATCACGTTGTGTGATATGGAGTTTTATAGCTTATTTTTACTTCATTAGTATGTATACATCTATTTTGTAATTCAATTTTTGATATTAACTAAATACTTAATATGTTAAAAAAACTATCTTATCTTTTTATAATCAAATAGTTAAATAAATGATTTAAAAATAATAGGAAAAAAAGAATCAAAAGCCTTGCAGATTAAGAAAACAGCGCTATCTTTGCACCGTTCTGATAAGGAATTGAGACGAAATCGTCAAAAGGG
>JASLED010000019.1 GCA_030151255.1 Flavobacterium sp.
TAAGAAATGGTCAATGCCAGTGAGAAACTGGGGTGTGATTATTGATCAATTCTTAATCCTATATCAAGAAAGGGTTAGACTTTAATGTAAAACCTAACCCAAGCTTTATTTTTGAACTTACACACTTTAAGAGACAGTGCCGCTCAAAAGCATTGCGTTTTTTTATCTATAAAATTTTAAAAAAATCTTCTACAATTTTTCTGCCGAATTTTTACTGTATTGAAGTAACCAATTATACAAATCCATATGTCGGTATAAATCTTCAACGCTTCCGTGATTTCCTCCTTTTACAACTTGTAATTCTATCGGAGCTTTAGCATTGCAATTTTGTATAGCTGTCATTATTTTCTTTGATTCTTTTAGAGGAACAATAAAATCTTTATCTCCATGAATAAGTTTAATCGGAATATTCGACAAATTGCAAGCATCTTTATCTTCTCCTCCGCCACAAATTGAAACAACAGCCGCAATTCTATCAGCATATTTACTTGCATATTTCATGGTTCCGTATGATCCTAAGCTCATGCCTGTAACATAGATTTTATTTTCGTCTATATTATAATTATCAATCATATATTGAACAATTTCATCTACTTTATCCGGATTCCATGCGCCAGAAGGCAACTGTGGAGCTACTAAATAAGCGGGTAATTTTAGATTTCCTTTTTCTATTCCGCGCAACGGGCCATAACGTTTTACTCGATCAATATTGGTGCCCGATAAGCTTCTACCGTGCAAAAAAACTATTAATGGCGATTTTTCATTTGCAATAGCAGGTTCATTTATCCAAAACTGATAAGTAGTTTTATCAATTATTGCTTTTGGTTGAGCAACTAAATTAAACGATATCAAACAAATAAGAAAACATAGTAATCGCATAGCTTTTTTTGTTAAATATAAGTGTATTTCTAAACAAGTTAAAAAAATACTTCTTTATTAATCCAACAATAAAATTATTTTTTCCCACTCATTATACTTTTAGTTTAACTTTGTCTTTCACTATAAAAATGTTACCATGCACAATCTTGATGAAATAGATTTAAAATTGCTCAACTTACTTTCGCAAAACTCTAATGTTACAACCAAAGAATTGGCTCAACAAGTAAATCTTTCATCTACTCCTGTATTTGAACGAGTAAAAAGATTAGAGCAAGAAGGATACATAAAAAAGTATATTGCATTATTAGATCCTGAGAAGTTAAACAAAGGATTTTTAGTATTTTGTAACATTAAGTTGAAACAACACGAAAAGTTAATCAACAATAAATTTATAGAAGATATCATGAAAATTGACGAAGTAGTTGAATGTTACAACATTTCTGGCGATTATGATTTTTTACTAAAAGTTTACGCCAACGATATGCGTCATTATCAAGATTTTGTATTTAATAAATTAGCAATGGTAGACAGTATTGGTAGCACGCATAGCTCTTTTGTAATGCGCGAAATCAAGAATATGCACAACATAAAAATTACTTCTTATTAGTAATAAAACGAATAAATAGCATATTTCGGATTGTATGCATTCAATTTGTTTTTCATTTTTGCTTAAAGACAAATCGTTATGGAAAATAGTGAAGCCTTAGATTATGAACGAATAGCAAAAGCCATTCAATACATTAATCAACATTTTAAACAACAGCCCAATTTGGATGAAGTAGCGCAACATCTTCATTTGAGTTCGGCACATTTTCAACGCATTTTTACACAATGGGCTGGAACTAGTCCGAAAAAATTTTTGAAATATACTAGCATCGAATATGCTAAATGGTTGCTAAAAGAAAAACAAGCTACTTTGTTTGAAACGGCCGAAGAAGTGGGGCTATCCAGCGCAAGTCGACTACACGATTTATTTATTTCGATTGAAGGAATGACTCCAGCCGAATACAAAAATGACGGTAAAGGATTATTCATTTACTATCATTTTTTTGAAACAGTTTTTGGAACAGTTTTAATAGCCAACACCAATAAAGGTATTTGTTATATGGCATTTATTGAAGATAAAGAAGAAGCGACTCATTATCTATTTCAACAATTTAAACAAGCTACTTTTATTGCAGAAAAGCAACAACAACAAATTGATGCTCTTCAAATTTTTAATGCAGAAAGCCCAAACTTAAATCACATTAAACTTCATTTAAAAGGAACCAATTTTCAGTTAAAAGTTTGGAATAGCTTATTAACAATTCCGAAAGGAAATTTGGTTACCTATGGCACAATTGCTTCAAATATCAATAACCCAAAAGCATCAAGAGCAGTTGGTACAGCTATTGGCAGTAATCCGGTAGCATTTTTAATTCCTTGTCATCGAGTAATCCAGTCTACAGGTGTTTTTGGCAATTATATGTGGGGAAGTACAAGAAAAGAAATAATTATTGGCTGGGAGGGTTTGCAAACACATGAATCTGAATATTTTAAATTATAATAGATGGATCTGTTTTCAAATAACAACGTCAATAATATCAATCAACTTCCTTATGATGGCACTGTACATTTTTATGGCTTTGTATTAAACCAAAATGATGCTAATTATTATTATCAACAATTACTTGATGACATTGAATGGAAAAATGATGAGGCTATAATTTTTGGAAAAAAAGTTATTACAAAACGAAAAGTAGCTTGGTATGGCGATTGTTCATTTTCTTATACTTATTCTAACATTACCAAACAAGCATTACCTTGGACAGAAGAACTTTTAGTACTTAAAAAATTAGTAGAGCAAACAACAGGAGAAACATACAATTCTTGTTTACTTAACTTATATCACAATGGCACTGAGGGAATGGCTTGGCACAGTGATGGAGAAAAAGATTTAAAGAAAAATGGAGCTATTGCTTCACTTAGTTTAGGAGCTACAAGAAAGTTTTTGTTTAAACACAAAACAACCAAACAACTGATAACTTTAATTTTAGATAGCGGCAGTTTATTAGTAATGAAAGACGAAACACAATCTTTTTGGTTGCATCGTTTACCACCAACACAAATAGTACATTTACCGCGTATTAATCTTACCTTTCGTACTATTACAACACAATAAAAGCAGCTCATTACCCCTAACAAACTGCTCCCATTAAAAAAACAATAATAATTATAGCACCCTCTCCCCTTGGTACTAATCGAAAAAAAAATAACAACTACGTATTATAACTTGTTACAACATTGTTGACGGACATACAAATTCCGTTTTATTATGTTGTGTATGGGTTTTTAAAGCATTAAATCCGCCTAATACATCTACTACATCAAAGCCCATTGCTTTTAAAATAGACGCCGCAATCATGCTTCGGTAACCGCCAGCACAATAAATTACGTATTTTTTACTCGGATTTAAGTCTTCTATTTTATTTTCTATTTTATTCAACGAAACAAATTTAGAGTCTATAATATGCTCTGCATTATACTCGCTTTCTTTTCGTACATCCAACAAAACGGCTTCCTGATTTTCTAAATAATTATCTACTTCATCAGCAGCTAATCGCTGAATTGTATTTACAATTCTATTGGCTTTTTGCCAAGTTTCTATTCCTCCTTTTAAATAGCCAATTGTATTGTCATATCCCACTCTTGATAAGCGAATCATGCTTTCTTCTTCCTTTCCTTCTTCTGTAACTAAAACAATAGGTTGTTTTATATCGCTAATAAGTTCGCCAACCCAACCAGCAAACGCTCCATTTAGTCCAACATTCATAGTATTTGGAATGTGTTTATCGGCAAAAGCTTGTGGCGATCTTGTATCTAAAATTAATATAGAATTATCTTGTGTAAGCGTATCAAATTCTTCCAAAGATAAAGGATGATTTGCACGATGCAACACCTCGTCTAATTGCTCATATCCTTGAATGTTCATTAATACATTTTTCGGAAAATATTGCGGTGGTGTAGCCAAACCTGTTAATAGTTCTTTTACAAATTCGTCCTCTGTCATATCTTCACGCAACGCATAATTTGTTGCTTTCTGATTGCCTAAAGTATCTGAAGTTTCTTTGCTCATGTTTTTACCACAAGCACTCCCCGCACCATGATTTGGATAAACAATCAAATCATCTGGCAAAGGCATAATTTTGGTACGAAGCGAATGAAATAAATGTTTTGCTAATTTTTCTTGTGTAAGCTCTGATTTAACTAATTGTACCAAATCTGGTCTTCCAACGTCGCCAATAAACAATGTATCTCCTGTTATAATTGCATGTTGTTTACCCGATTCATCATAAATTAAATACGTGGTACTTTCCATTGTATGTCCAGGTGTATGTAAAACTTCTACCTTTACATTTCCAATAAAAAACTCTTGATGATCTGTTGCCACAATAGCCTTATACTGCGGTGTTGCAGTAGGACCAAATACAATTTGAGCACCCGTTTTTTGCATTAAATCTAAATGACCGCTTACAAAATCAGCGTGAAAATGTGTTTCAAAAACATATTTAATTACAGCATTATCTTGCTTTGCTTTATTGATGTATGAATCTACATCACGCAACGGATCAAAAATAGCAGCTTCGCCATTGCTTTCTAAATAATAAGCGGCGTGAGCAATACATCCTGTATAAATTTGTTCTATTTGCATTTTCTAAAACTTTATGCCACAAAATTACTAGAACATCATAGGCTAAAATATGATATTTCTCATAAAGCGAAAAAAAATAGAAAAAAGTGACTATTTGCCATTAATCATTTTACCAACAGTATAATTTAACCCAAAAGCGGCTATTAGGAGAAGGATACAAACAAAGATCCAAAGCGTATTGTACCCAAAATCAGTTACAATTTTTGTTCCTAAAATAGGAGAAATAATAAAACCTACAGCAAAGGTTAATCCATTTACTCCCATATATGCTCCTTTTTTACTTTCGTTTGCACGTAAAGCCGTTACTGTTGATGTATAAGGAAAAATCAACATTTCGGATAAACTCAGTATCGTAATCGATATAAAAATTGTCAGTAAACTGTGATCAAATAAAAAGATTCCGAAGGCAAATGGGCTTATCAACGATCCATAAAAAATTGTTTTCTGTATCGTTAATCGCTTTTCTGCCAAGTGCACCAACAGCATTTCTACCAAAACAATTAGCAAACCACTATATCCAAGAACCAGTCCGATTTGAAATTCATTTAATCCAGCAACTTTTTCGTAAAAAATAGGAATTGTACTAAACAATTGTAAAAATGCAACAGAGTATACCATACAAAAAAAACTATAAGTCATAAATAGTTTGTCTTTATATGGTGAGGTATCTTGAGATTTTATTGCATTTTGAACTTCTATAGGTGAATTTTCCTCTTTTTTTATAGGTGCTGTATTTCGTTCTTTTCTTCCTTTAAAAAAATAAATAAATACTACAGCTGCAAAAAAAGCCGCCGATGCATTTACGTAAAACAACAGCGAATAAGATATAGCAGCCAATAAACCACCCATTGCTGGGCCAACAGAAAATCCAAGATTTACCGCCATTCTATTTAATGAAAAAGCGCGTGTAATATTTTCTGGTTTTGCGTAGCGTGTAATTGCAACAGAATTGGCCGGCCTAAACATTTCACTTACCAAACTTTGACAAAAAATCATTAACGCCAAACTTGTAACCGACGTAAAATAAGGCAACATTATAAAAATTGGAATACTTCCCAACAAACTCAAATATTGTAGTTTGTAATTTCCTATTTTATCTGTAAGCCAACCACCAAATGTAGATCCAATCATAGAACCAGCTCCAAAGCAAGCTAATACATAACCTGTTTGCACATCTGTAAAATGCAATTCTTTTGTCATGTAAACTCCCAAAAAAGGAAAAACCATAGATCCTGCTCTATTGATTAACATTACAATAGCAAGCATCCAAGACTCTGCAGATAATCCTGTATAAGAGTCTTTATAGATTTGAAAGATTTTTCTCATGAAAGTATAATTCTATTATTGAAAAAGAAAAGTATTTCTACTTATTGTTTTGTTCTTTTTTTAGGCGTTCTGCTTCTCGCATTGCATTATAATATGCAACTCTACTTAGTGGTTCATATTCTTCTGTTTCTCCAAGCATTACAATATCTTCACTTGCTGCTTTTCTAAAACTATAATTTGCTAAATTGCCTGTTCTTGTACAAATAGCATGCACTTTGGTAACATATTCTGCAGTTGCCATTAATGCTGGCATTGGTCCAAACGGATTGCCTTTAAAATCCATATCCAAGCCCGCTACTACAACACGAATCCCCGAATTGGCCAATTCATTGCAAACTTGCACAATTTCATCGTCAAAAAACTGAGCTTCGTCAATTCCTACCACATCACAGCCGCTTGCTAAAAGACGAATGCTTGAAGCAGAAGTTACTGGTGTTGAACGAATTTCGTTTGCATCATGCGAAATAACATATTCATCATGATACCTCGTATCAATTGCAGGTTTAAAAATTTCAATTTTTTGTTTGGCAAACTGAGCTCTTTTCAATCTTCTTATAAGCTCTTCTGTTTTGCCAGAAAACATAGAACCGCAGATTACTTCAATCCACCCAAATTGTTCGTTATGATTAACAGGATTTTCTAGAAACATTTTGTGATTTTCAGGTCGAAACCAGTAGTTTTTTCGTTACTTTGTAAAGGGCAAATTTATCAAAAAAAGCTTGTATAATTTACTAAATGAAATTAAAAGTTATGAAGAAAGTCTTAGAAGGAGAATTGTTGAGTATTGCGCATCGTGTGTTGAAGATGAAAGATGCCGATGTAAACAAATTGTATATTGAGACCAAAGAATTATATGAAAAACTTCAGGTATTAAAGTTTTATCAAGACAATTTTTCTTTAGGACTAATTAAAGATATCACTGAAGATGAACTAGCAGAAAAACTAGAACATCCTGCAAAATCTTTAGTTATTTATGCGGATGATGTACAGGATAACACATCAAATCTCTACATTCAACAAGAAGAAATCATAGTAAGTGAAGAAAGATCTCAAATGCCAGAAGAGTTAACAGAGATTGATTATCCAATTGTAGTTGATACGGAAACTGAACTAAATATTGTGATTGAAAATGCTGCGGAAGCACTTCCTTCTGACGAAATTTTAGAACAAACCATTATACAAGAAATACTTGTAGAAGAAGATACTGAAAACATAGTTGACGAACCTTTGGAAGAAGAAATCATTTCGGAAGAAAACAATCTTTTTGAAGAAGAGCATCAAACTGAAACTTTTCAGGAAACAACTTTTTCTACCGAAGAAACAGTAAACGAGAAAATTGAAGAAATTAAAGAAGAAATTGAAGAGGAACTTAGCATTGCCGAAACAGAAATAAACGCAATTAACGATCATCTTGACGGATTTAACTATGCTGAATTAGAATTTATTCGTGTTGAAGATGTACCAGTAGAAAACTCGGAAGTTTTTACTGACTTTTCGTTTGAAAAAGTAGAAGAGCAAACTTCCATCAACAAAGAACCAGAAACACCGCAAGTACAAAATCTTTTATTCAATGTAGATCACGTTGCTGTAACTGAACCCAAAATAGTAAAATCAAAATCATTAAACGATATTTATAGAGGTTCTATCCAAATTGGATTAAATGACCGAATTGCTTTCGAAAAACATTTATTTGACAATAGTTCGGAAGATTTCAACCGCGTGCTTTCTCAATTAAACACAGTAAGCACGTTTGATGAAGCCATGAGCTTTATCGATCATTTAGTAAAACCAGAATACAATAATTGGGAAGGAAAAGAAGAATATGCAACGCGTTTTCTTGAACTAATTGAAAAGCGATTTGCATAATGAGTAAACTTTATATTGTACCCACACCAATTGGCAATTTGGAAGATATGACTTTTAGAGCGATTAAAGTTTTAAAAGAAGCAGATTATATTTTAGCAGAAGACACAAGAAATAGCGGCAAATTATTGAAGCATTTTGAAATAGAAACGCCCATGATGAGTCATCATATGCACAACGAACACAAAACTGTTGAAGGTTTGGTACGAAGACTGCAAACAGGAGAAGTATTTGCCCTGATATCAGATGCTGGTACTCCAGCTATTTCTGATCCAGGTTTTTTACTTACAAGAGCTTGTGTAGAAAATAACATAGAAATAGAATGCTTGCCTGGTGCAACAGCATTTGTGCCAGCTTTGGTAAACAGTGGCTTACCAAATGACAAATTTGTTTTTGAAGGTTTTTTACCTGACAAAAAAGGCCGACAAACTCGCTATTTACAATTGGCAGAAGAAACACGCACAATGATTATCTACGTTTCTCCGCATAAACTTGTAAAAACATTAGGCGAATTTCAAACATATTTTGGCAATGAAAGACAAATTTCTGTATCTAGAGAATTGTCTAAATTACATGAAGAAACTGTTCGTGGTACAGTAGATGAAGTACTAAAACACTTTGAAGAAAAAGCTCCAAAAGGTGAAATTGTGGTAATTGTTGCTGGAAAAAAATAATAATAGAATTAAACAAAAAGAATATGTCACATAAAGTTACAACAACTTGGATAGAAAATATGCAGTTTGAATCAACTAATCCAAGTGGTGAAACAATGCGAATTGATGCAGGAATCGAAAATGGAGGCGATAATAAAGGTTTTAGACCAAAAGCACTAATGTTATCTGCTTTAGCAGGTTGCTCTGGCTTAGATATTGCTTCACTTATAAAGAAAATGCGCTTGGAAGTGACAGATTTTAAAATTGAAACAGAAGGTTTACTTACAGATGAAGATCCTGCAACATATCATACAGTTATTGTAGTTTATCATTTTTATGGAAATAATTTAAATGAAGAAAAACTAAAAAAAGCAGTTGATCTTTCGGTTGATAAATATTGTGGAGTAATGAAGATGTTTACACAATTTGCAAAAGTTGAAACAAATATCTTTTATCATAAACAACCATAATGCGGTGGACTTTAAAACAAACAACAAATCAAGCAAGTGTTAATCATTTAAAAGAAACTTTAGGTATTGATGACGTTTTAGCTAAATTATTGGTTGATAGAGACATTCATACTTTTGAAGAGGCTAAAAGTTTTTTTCGCCCAACATTAGATAATTTGCACGATCCGTATCTTATGAAAGATATGGACAAAGCTGTGTATAGAATAGAATTGGCTATACGCAATAAAGAACGAATTTTGGTTTTTGGCGATTATGATGTAGATGGAACCACTTCAGTTGCACTAGTTTATTCGTATTTACAATCTTATTATCCAGAAGTAGACAGATATATTCCAGACAGATATGCTGAAGGATATGGAATTTCTTATCAAGGAATTGATTATGCAGCAGACAATGATATTTCTTTAATCATTGCATTAGATTGTGGCATTAAATCTGTCGATCACATTAATTACGCCAAATCAAAAGGGGTAGATTTTGTAATTTGCGATCATCATTTACCCGGCGATATATTGCCAGATGCTTATGCTGTTTTAGACCCGAAGCGTTTAGATTGCGATTATCCTTATAAAGAACTTTGCGGATGTGGAGTAGGTTTTAAATTAATACAAGCGCTAGCAAAAAACAGAGGTATTGATGTATATCAATTAACCGAATATTTAGATTTAGTAGTTACAGCAATTGGAGCAGATATTGTTCCGATTACTGGCGAAAATCGAATTTTAGCTTTTGAAGGTTTAAAAGTATTAAATCATTTGCCCCGCCCAGGCATACAAGCACTTCTAGAAGTTTATAAACAAAATAATTACACCATTAGCGATATTGTTTTTAAAGTAGCGCCCAAAATAAACGCCGCTGGAAGAATAGAGCATGGAAATTATGCGGTAGATTTATTAACCCGTTTTTCTATGCAAGAAGCAAGAAGTACAGCTGCAATGATTTTAGCGTTTAATGAAGAACGAAAATTATTAGACCAAGCAATTACCGAAGAAGCTAAAGAACAAATTATTACAGAAAAAGCAATAAATAGTAAAAGTACGGTAGTATACCATCCAGAATGGCATAAAGGTGTTATAGGAATTGTAGCCTCAAGATTAATAGAAACCTATTATCGTCCAACAATTGTTTTTACCAAAAGCGGCGATGTTTTAGCAGCATCTGCTCGCTCAGTAAAAAACTTTGATTTATATGCGGCTTTAGAAGCATGTTCGGATGAATTAATTCAGTTTGGTGGACACATGTATGCTGCAGGAATGACGTGTAAAATAGAAAACTTTGAGGGCTTTAAAAAAAAGTTTGAAGAAGTAGTTGCTTCTACCATTCAAGAAAAAGATCTAATTCCAGAAATAGAAATTGATGCTACATTAAACTTTAGTGATATTACACCTAAATTTTGTAGAATTTTAAAGCAATTTGAACCTTTTGGCCCAGGTAATATGAATCCTGTATTTCTTACTAAAAACGTCTATGATACTGGATATGCCAAAACATTAGGAGTAAATGCAGAACATTTGAAGGTTTTTGTCAAACAAAGAGGAAATTTATCTACAGCTTTTAGCGGAATTGGTTTTAACTTTGGTACCTATAACCAGAAAATACAAAATCGTACTTTTTTTGACTTAGTATATTCGATAGAAGAAAACGAGTGGAACGGTAAAATTAATCAACAGTTGCAAATTAAAGATATGCAACTAGTATAACTATAAAACTATAATAATTAAAAAATGAAAGTAGCAGTAGTAGGCGCTACCGGTATGGTAGGAGAGATTATGCTAAGTGTATTAGCAGAACGCAATTTTCCAATAACAGAATTAATTCCAGTTGCTTCAGAAAAATCAGTAGGAAGCGAAATAGATTTTAAGGGAAAGAAGGTAATTGTAAAATCGTTGGCTGAAGCTGTAGAAATGAAGCCAGAATTAGCTCTTTTTTCTGCTGGAGGAACAATTTCTTTAGAATGGGCTCCAAAATTTGCAGCAGTTGGAACAACTGTAATTGACAACTCTTCTGCTTGGAGAATGGATCCTTCTATCAAATTAGTTGTACCTGAAATTAATGCATCTTCATTAACGAAAGAAGACAAAATAATTGCTAATCCAAATTGTTCTACAATTCAATTAGTAATGGCATTGGCTCCTTTACATCAAAAATACACCATTAAACGCGTAGTTGTTTCTACGTATCAATCTATTACAGGCACAGGTGTTAAGGCAGTAAAACAGTTAGAAAATGAATATGCTGATATAAAAGGAGATATGGCATATCCTTATCCAATTCACAGAAATGCCTTGCCGCATTGCGATGTTTTTGAAGATAATGGGTATACAAAAGAAGAAATGAAATTGGTTAATGAAACTAAAAAAATATTAAATGATAATACCGTTTTAGTTACAGCAACCGCAGTGCGCATTCCTGTTGTTGGAGGACATAGCGAAACGGTAAACATTGCCTTTGAAAATGATTTTACTGTTGAAGATGTTCGTCGTATTTTACACGAAACACCTGGAATTACGCTACAAGATAATATAGATACAAATACATATCCAATGCCAATTTACGCACAAGGAAAAGATGATGTATTTGTTGGAAGAATTAGAAGAGACGAAAGTCAGGAAAACACTTTAAATATGTGGATTGTGGCAGATAACCTAAGAAAAGGAGCTTCAACCAACACAATACAAATTGCAGAATATTTATTAGCAAATAATTTATTATAATTTTATTCCTAATAAAACATAAAATGCCTATGTAAAAAACGTAGGCATTTTTTTATAATATTTATTTTAATTTGAAATTCATATTTACGAATTTAATAACAGATAATAGAAATTATTAAATTATATAAAACCAAGATAATAGATTAACTTACATAATAAATAATTTTATTCAATTAACCACACAAAACTTAAAAAAACATTGTTTAAAAAACATAATACAATTAGAATATTTAATTTACCTTAATTTTTTCATTTTTTTTAAGTACTTTAGCCGATAAATTTATAATTATATAACATAGAGCCCCTTATATTTATTAATAAATAACCTAAAAATTTAGTACTAAAGCCTGCACAATTTTAGAACACTAAATTCTAATATTTTTAAAAATAAAATTGTTTTATGAAAAAAGTATTATTAGTCGATGATCACCCTTTGATTATCGAAGGCTACAAGATGGCTCTTGAAAACAGTGCAGAATTTGCTAATATTTTATCTTTTACAAAGGCTTTCAATTGCAAAGAAGCAAAAGAAAAAATTGATGAAGCAATTGTATCCTCTTCACATTTTGATCTTATTATTGTTGATTTCTCCCTTCCATCTGGAGATGATTTTTTGTGGAAAAACGGAAATGATATTGTAAAATATCTTAGAACAGCTATGCCAGATTGTATGGTAATTATGATTACCGGACATACAGAAGTTATTACGATTTATGAAATAATTAAAAGTGTACGTCCTAATGCACTTGTTAGTAAAAACGAAATAACACCTTCTACATTGGTAAACATTATTAAAGACGTTTTTAGCGGAAATAGTTATCAAAGTCCTATTGTGAAACACTGTTTAGATGAAATGTTAAGAACAAAAATAATGTATGATGATTATAACCGACAAATTTTAGTATTACTTTCTAAAGGACATAAATTAGTTGATTTAGAAAATCATGTTCCATTATCTGGTCCTACAATTAAAAAGCGTATTGCAAAAATGAAAAAAGTTTTTGACAGTGCAGATACATCTATCCTTATTCAAGAAGCAATTAAACAAGGCTTTGTTTGAGTGTTAACTAACGACGAATAGTATATAAAAAAAGGGAATCTTTCGATTCCCTTTTTTTATAGTTCAATTATTATAAATTCGCTTCTTCTATTTTCTAAATGTTGTTGCTCTAAGCATGGCACATTATTTCCACAATCATTAAGTAACTCACTCTCTCCATATCCTTTGCCCATAACACGAGATTTATCTATACCGTGATCAATAATCCATTTCATAGTAGATTTTGCACGTTTATCTGATAATTTCATATTATATGCATCATTACCTCTACTGTCTGTATGCGAGCGAACGTCTATTTTAATGGTTGGATACATTTTTAATACCTCAACCACTTTTGCCAACTCTACTTCTGCATCTTTTCGAATAGTAGCTTTATCAAAATCAAAATAGATTTTTTCTAATTTTAATTTTTTAAACAAATCATCATTATCTGTAATAATTTCTTCTATTGGCTCTAATGCTGTATTTATTTCATACGTTGCAATAACTTCATTATTTGTTGTTAAAACAACTTCTTTCGTATGAAAACCTTCAGCTTCCAATTTAATACGATATTTAACATCACAGCATTTTAATTCATCAATTAGATATGTTCCGTCTTTATTAATTGGCACTGCCTTAATTATACTATATGTTGCACTATAAAGTGTAGCAAACCCAGAAGTAATTGGCTCGTTTATAGCCTGATTAACTACTTTTCCTTGAACAATATGTTTGTATTCAACATGTTGTTTTTCTTGGAAAAAATAAATATCATCACCTCCTTCTCCACCCGGACGATTAGAGCTGATAAATCCTTTTTTTAGTTTAGTATTTAGATAAAACCCGAAATCATCAGATGAACTATTTATAGGTTCGCCTACATTTACCACATTACCAAAAGAACCATCTGCGTTAATTTTTACCATAAAAACATCCAATCCTCCTAAACCTGGCCTTCCATCTGTTGAGAAATAAAGCATATAATCTTCCGTAATGAATGGAAATGTTTCTCTGCCTTCTGTATTTATTTGTTTGCCTAAATTTTCTGGTTTTCCAAAAGAGCCATCTTCTTTAATTTCTACTCTAAACAGATCGCTTTGTCCAATTGTTCCATCTCTATCTGAAACAAAATACATCCATTTTCCGTCTGGTGACAATGCTGGATGAGCTGAATTAACATCTTTCAAATTAAACGATAAAGCTTGAGGATTGCCAAAAGAATCATCTTCTGTAAGTGTAGCTTTATATAAATGAAGAAAAGAATTTTTAAACTTTTTACTTTCTACAGCATCCTTTGTTTCAGGAGCATTTTGAGTAAAATACATCGTTTTGCCATCTGTGGTAAAAACAGCTGTAGAAACATTTATATCTTTTGCTTTGTTTTTATAAAAAAGTACAGGTTCATCAAAACTTCCATCAATATTAATCTTTGAAGAATATAAATCGGTATACGCTTCGTTGGTCCATTTATGAATTTTGTTGGCTCCTTTTTGTGCTGTTTCTCTTGCTGAAGTAAAAATTAAATCATCTTTATAAATAGTTGCTCCATAATCTGAAAAAGAACTATTGATAGCAATTGGTTTAATTTCATATCTATTTGAACGTTTTTCTATATCGCTTAGATAAGTATTTTTATTTGCATTGAAAATTTTTGCTCGAGAATCCTTTTCCTCTTTTTCTACAAAAACAGCCATATACTTATCTGATAAAGTATAATTGCCCACCGATCGCAATGTTTGAGCATAGCGATAATAATATTCGGAATTTAGCGCTTCTTTATTTGAATCTGCGTACTGAAATAATTTGGCATACCAATCATTGGCTTGTTGCAGCTTTCCATTAAAATAATAAGCGTCGGCTATTTTGGTTAAAGTATTTACATTTTCATACCCGTTATTTACAGCCTTTTCATATACTTCTATAGCGTTTATATACTCGTATTTATCAAATCTTGTATCAGCTTTAATTTCCTTTCTTTCTTGTGCAAAACCATAAATGCCGCACAAAAAAGCAAAACTTAGCCAACCAAGATTTATTCCTCTTATTTTCATACTATTTCAATTTTTTTAGAAGAACCTTGGTGCTCGTTTACGCGTATATCTATTAAATATATCTGCTCGAATAAAAAACTCGTGAGAACCACTGTTGTAATGACTTAACTTAGTTGTATCTCTATCATACGAATATCCAATAAACATACTATCATTAATTTGGAAGCCTAACAATCCGCTAACGGCAGCATCCCAACGATATGAAACCCCTGCAGTAAACTTATCTGAAAACAAGAAATTTGCTGTTAGATCAAGCTTTACCGGTGCTCCTTCTACTGCTTTCATTAAAAAAGCAGGTTTGAATTTTAAACTTGGATTGAACTCAAAAACATAACCTCCCATCAAATAAAAATTCATTCGTTGTTTCATGGTTGTTACATCATTGTCGTTGTAACGATATGTTTCTAAAAAATTTGGAACAGAAAGCCCAATATATCCTGTGTCTGAATAAACATAAACACCAGCTCCAATATTTGGTGTAAATTTATTGGTAATATTTTCTTGAATATTTACATCTGATGGATTATATGGATGTCCTTTCAAGTAATCAACATTAAGCAAATCGCCAGAAGCTTTAATTCCAAAAGCCATTTGATAAGAATAACTTATCTTTACTTTATAGGATAAATCAACAGCAATATTGTTATTGTCCATAATACCAATACTTTCGTTTGTGTAAGAAACACCTATACCAAGATTAGAATTATGTATTGGAGAAGAAACAGCAAAGTTTGCTGTTTTTGGGGCTCCGTCTAATCCTACCCATTGCGTTCTATAATTTCCGAAAATACTCAACACTTCTCTTGTACCTGCATACGCCGGATTATAAGTAGAAGTATTGTACATATATTGTGCAAATTGAGGCTCTTGCTGTGCATAAGCTTGTGATAAAGCGCCTATAAACAATAAAGCAATTCCTTTTATTTTAATACTTTTAATCAACTTCATTTTTACTATTTCGTTTCTAAATGTAAATAACCTGCTTTCTTAATAGGTTTTGAAACACCATCTTTTTCGTATTGATAATTTACAATATAGTAATACGTACCTGAAGGTAATTTTTCGTTTTTACTAATTGTCATACGGTTATCTGAATAACCACGGAATACATTTCCGTTAGAATCATAGTTTTTAGTTTCAAATACTTTAGCTCCCCAACGATTGTAAATCTGAACTGAATTGTTTGGAAATCTATTAATGTTTTCGATAAAGAAATAATCATTTACTCCGTCATTATCTGGCGTAACAATATTGTATATTACCACATCGCCATCTAATATTTCATCTATATTTACAGTAGCTAACGTAAAAACACCATATCCTTTTAGTGCTGTAACAGTTGTAACGGTTTTATTTCCCATATCTACTACTCCACCTTCATTAACCCACATTAACTGTTTTTCGTCCCAGCGTACAATACGTAGATTTTTTTCAGGATCTGTTAATACACTAGAATCCGTTGTTCTGTTATCCCAACTTAATTCTAAGAATACATCATTAGTAACATCTGATGCTTTTTCTACCACCCAATATTCTTTTTTATTTAGGCTTAAAATAGAGTGATTTACATTGGTATGTTTTGTATAAAACTGTTCATCGCCATAAATATATTTACTTACAAAAACATCTTTTGATTTGGCAGGAGCAGAAATGGCCGAATATCTATAATAACCTTCGTTTCCTATTGGAAAAACAAAAGCTTCCTTTCCTTCTTTATCAACCATTCCGTTTACATGGCTTTTATCGCTTGCATAGAGTGCTTTTGATCCTTCAAGAAAAACAAATGAGCCATTTGTTTCATCAACTGAAATAATGCCATTCTCGAATTCAACAATACCTTTAGCAACAATACCTGTTTCTACGATAAATGCCTGTTTTTCGGTAGAATTTTGAAACAAAACATTATTCATTCTAATCAATTGAGAACCATTAATCAATTGAGGTTGGTTAGAAGAAAAAATTGTTTTTGCTGCTTTTTTCTTATTTGCATTATTTTCAACAAAATCGAAAAAGCCATCGTTTTTAAGATTATTATACAAATACAAAGTTCCGTTGTTAAAAACAGTTGCGCCTTCCTTGTTTTCTAATGGAAAAAGAGAAGACATTTCTGTATTTGGCTGAATATATAATCCACCATAATTAACGGTTTGTCCGAAGGCGAAACCTCCTGTCAAAGTGCAAGCCAATATCCAGATTTTATGGTTTTTCATCATACAATTTTTAAATTATTCTTTAACAACAAAAACAATATTCATAATTGAATATGCAGAACCATTACCAATAACTCTATACTTCATTAAACCATTTTCGTCAATTGTAATAGCTTCAAAAACAGTAGCATCATAATCGGTTACGTAATAATACAAATCAGTTGCTGAAGGAAAATAAGGAATAACTTCTGGAGCGTTTGCACTTTTTACATGGTTTTGTCCAGTTAATGCAAACTGATTCTTATATTCTTGATACAAATCTTTTTCTACAAAAGTTCCGTTCGGAGTTATGGTTCCAGTATCAAAAACAATAGATGGCATATAAAAGAATTTTACTGCCTTATTATCTGTAGTTACCATTTGTTGCCATTTTGTACCATCATTGTAATAAAAGCCCGGAACAACATCATTCTGTTTTATTGTATTATAAACAGTCATACCTGCAACATGTTCTTCTAGAGGAGCTGCACTGTTTGTATACTCAAGTTCTAATCTGGGTAATAGAAGCCCTTTATTTAGTGATTCTATTTCAAACATTGCACTTGTGTTAATTGTTGGAGTACCTCCAACTTTGGTTTGAGCAAATCCTACTGTACTTAGTGTTGCTAATGCTAATGTTAAATATAACTTTTTCATATTGTTGTTTATTCTTACTTTTAGAAATGATGGGGCAATCAACTAAGCTTTTCCCCATCATCTCATTTTTGATTAATTTAGATTATGGCTGAACAGTTTCATCTGATGCAAATTCAATTACTACATCATAATTTCCTGCTGGCAACATGAAATATTGGTTTCCTACTCCAATATTAAAATTAATTTTTCCATCCGTTCCTACGCTAACATTTGTTGTACTTGATGTAATTACATTTGTACCCTGCATTAATTTGATAGATAACACTTCTGAAACAGTTTGTTCTTGAACTGTTACAGGTGTAGCAGTTGCAGAATAAGCAGAAATTGTAGTTGTACCTTTAGCTAGATATACTTTTTTACCATTGTAAGTATTTCCTGTAAATACAAGATTTGTTGTATTATTCAAATGATTGCCCAGCGCTTGTTTGATTGTTAGGTTTGTATCATTTTTAATTGTATTTACAATAATAGAAGCAGGAAGTACAATCTCCTGATTTGTTTTTGTATTATCTGCATTTGTTATTATTTGATACAATGTATTTGGCGTATTTGGATCATTGTCGTGATCTCCAAAATAAACATTACCTCCATCGTTTAAGATTTTAGTAATTGCATTCTGAATATCTTCATTTTCTGTAATAGAAATAAGCATATCTTCCGTTAGGTTGATATAATCTACTTTATTATCTTCTGCTTTATATTGATAATAAATTTGTCCTTTTTTTACTGTTGCATTTGTTGGTGCAGTTCTGGTTTCAGCAAATTCTGGCAAAGTACCAGTAGCCTCTATTTTACTGCGTAAAATTTGAGTTTTTGTTTCAAAATCTTTTAAGTTGATAGTTTCATATTTAGCTTCATCCCAATATTGAAATACCCAGATTTTTTTAGCAGGATCAGTTGGAAAAGCAGGATCTTGAATTTGAGTATAAATAACATTTCCTTTTGAAAACTGAGAAATATATTGAATGTATTCTTCAATGGTTGTAAAAGTATTGCCATCAATAGTAATATCGATTGTAGATTCCATAATCTCTTGAATATTATTTACAACTGTTCCTTTTACATCTATTGCCATAGCTCCTGGAGCATCATCAGGAATATTAGCTAATGTATTAGCCGCATCAGCTGCTAACCAATCGATGATAGTTTGCTCTGAAAAATAGATGAAACCTGTTACTTTATCATTAGTATCTTTTACTTCTCTAACAAATGTTTTTGTTTCAAACCCTGCAACTAGATTTCTTAAATTAATAATCTCTTTTGTGTAAACTTTAGTTAGTGCATCATATGTAACAGAATAAAGGTTTCCGTTTTCATAAACTAAAGTTGTATGATTATTTGTTGTGCCAGAATCATTACCTGGATTTGTAGGAATAATATAATTAATGAATTTTTTTATTTCAGATAAATCTCCTAATAAAGAGTTTAAAACCTTAGCGTCTGTAATTCTATTCCAATATCCACCGTTTAGTTTTGCAGAATCTGTTGTCCAATAGTAAAATCCGTTAGGAATGGTAGAGGTAGAAGTACCAACATTATTATACACTAATAAACTTTCTACTTTATCACCAACAATTGGTTCATAAATGTCTAAATCCGTCAACACAACTCTTGGAATTAATATCCCTTTGTCATCTGCTTTCACCTCTAATTGTGTTGCTGTTTCTGGATTAGGAGTACCTATACCTACTTGAGCGTTTGAAAAATAAGTAGCTCCTAATAATGCTGCGATTAATGTAATTTTTTTCATCTGTTTTTCCCTTAAAATTGTATTGTTTTTTCCCTTTATTTAATCTTATGCGTAATATTTAAATTCGATTTTACCCCGCAATTTTTTATATCTAAACGCACTGGTATTCTTGTTCCTACTTCACATCCATTTCTATATACCTGAACATATAACACACTATATTGTGGACCTAATGTTCCTTGATTATCAAGTATATCTCTATATACCTTCAATCCTTTTGGAATTTTATATGTATTTATTGATTGTTCAATTAACGGTATACCTCCTGTTGCTTCTTTATACACTTTATAAGTATCACAAGCTTGAGAAGCATCGGTTTTTATAATAAAATATCCATCATTACAAACCCCTAAAATATCTGATGTAATATCTTCAATACCATCTACCTTAATTTTTGGCAAAACGCTTACATCAAATACTTTTGTAAAATCGCCTAATACACCTACTACACTTCCGTAAGCAATTTTTACACGATCAAAAGGTTTGTCTGTTTCTTTTACAATCATTTTAAACTTATTATTGTAGCCTAACCCAAGTAATTTTAATCCTAAAACATCCACGCCGCTTGTGCCGTCAATTACATCACCTACTTTTTCTTGTCCTAAATATCTTTGAATTGTATATCCTTTAATTAATTCTAAACTTAAAATAGGATTACCTGGATTTTCGATAATAATTTGAATTTGATCGCCTGGCATGGCTTGCTGTTTTAATACAACTGTTAACGTAGCACGATTTGCAACTGCAACACCTCTGGAAATCATTGCGTAACTCGTTAAATCATTATCTACTGCGTTCCAAGCATCAGAAACAGAAGCCGTAGCACTTGCTACACCCAAGCCAATATCTTCTACTCCATGTAATACATCTAAAACTGAAGCATGAATATCTTCTACAACTGGTGCGCAATAATTTGAAGAATAATCTACAACTGACTTATTATAATACACACTGTAAACCTTTGCTAATTGTGCAACACTTACAAGAGCCCCTAAAGTAATACGTACGCCTTTATATGCTTTTGGTCCAGAAATGTTAGAAGGAACAAATGTGAATTCAATTACGTTATCAGAAGCTAATAAATCTAATAATCCGCCTTGTACTGATTGTGCTACACCAATAATTACGTTACTTCCATCTAGTCCTTGTACTGTAATTCCACCTCCTACAACCAAGCCACTATATTCTTTACCAAGCTTAATTGTAACTGGTGTTCCTGCTGGCACTTCATTTTCAAACTTAACATCTTGCCAAGCAGTACCTATTCCTAACAATCCCACTCCTGTAACAATTGTTGAGTGTGTTTTTGGATTATTATCAATTGTATTTGCAGTATCTGTAACTCCACCTGTAATTATTGATCCCCAAGTAGAACTTCCTTTTGCATAAATTCTTTCTACTTTTGGAGGACATAAACTGCTATCGTAAACTGTAACTATTATATTTTTATAAGATGAACATCCATTATTTTCTGCCACAACTGTGTAGGTATAAATACCTGGAGTACTAAACGAAGCAGTGCTCGCAGTAATTACATTACCATTAGTGTCGTACCACTTAATAATACCATTATTAGCTGTAGCTGTTGGTAATGTAATGTTTGTGTTTACTACAGTCATTATTTGTTGACTTCCTATTATGGTAATAACTGGAGCAAGTATTTCTGTTACAATAAATTCATCTGAAACCTCAGACAGACTACCTCCTTTTGTATAAACAACAGTATATTTTCCTGGCGAACTAGTGGTTAAGGTTTTTTCTTTCCCAAAATTTACATTTGTATTATTTCCATTACTCACTAAAGAGCTATCTATTAATTCTCCATTAAAATACCATTGATAAGTATCCGCATCTGCTGTATCTATGTTTGAATCTAATGTAAACTCTGTGTTAGAACATAATGCATTTGCTTTATCAGAAGTAATTACAGCTTTTACCAACAATGGTAATGTTGTACTAACTTTGATAATGGTACCTGGTTGTTTTGAAACATCAGGAGTGGTTGGATTTTCGTTATTTAAAGGTGGATATGATGGATACGAAGTTTCCGTTCCTACTTTAGAAAATGCAATATTTTTGATTTCAATAATTCCTTGTAAATCTTGAATTACATTAACAACAAACGTAAATGTTTGAACAGCACCAGGAGCAATAGTTGTAGGAATATTAAACGTAACTAATCCGTTAGCTTCCTGCCCTTGAGTAGACGAAACAAACTCCATTCCTACTGGAATATTATCTGTTATAACAATTCCGCTAACTGGAGTATTGCTTACGTTTTTAACATGAATCGTATATTCTACTTCTTCTCCTCCATATACCGAGGTTAAAGTTTCATCTCCATTAATTTTATATGACTTCCACGTAACTAAACTTTGGTTTGATCCGGCTGGTTTACACAATCTTTCTACACTGTAAACTTCAACAGGAGGAAATACTCCAACATTTACAAGATTCTTAAGTTCAATTACAATTCTATTATATTGTCCATTTATTTGAAAAGGAATATCTGCAGCTTGAGATGAGTTTAGTAAGTTAATTACATCCACACCTTGTACCAAACCATTATTCCAGTTTAATTGTTCCACAAATGTTTCATCATTATATGCAGCAATTCTTAAACTTTCTAAAAGAGGAACAGTTACTCCTCCTGTACCCACTTTTAATCGAATATTTGTAATTTCATTTGGCTCAGACAATGTTGTAAAATCAATCCATTGCTTCACAGTTGAACCAACCGCAATAGTTCCTAATGTAATTTGTGATCCGTGCGTTGAATTACCATCAATTGCACGTTCTGGATAAGTAACACCTGCACCACCCAATGCATTTACAGATAAGTTGATTCCGCTATATTCATAAGAAGTTACAAATGCATCTGTACAGTTATTTGTTGTTGTTTCATAACACATACCGTATACATTCATTGTATTTGGTTTTGCTAATAAACCTACTACACTATTTGTATTATCTGTAATACGTACCGATTTATATGCCTGAGTTGGTGTAATAGCTAAATAAGTACGTCCTAATTTATCTATTACTACTCTTATTTTACCAGCATTGTAACTAGATGTTATATTTTGAGAACCTTGTTTTAAGATTGTTGTTCCGTTTGCGTCTTTTACATCTATTGTAAACGAATGATCTCCTAGTAATAATCCATCAACTATTCCTGACACTAAATTTCCTAAGCTTCCACTAAGTAGTTTTTTTAATTCAGAACCTTCAAAATCAATTCTCACATATGAGGTTGTATTTGCAGGCACTACGTTATCATATCCTAATTCTACAAAACCTTCATGCTTATTTATGCCAAGTAAAAATCCGGCACCCGATTCTAATGTTGCATAAGAATCAAAATCGTCATCGAATAGGTTATCAAGATCATTTGCGTTTGCTGCGTCAATAATTTTTGAAGCACAAACTGGAGCTATAAACGGAGATGCTGTTTTTATTTCCGGACAGTTTTCACTTACTCTTTTTACGCTGTATAATCGAACAGGAGCTGTTACTCCAGCGCTTAAAATTGTTCCCACTTGTATTTCTACACGATCAAATACTTGTGTGGTAGGAAAAGACAAAGTTTGAATTCCTCCAGATTTAAATAAAGCTAATAAATCTAAATTATTAATTAATCCTTGTTGCAGTATAAATGATTCTTTTTCTTCTCCTCCTAGATAAGTAACAATTCTATATCTACCTAAAACATCTGCTGATAACAAAGAATTTGGATTAAATTGTAAACGTACTTTTACTTCATCGCCAACAATTGAAGGCTGTCCGAAATAAATAGTTTGTTTTACCATTGCTGCTACCCCAACTGTACCTACGCTGATTTCTGAAAATTCTGACGAATTTCCGCTAATTGCATAATACGGATTAGTAACCCCTGCACCATTTAACCCTGCAACACTTAAGCTTAATCCTTGTTGATTATATGAAGTAAATTGCGGAGCTAAACACGCATCTTTACCTATTTCTCGACACATATTGTATACCTTCAATACAGCAGGTTTACCTGTACTTAATAAACTTGTACTTTTATTGGTAATTTTTATGCTATTATATTTTGCACTTGGCGTTACTGCAATATAATATCTGCCAATGTTGTCTTGTACTAATGTAACAGTTCCTCCAGTAGTTGATGAAAAACCATTGTTACTTACTGATTCTGTAACTAATGTTGCTCCATCAAAAGCCTTTACATCAAAATAATGTTTGCCTATTACTAGCCCAAGTACACCATCTACAACTTGGCCTAATGTTCCTCCTAATAATTTTTCAAGAACTTCCTTTTCCATATCAATACGGATATAAGAAGTTGTATTAGCAGGTACAACATTTGAATATCCTAGATGAATCATTCCTGTTTTTGCTGCAGAAGACAACAAAGTACCATCGTCTGCATAAAGTGTTGCATACGACTCATTATTATTGTCAATAGCATTATAGGCAAAATCAACATTATCAAAATCTAATAAAGAAGTTGAACAAGAAGGAGTTTCGAATGGAACTGAAGTTGGAACTGGAATTGTATAATTTGGATTTACACAAGCTAATTCATAATATCTTTGTACATCATAAATACGCACCCCTCCACTTGCTACTCCAACAGTTACTCCTTTATTTAGTCTAACTTCTACTTTATCAAATGCTTTACCAGGTGCAAACGTTAAGGTACCAGGAGTACTTCCTCCTATTAAACCTAAAATATCTACCCCATTTAACAAACCTCCTTTAAGAGATTTTGAATATACCAAAGTTGAGCCTTTATAAGCATTTACCTCAATTCCGGCTAATAAATCTAAATTTAAAAGTCCTGTATTTGCTCCTAATTTTATATTAAAAGTACTTTCTGGAGAAGAAGTTGTTGGAAAATAAAAATATTGAGAAATATGACCACCAACATTTACATCTACCAAGCTACCCGATTGCAACAGTGAATAAGTATCTAAACTATCATCAATTGCAGCATTTAAACGTTGTGACTGAATCTGTAATAGGTCCAAAGAAATACCTGCGCCATCATATGAAGTTCCTAAAGGTTTACCACATGAAGCAGAGCTTCCGCTTGTATATGTAAAGGCTTTGTAAACATCAATTTTATATTCTGTAAACAAGCCAACCAAAGACAATGCTTTATTTGAAATTTTAATACTTCTATAATCTTGATCAGGATTAATAGCTAATAAATATTTACCTTCTTTATTTTCTATTAACCTTACTCTATCTGTATTAAAACCATAAACAATACCACTGCCGCTACCACTGCTACCATTACTACTTGCTGTTAATACCGTTGTATTTGCATTATTTATTGCTTCTACTTTTATCTCTTGCTTACCAAGAAGTATAGCACCTAATAGATCGCTTAAAGTTTTACCTAGAGTTCCTCCTAATAAAGCCGAAAATAAATCAGAATCTCCACTTAACTCAACATAAGACCAGGTATTTGCTTTTATCTCATTTGGAAATTTAACCTCAATAAAACTAGTATAATTACCCAACGCTAATAAACCTCCTGGAGATGCATATAAAGTTGCGTAAGTATTATCATCAGTATTTACATTTAAAGGGTTGTCAACTACATTTGGTCCTAATAGAGATTTTTTACTTGTATCATGTTTTGAATATTGCGCTATTACTTTGCCTTGTGCCCAAGAGTGACTCATTGGTACAAAAAACAGAATTAATAATGCAACTGCGAAAAAACTCATTGAATTCCTTTTTCTTAGTAGTTCTTTGATAATCATAGCTTAATAATTAATGGTAACAATCTTTTTTAGATTTTTTCAAATACTTAAATAACAGCATTAATCACATTTTTTATGTTAAATAAAAAACACTAAAAACATATTCAATATGAATTATTTAATACAAAAAATTAATAAAAATAACTTTAAAACATAATAAACAAACAATAAAAACATCCATATTGTTTATATATAAAATAATTACATTATATTAACATTTAATACATTATAGCAAAATATTAAAAAAATTTTTTTTATTAACAAAAAAGAATTTAAGATACAGTTAATTAAGAAAAAACAATTATAATCAAAAGAAAATTCACCAATACTGCTAAATAATTAATTTTAATTAATATTTTATGTTTAAATTTATTTTATTAGAAAAGTTATTTTTTAATTTTTACACAAAACTAATTAATATTTAACAAAAATGGACCTTTTAGGATACCTTCCAGGTGTCAATCGATCCGAAAAATTAAACACACTCTTCGCAAAGCAAGTATTTACAAAGGATACACATCTATTTAGAATAAAAATAAATTATACCTTTTTCTTCTAAAATTGATAAAACACTTCTGTTTTTAAAGCAAAAACTAAGTTTAATCATCATTTTTCAATTACTAAAAACGGGAGAAAATTCTATTACAATTTTATAAACATCAAACTTTTCTTATCAAAAAAAGAAAAAAAAACACGAAATAGTATAAAACAAAAAAGGGAATCTTTCGATTCCCTTCTTCTACAATTTAAATATAATTTAGAACAATACTTATTACCTTCTGTTCATATAAATCATTACATAATATAATAATGTACCCAGTGATGATAAAGCAGCAACAACATAAGTTCTTGCAGCCCATTTTAAAGAATCTTCAGCACCAGCATATTCTTGTTGAGTAACCATGTTTTTTGATTGCAACCATTTTAAAGCTCTATTACTAGCATCATATTCTACCGGTAACGTAATAAAAGCGAAGATAGTTGTAAATGCAAACAAAATAATTCCTATAAGCAGTAATTGTGGAAACGTATTCAGCATAAGAACTCCTCCAATCAAAAACATAGGCATCACTTTTGACGAAATACTTAATACAGGAACCAATTGTGATCTGAAATTTAACCAATGATATGATTGTGCATGTTGAACCGCATGCCCAACTTCATGGGCAGCAACAGCGGCTGCGGCTGCATTTCTTTGGTTATAAACTGCTTCACTAAGGTTTACAGTTTTATCCATAGGATTATAATGATCTGTCAGTCTACCAGGAATAGAAATAACTTTTACATCATATATACCGTTATCCATAAGCATTTTTTGAGCAATTTCTGCACCGCTCATCCCATTTTGAAGATAAACCTTAGAATACTTATCAAATTTAACTTGTAATTGTTTGCCAACCCACCAACTAGCGGCCATCATGGCAATCATAAAAATCCAAATCATATAATCTACTTAATTTGTATAAGTTAGAGCAAATCCTTTGCCAACTCCAACTCTAAGACATTATGTCATAAAAAAAGGAAATGTTCTGACAACATTTCCTTTTTTATATATAAAACTATTTAAGTTTTTTCTTAACCTCAACTTCTTGAAATGCTTCAATAGTGTCGTATTCTCTAATATCATTGTAGTTTTTAATTTGAATACCACAATCATATCCTTTAGATACTTCTTTAACATCGTCTTTGAAACGTTTTAAAGCTGTTAATTCACCTGTGTAAATTACTACTCCATCACGAATTAAACGAATTCTAGAATTTCTAAATATTTTTCCGTCTAAAACCATACATCCTGCAATTGTTCCAACTTTAGAAATTTTAAATAACTCTCTAATTTCGGCAGAACCTGTAACTTCTTCTCTCAACTCTGGAGATAACATTCCTTCCATTGCATCCTTAAGATCGTCAATTGCATCATAAATAATTGAGTAATTTCTGATATCGATTTCTTCTTTATCTGCTAATGCTCTAGCTGAAACCATTGGACGAACATTGAATCCTATAATAATTGCATCAGATGCAGATGCTAACAATACGTCTGATTCAGTAATTGCTCCAACTCCTTTATGAATAATATTGATTTGAATTTCTTCCGTAGATAATTTAGAGAATGAATCAGAAAGCGCTTCTACAGATCCGTCTACGTCTCCTTTTAAGATAATATTCAACTCTTTGAAATCACCTAAAGCAATACGTCTTCCGATTTCTGCTAATGTAATATGTCTTTGTGCTCTTACAGATTGCTCACGTAATAATTGCGTACGTTTAGCTGCAATTTGTTTTGCTTCTTTTTCTTCTTCAAATACGTTGAATTTATCACCTGCACCTGGAGCTCCATCTAATCCTAATACTGAAACTGGTCTTGAAGGTCCAGCCTCTTTCACTACATTTCCACGCTCATCATGCATAGCACGAACTTTACCATGGCTACAACCAGCTAATAAATAATCTCCAACTCGTAATGTACCCGCTTGTACTAAAACTGTAGAAACATATCCGCGTCCTTTATCTAAATAAGCTTCTACAACTGTACCAGATGCTAATTTATTTGGATTTGCTTTTAATTCTAACATTTCAGCTTCAAGTAATACTTTTTCAAGTAATTCTTTCATTCCGATACCTTGCTTAGCAGAAATATCTTGTGATTGGTAAGTACCTCCCCACTCTTCTATCAACAAATTCATAGAAGCTAATCTTTCTTTAATCTTATCTGGATTAGCTGTTGGTTTATCAATTTTATTAATAGCAAAAATAATTGGTACACCTGCTGCTTGTGCATGACTAATTGCCTCTTTTGTTTGTGGCATGATATCATCATCGGCAGCGATTACAATAATTACAATATCCGTAACCTGAGCACCACGTGCACGCATAGCAGTAAATGCCTCGTGACCTGGAGTATCCAAGAACGTAATTTGTTGTCCGTTATCTAAAGTAACACCGTATGCACCGATATGCTGTGTAATTCCTCCAGACTCACCTGCAATAACGTTTGCTTTACGAACGTAATCTAATAAAGATGTTTTACCGTGGTCAACGTGCCCCATTACAGTAACAATCGGAGCTCTTGGTAATAAGTCTTCTGGTCTGTCTGGTGCTTCTTCAATAGATTCTTCTAAATCAGCTGTTGTAAAATCAACTTCATAACCAAATTCATCAGCTACAATTGTTAATGTTTCAGCATCTAAACGTTGATTCATCGTTACCATAATCCCCAAAGACATACAAGTTCCAATTACCTTAGTAATAGGCACATCCATCATTGTTGCAACTTCACCAACAGTAACAAATTCTGTTACTTTTAATGTTTTGCTTCCTGCTTCTAATGCTTTTTGCTCGTCGTCTGTTTTCTTACGGTGTGTATCACGCTTGTCTCTACGGTATTTAGCAGCTTTTGACTTGCTTCCTTTACCTTGTAAACGTTCAAGCGTTTCTTTAATTTGGTTTTTTACTTCTTCTTCTGTTGGCTCAGCTTTTACAATAGGTGTAGTATTACGTCTATTGTTATTCTGGTTTTTATTAAACTTACCATTTTTGGCATTATTACCGCCTCTGTTTTGGTTGTTATTGTTTCCGCCAGGTTTATTTGCGTTATTGCCGCCTGCTTTATTTGTATTATTACCACCTGCATTGTTTCCATTTGCGTTAGCCGCATTGTTACCTTCTGCACCTGCTGGTTTGTTTATACGTTTTCTTTTATTTTTAGCAGCGTTACCATCTTTAGCGTTGTTTCCACCTTTTTTATCATCCTTCTTATCTTCCTTCTTCTTCTTAGGTTTCTCAAACTGAGACAAGTCGATTGTTTGACCAGTAAAAGTAGTTCCTGATAATTTCTGATAATTTGTTTTTATCATTTCATCTCCAGCCGCTACTTCTGGTTTTATTTCTTCGCTTACTTTTTTACTTTCTTCGTTTGCTATTTTAGCAGACTCCTTCTGTTGCTTCTCTTCCACAGGTTTGTCTTTATCTTTAGATTCTTTATTAGCTTGTTTATGAGCTACTGGTTTTTGTGCAGTAACTTTTTTTGAATCAGTATCTAAATCGACAGTTGTTTTCGCAACAGGAGCAGCCTTTTTCTCCTCAATTTCAACTACTTCTTTCGCTACTGGTTTTTCTTCTATTACATTTTTGTTTGTAGATTCTGTTTCTACTTTTTCTGATACAACTGGAGAAGATTCTAAAGTTTTTTTAGTTTCAAGCTCAATCTTACCAACAGTTTTAAGCGTAATTTGCTCTTCTGCTTTGGCTTTAATAACTTCGCTTTCTCTTTTGATACGTGCCTGTTCTTCTTGTTTTTTCTTTTCCTCCAATTCACGTTCACGCTCTAGCTTAAGCGCTTCCTTTTCTTTTCTTTTTTCTTCGCTTACTTCGATAGAAGCTTCTTTCTTTCCTTTATCGGCAGAAAATTGCTTACTAAGAACATTAAATTCTTCTTGAGAAATTTTTGCATTTGGAGTTGCTTCAATTTCAAAACCTTTGCCCTTCAAAAAGTCCACGGCTCTATCCAGAGAAATATTTAATTCTCTTAAAACTTTATTTATTCTTATTGCTCTTTCTTCAGACATATTATCTTTTTAGTGTATTATTTGTGTTGTGTTGTAATCAGAAGTTTGTTTTAAAGATTAATCTTCAAACTCTTCTTTCAAGATACGAAGCACATCAGCAACAGTTTCTTCTTCTAAGTCTGTACGCTTGATTAATTCTTCTTTACTTAAGCTCAACACGCTTTTTGCTGTATCTAATCCAATTTTCGCGAACTCTTCGATAATCCATAATTCGATTTCGTCGCTAAATTCTCTTAATTCAACATCATCATCCTCAGGGTTTAACTCACGCATTACATCGATATCAAATCCTGTAAGTAATCCTGCTAATTTAATGTTTTGACCTCCTTTACCAATTGCTCTAGAAACTTCTTCAGGATCTAAGTAAACATTTGCTTTTTTCGTATTTTCGTCAAAAACTACTTTGTTTACTCTTGCTGGTGCTAATGCACGTTTGATAAATAAATCTGTATTTGCTGTATAGTGAATTACGTCAATATTTTCGTTTCCTAATTCTCTAACGATTCCGTGAATACGAGAACCTTTTACTCCCACACATGCTCCTACTGGATCAATTCTATCATCTGAACCTTCTACTGCAATTTTTGCTTTTTCTCCTGGAATACGAACAACTCTTCTTATAAAGATTTTATCGTCTCCAATTTCTGGAATTTCTTGTTCCAATAATTTTTCTAAGAATTGGCTTGATGTTCTAGACATTATAATTTGAGGCTTAGCTCCTTTCAATTCTACAGACTCAATAATCCCCTTAACAGTATCTCCTTTTCTGAAAAAGTCTGAAGGAATTTGTTTTTCTTTTGGCAAAACAATTTCATTTCCTTCATCATCCATCAAAATTACAACTTTTGGGCGAATATGATGTACTTCTGCTACGTAAATATCTCCGATAACTTCTTTAAACTGTTTGTATAAGGTAGCGTTATCATGTTCTGTTACTTTTGAGTTTAGGTATTGTCTTAATGCTAATACAGCTCTACGTCCAATTCCTTCTAACTTTACTTCTTCAGAAACTTCTTCTCCAACTTCAAAGTCAGATTCGATTTTTCTTGCTTCTTTTAACGAAATCTCATATTTCTCATCTTCTACTTCACCATCGTTAACCACTATTCTATTTCTAAAAACCTGGAAATCTCCTTTATCAGGGTTAATAATGATATCAAAATTATCGTCATCACCATATTTCTTCTTCAATGCATTTCTGAATACATCCTCTAAGATGGCCATTAACGTAACTCTATCAATGTATTTTAACTCTTGAAATTCTGAGAACGATTCTACTAAACCACTATTCTCCATCTGATATTATTTTTAAAATGAAATTATTACACTTGCTTCTTTTATGCTTTCGAATGGTATTAAAGCTTCTTTTTCTACTGTTATTTTTCCTTTTCCAACAGCTTTAGCTTCTCTTGCTTTCCACTTTAATACTATTTTATCGTCTACTACATCATGTAGCATAGCTTCGTATTTTTCTTGCTCTAAAGTTGTTAACTTCAGTTTTCTTCCAATATTTTTTTTGTATTGGCGTAACAATTTTAATGGTGCTGTTGCGCCAGCTGAAGCTACTTCTAAAGCAAAATCTTGTTCTTCTCTGTCTAAATTATGTTCTATTGCACGACTTACATCAATACAATCTTGTAAGATAACACCGTTATCGCCGTCAATAGTTACCAAAATTTTGTTATCTGGAGAAATCGTCATTTCTATCAAGAATAATTCCTCGCGTTCTTCTAAAGCTACGTTTAGCAACTCTTTTACCTTGTCTTTAAATGCCATATACTATAAAAAGAGGGGACTATTATGTCCCCTCATTATTTAATTCTCATTAATAAATAACAGTGCAAATATACTATTTTTTTTGTTCTAATTAAATTTTTTTGTGATTTGACAATTATATGTATAAATTTAGGTCAGAATTATCGATTATCTAGTAACCCACTCAATAACATATATCTTTATGAAAAAAATATTAATTCCTACTGACTTTTCTGACCATGCAAGCAACGCTATTAAGGCAGGTGTTAGTATAGCTAAACATTACGGCGCAGAAGTCATTCTATTACACATTTTGGATTTACCTCAATCTGGTAGCGACAGTGTAGTAAAAGGAACACCAGCACCTGAGGTGATTTTCTTTAAAAATGTAGCTGAAAGAAAACTACAAGAAATTGGAATGGATCCTATTTTTAGTGGACTTAGTGTTTCTACAAGTTTAATTTTAGACAGAACAGCTTATGGTGTAACAAAATCAGCAGAGCACAATGATGTTGATTTAATTGTTATTGGATCACATGGGGTGAGCGGAGCTAAGAAAAACTTTGTAGGTTCTAACACACAAAAAGTAGTGCGCTCTGCCAATGTACCTGTTTTAGTGATAAGAGATGAAATTACTTTTTCTACAATAAACAATATTGTTTTCGCCTCTGATTTTAGCAATGAAATGCGACCTGCTTTCGAAAATGTTTTGAAAATAACCAAAGAAACTGGAGCAAAATTACATTTACTTGTAATTAACACACCAAACAATTTTAAACCAACAAATGTTACTGAAGAAATTGTTGCAAAATTTTTAGACGACGCAGAAAACAACGATGCTTTTGAATTAAACATCTATAATGATATGAGTATTGAACGAGGTATCATTAATTTTACTGATAAAATTGATGCAGAGCTAGTTGCAATTGCTACACACGGCAGAACAGGATTATCCCACTTCTTTAATGGAAGCATTAGTGAAGATCTTATAAATAAAATTGAACGATCTGTTATTACATTTAAAATAGAACAATAAATCTAAATAAAAAGGGCATTTCAATTGAAATGCCCTTTTTATGTTTTAATCTAAAATTTCTATATGACTTTCTGTTACTGTTTTTATAGGTAAATAATTTTTCTTTCCATCTACCAATAAACATAAATAAATATTGTCAATTGAGATAACATACCCTTTTAATCCATTAATAATAACATGTTGCCCTACCTCCAGATTTTTTCTAGTATAAAATGAATATAGTAATTTTGTAACTAAATCTTTTGACCCTAAACCTAATGAAAGCGCCACAGTAAATAACAATGCTCCAATAATAATTGAAATATTATTTGTAATTACAGAAGTATCTATTCCTAATTGATTTAAAGTTGTAATAACAACAAAAACAAGAATGATATAAAAAACAACATTTCCTATCATTTTTGCTCCCATAAAATCAATTGCTTTCAACACACCAACTATTACATTTTTTATCCAAGAGGCAAAATAAATTCCACCTATCAAAATAAGCAATGCAACAAAAACCTTTGGCACAACCATCATAAAAGAACCTATTTCTTTAGAAACAATTGTTAATCCAAAAATTTCAGCACCAACCAAAATCATTAAGAAAACTAAAAATATTTTTACAAAAAAGATCAAAATAGAATCTACCTTAATTGCAAAATTAGCTTTGCTTAAAAACTCATTTTCATTCAACAATTTTTGAATTTTATCCAATCTAACAAAGTTGAATATCTTTCTTAACAAATATGAAAACAGCTTTAGCAATAACCAACAAATAGCAATATATCCAACTATCAACAAGAAGTTAAAAAAACCTCTCATCATCGAATCCATCACAGAGTTTATCATATCACCTGGATATTCTAGGCTATAAATTTTTTCCATTTTTCTCTTTTTCTAAAATTTTATTTACAATTTCCTGCTCCTTATCTTTATTTTTTTCAGCTACAATAGACTGAATTGTTTTTGGTACCTGAACAGTATATAAATCAGACACATCTAATGATAGCTTAATTATATTCAAATTGTCAATTACCTTATCTTTCAGATAATCTGGCAACTTTTCGTTTTGCAGTATTTTCTTAAAAGGATTTTCCATTTATGACAATGAATTATATAATTCAACAATCTTTTTCTTGGCTCTATGCAATCTCATTTTTATCGCACTCTCTCCCATCTCTAACATATCAGCCATTTCCTTGATCGATTTATCTTCCTGATATTTCATAATCAGCATAATTTTATCTTCAGGATCAATCAACGCAAGCGCTTCTTCCAACCGTTTTACAGTAAGTGAAAAAATTTCTTCATCTGTAATTTCATCCTCCAAACTTGTCACATAATGATAGTCTTCTTGATATTGTTGATTTTCGTGTTGCCGTTTTAGGATAGATTTCGAGTAATCTACACAATGATTATAGGTAAACGAATACAACCAAGTAGAGAATTTTGACTCTCCTTTAAATGTTTTTAAGTTTAGATAAATCTTCACAAAAACGTCTTGAGTTAGGTCTTCGGCAGCATCACGAGATTCAGCAAAACTCAAACATTTTTGATATACTTTTTGACCATATCGATCATACAAAACACCAAACAAGCTTGTATTACCGTTATGAACAATGAATTGAACCAGCTCTTCATCGCTCATTAAAACAAAGTTTTTACTTTGCATACTTATTTTCGTACTACTTTATTATACATTAAACCTTCTTTAAGTTCAATATGGCTTAATATATTTGAACTATCTTTCTTTTATTTGCAATAATCTTTCTACATATTTTCCAATTACGTCAAATTCAATATTTACCGTATCTCCAACTTTATAGTATTTAAACAATGTATTTTCTTTTGTATAAGGTATAATTGCCACGCTAAACGAATTAATTTCTGAATCAACTACGGTAAGACTCGTTCCGTCAATTGTAATAGAACCCTTAGAAATAGTTGTATGTTTTACAGCCGAATCATATTCAAAACCATAATAAGTACTTCCATCAGCATCTTTTACAAAAGCACAAGTTGCAACTGCATCAACATGCCCTTGCACAATATGCCCATCCAATCGCGCGTTCATTAACATTCCTCTTTCTAGATTAATTGACTGCCCAACCACCCAATTACCTAAAGTTGTAACATCAATAGTTTCTTTTATGGCTGTTACTGTAAAAGTATCTTCCTCAATATTCACAACCGTTAAACAAACACCGTTATGCAAAACACTCTGATCTATTTTTAATTCATTTACAAACGAACATGATATCGTTAGATGAATATTACCTTTCTCTTTTGCAATATTTTTAATAATTGCTATTTCTTCAACAATTCCTGTAAACATTACTCCAATTATTTTATTAAATTTGTTTTCAAAATTACTAATTATTTAAACGAAACTATGAGCCATAAAGAAGAAAATATTAAAGTAGGAATATCTATCGGCGATTTAAACGGTATTGGTCCAGAAGTAATACTTAAATGTTTCGAAGACAATAGAATGCTTGAGTTTTGTACACCTATAATATTTGGTAGTTCAAAACCATTATCATACGTTAAAAAAAACATCAATAGCAATGTGAATTTTCAAGGCATTGAAAGTATTGAACAAGCTATTACCGGTAAAGTAAACGTATTAAATCTTTGGAAAGAAAATGTAAACATAAACTTTGGCCAAAATGATCCTTTGGTTGGAGAATACGCTATAAAATCTTTTACCGCAGCAACAGCCGCTTTAAAAAATGGCGATATAGATGTTTTAGTTACTGCTCCTATCAACAAATACAATACTCAATTAGAAGATTTCAAATACCCTGGACACACTAATTATTTAAACGAACAATTAGAAGGCGAAGCATTAATGCTATTGGTAAGCGATGAATTAAAAGTTGGTTTATTAACAGATCACTTACCCATTAAAGATGTAGCACAAGCTATAACTCCAGATTTGATTATTAAAAAAGTAAAAACAATAGAAAATGCATTAATCAATGACTTCAATATTCTAAAACCACGCATAGCTGTACTTGGATTAAACCCACACGCAGGTGACGAAGGTGTTATAGGATCAGAAGAAATAGATATCATAAAACCAACAATCACGAAACTAGCCGAAGAAGGCGTTTTAGTTACCGGTCCATTTCCAGCAGATGGATTTTTTGGTTCTCAATTGTATTTAAAATTTGATGCAGTAATAGCTTGCTATCACGATCAGGGCTTAGCTCCATTTAAAGCACTTTCATTTAGCAAGGGAATAAATTATACTGCCGGTTTAAACAAAATACGAACTTCACCCGATCATGGCACCGCTTATGATATAGCAGGAAAAAACCTAGCAGACCCTACCTCATTTATAGAAGCCTTATATTTGGCATTAGATATTTTCAAAAATAGAAGTAGAAATGAAGAAGCAGCTAGCAATCCGTTAATTCCTCAAGAAAAAGAAAATAGCACAAAAAAATTTGATAATTAGCTTGTAATAATAATATTTTTTTATCTTTGCACGCTCAAATCATTCATTTGATGAATACCGAAAAAACATATTCAATATCCTTTACTGGATTGAAAGATGGAAATCATACGTTTGAATACGTTATAGATAATAAGTTTTTTGAAAACTTTTCTTATGACGATTTCAACAGTATAAACACAAAAATAACCGTTCTTTTAAATAAGAAAACAAATCTACTGGAAGTAAAACTAACAGCAGAAGGAGTAGTAAATGTTCCTTGTGATAGCACAAATGAAAACTTCGACTTACCAATTGAAAATGAATTCAATTTAATAGTAAAGTTTGGAGAAGAATTTAACAACGATCACGACGAATTACTTGTAATTCCATTTACAGCTCATGAAATAGATTTAACGCATTATATTTACGAATTATTAGTGCTTTCTATTCCTGTAAAAAGAGTACATCCTGATGTAGTAGAAGATGAAGACGAGTTTGACGAAGATGAATTTGATTCACTATTTGATGATGACAATGACGATTTTGACAACATTGAAGATTTCGATGACGAAGATATAGATGAAGATTCTAATAATAAAGAAATAGATCCCAGATGGGACGAATTAAAAAAACTATTAACGGATAAATAATATAGTAAAATGGCACATCCTAAGAGAAAGACCTCGAAAACAAGAAGAGATAAAAGAAGAACGCATTACAAAGCTGTAGCTCCGACTATCGCTACTTGTCCTGTTACTGGTGAAGCTCACTTATTTCACAGAGCTTACTGGCACGAAGGTAAGCTTTACTACAGAGGACAAGTTGTAATTGACAAAACAACAGAAGTAGAGGCATAAGCTTTAGAACAGAACAAACTCTCACATGCTGTGGGAGTTTTTTTTTATTCGAAATAGACACTAAAAACGTATTTTATCGCTAAAATTCGGTTAAAAACGTTTTTTTTTGTAATTTTCCCTTATTTTTGGAATGTTTTTATAAAGTAAAGCAACACCGTATGACTAAAATAAACGCAGCCATTACTGCCGTTGGTTGTTATTTGCCCGAAACAAAATTGACCAACACGGACTTGGAAACAATGGTTGAAACCAATGACGAATGGATTACCTCTCGTACAGGTATTAAAGAACGTAGAATTCTAAAAGTACCTGGAGCAGGCGCTTCGTACATGGCTATCAAAGCAGCTGAAAATTTAATAGAAAAATCGGGAGTAGATCCAAAAGAGATTGATCTAGTTTTAGTAGCAACTGCAACTGCAGATATGCCTGTAGCTGCAACTGCAGTATATGTAGCAACACAAATTGGTGCAACAAATGCATTTGCATTTGATTTACAAGCAGCCTGTTCAAGCTTTTTATACGGAATGTCTGTATCTTCTGCTTATATTGAATCAGGAAAATACAAAAAAGTACTATTAATTGGTGCAGATAAAATGTCATCAATTATAGATTACACAGATAGAGCAACTTGTATTATTTTTGGAGATGCCGCTGGTGCAGCATTGTTCGAACCAAATACTGAAGGCTTAGGTATTATTGATGAATACTTAAGAAGTGATGGTATTGGAAGAGAATTTCTAAAAATTGACGCAGGAGGATCTATTCTACCGCCATCAGCAGAAACTGTGGCAAACAAACAACATTATGTATTCCAAGACGGTAAAACTGTCTTCAAATATGCCGTATCTAATATGGCTGACGTTAGTGAAAAAATCATGCAACGCAACAACCTTACTCATAACGATGTAAACTGGTTGGCTGCACACCAAGCAAACAAACGAATCATTGACGCAACAGCTCATAGAATGGGAGTAGACGACTCAAAAGTACTTATGAACATTGAGAAATACGGCAATACAACATCTGCTACTTTACCTCTATTATTATGTGATTTTGAAAAACAACTAAAAAAAGGCGACAATATTATTTTCGCTACTTTTGGAGGTGGTTTCACATGGGGATCTATATATCTAAAGTGGGCTTACAATAGTAATTAACAAGAAGAAAAACTAACGAATACTTTTCGGTATGGACATTAAAGAAATTCAAAACCTAATCAAATTCGTAGCTAAATCAGGAGCTACAGAAGTAAAATTAGAAATGGATGATTTTAAAATCACCATCAAAACAACAGAAACAGGAAACACTGAAACTACTTACATTCAGCAAGTACCTGCAACAACTGCAATTCAAGCTGCACCAGTTGTTGCTGCGCCAGTTGTAGAGAATGCACCAGTTGCTACTGAAGCAAAAGCTGATGAAAATTCTAAATATATTACTGTAAAATCTCCTATCATTGGTACATTCTACAGAAAACCATCACCAGACAAAGCTCCATTCGCAGAAGTTGGAACTGTAGTAAAACCAGGTGACGTTTTATGTGTAATTGAAGCGATGAAATTATTCAACGAAATTGAATCAGAAGTTTCAGGAAAAATCGTTAAAGTATTAATTGACGACTCTTCTCCAGTTGAATTTGATCAACCATTATTCTTAGTTGATCCATCTTAAGAAATTAAGAATCGTTCTTTTAAACTTAATAAAAGAAAAAAATTACATTTAAAAATTTCAAAAGATGTTTAAAAAAATATTAATTGCAAATAGAGGCGAAATTGCTTTACGCATCATCAGAACGTGTAAAGAAATGGGAATCAAAACAGTAGCAGTTTACTCTACTGCTGATGCAGATAGCCTTCACGTTCGATTTGCTGATGAAGCTGTTTGTATAGGACCTGCTCCTTCAAGCCAATCGTATTTAAAAATATCAAACATTATAGCTGCTGCAGAAATTACAAATGCAGACGCTATACACCCAGGATATGGTTTCTTAGCTGAAAATGCTAAATTTTCAAAAATCTGTCAAGAGCACGGAGTAAAATTCATCGGTGCATCTCCAGAGATGATTGAAAAAATGGGAGACAAAGCTACTGCAAAAGAAACAATGAAAGCTGCTGGAGTACCTACTGTACCGGGTTCAGAAGGTTTATTAGAATCTGTTGAACACGCTAAAGCTACAGCAAAAGCAATTGGTTATCCAGTAATGATGAAAGCTACAGCAGGTGGTGGTGGAAAAGGAATGCGTGAAATCTTCAAAGAAGAAGACCTAGACAGAGCTTGGGAAAGCGCAAGAAACGAAGCTGCTGCTGCATTTGGAAATGACGGTATGTACATGGAAAAACTAATTGTAGATCCACGTCATATTGAAATCCAAATTGTAGGAGATCAATACGGAAAAGCTTGTCACCTTTCTGAAAGAGACTGTTCTATTCAAAGACGTCACCAAAAACTTACAGAAGAAACCCCTTCTCCATTCATGACAGACGAATTGAGAGATAAAATGGGAGAAGCTGCTGTAAAAGCTGCAGAATTCATCAAATACGAAGGTGCTGGAACAATTGAATTTTTAGTAGACAAAGATCGTAACTTCTACTTTATGGAAATGAATACTCGTATCCAAGTAGAACACCCAATTACTGAACAAGTAATTGATTATGATTTAATTCGTGAACAAATTTTAGTAGCTGCTGGTGTGCCAATTTCTGGAAAAAATTATTTACCAAAACTTCATTCAATCGAAGTTCGTATTAATGCTGAAGATCCATTCAACGACTTCAGACCTTCTCCAGGAAAAATAACGACATTACATGCTCCAGGCGGGCATGGAGTACGTTTAGACACACATGTTTATTCTGGTTACTCTATTCCTCCAAATTACGATTCAATGATCGCTAAATTAATTACAACTGCTCAAACAAGAGAAGAAGCAATTAATAAAATGAAGCGTGCATTAGACGAATTTGTTATTGAAGGAATTAAAACAACTATTCCATTCCACAGACAATTAATGGACGATCCAAACTATATTGCTGGTAATTATACAACAGCATTTATGGAATCATTTCACATGAAACCAATTGAAGAATAGTTTAAAAAACATAATTATAAAAAGCAGATTAATTTTCAAAAATTAATCTGCTTTTTTATTTTATACATTAAATCCTTTAATAAATCATACAAAATAGTTGAAAATTAAAGAAAAAAATATTTTTTAAAAATAAAATAAAAACTTTCACGTTACCCGCCAAAAAAATTATATATTTGGAACTCTAATATATTTATTTTTAAAAAAAATGCACACAGGCGTAATTAAATTCTTCAACGAAGACAAAGGATTTGGTTTTATCACCAACGACTCAACAAAACAAGACATTTTTGTTCACATCACAGGATTAAAAACAAAAAATGTAGAGCAAGGTAATCGTGTTTCTTACGAAGAAGAACAAGGAAAAAAAGGGCTTATAGCTACTAATGTTCAAGTGATAGAAGATTAAAAAAATATATAATTTTCCATTACACAAAGCTGTCTAATTCAATTTAGGCAGCTTTTTTTATTACTAATTCTTTTTATTTATAATTAATCTAAATATATATTAACAATTATTAAGAAATTCTACTAATCCATAGAGTTCCAAAGCTTTGTAAAGACGAACTATGGCTCTATATTTGTATGTCGTATTTTAACATAAAACTTTTACTTATGCAATCAACTCAACTCGACTTTATACCCATTTTAATGCAAATTGCACTTGCCGCTGGTTTTGTGGCAGTTACAATATGGGTTTCTGACAAATTAGGTCCGAAAAAACATTCGAAAGTTAAAGACAGTACTTGGGAATGTGGGATTGAATCTTTAGGTAATGCAAGAATACCTTTTAATGTAAAATACTTTTTGGTAGCAATTTTATTCGTTCTTTTTGACGTTGAAGTAGTTTTCCTTTATCCTTGGGCAATGAATTTTCAAGAACTTGGATGGGATGGACTTGCGAAAATGGGAATCTTTTTATTTCTATTGGTAGTTGGGCTGTTATACGAATTTAAGAAAAAAGGCCTTGAGTGGGATTAAATAAATTAGGAAAATGAGTGAGAAAAAATATAATACAGTAGAGGCTCCTGATGGATATGTAGGAGAAGGTTTTTTTGCTACTAAACTTAGTGAAGTAGTTGGATTGGCACGTGCAAATTCTATGTGGCCTTTGCCTTTTGCAACGTCATGTTGCGGTATTGAATTTATGGCTACAATGGCATCAACTTATGATGTAGCTCGTTTTGGTTCAGAACGTATGAGTTTCTCACCAAGACAAGCCGATATGCTTATGGTAATGGGCACAATCTCTAAAAAAATGGCTCCTATTTTACGCCAAGTATATGAACAAATGGCCGAACCAAAATGGGTTATTGCTGTTGGAGCATGTGCATCGTCTGGTGGTATTTTTGATACTTATTCAGTATTACAAGGCATTGATAAAGTAATTCCAGTTGATGTTTATGTACCTGGATGCCCTCCTAGACCAGAACAAATACTTGATGGTATTATGAGGTTACAAGACGTTATAAAAGCAGAATCTGTTTATCGCAGAGGAACAAAAGAATACGATGAGTTATTAAAATCTTATAACATAGAAAGTAAGTAGTTATGGCATTAGATAATCAAACGATACAAGAAGCACTAATTTCAAATTTCCCGCTTTCTGTAAAAGATTTTCACGAACAACATGGCATGCTTGTTTTTGAAGCTACTGCTGAAGGAGTACACCAAGTTGTTAAATTCTTGAAAGAAAACGAACACATGAACTTCAATTTTATGACAGATGTATGTGGAGTACATTATCCAGATTTTGAAGAAGATAGACAATTAGCTGTTGTATACCATTTACACAACTGGATTGACAATGTGAGAATTCGTATTAAAACATATGTAAGTACTAAAAATCCAACGGTTGACTCAATGACAGATTTATTCAAATCTGCAAATTGGCAAGAAAGAGAAACTTTCGATTTCTACGGAATTATATTCAAAAATCATCCGCAGTTAAAGAGAATTTTAAATATGGATGAAATGGAATCACATCCATTGAGAAAAGAATTTCCATTAGAAGATGGCGGAAGAACAGACAAAGATGATAGATTCTTTGGTAGAACAATTCACAACTGTTAAACGGATTAATTTTTAAGATATGTCAGACTTATTATTACCACCTGAGCAACGCTATGCTAAGCTTATTGAAGATAAATTTCAAGAGGATGGAACTGAGTTACAAATTTTGAACTTAGGTCCCACTCACCCTGCAACGCATGGTATTTTTCAAAACATCATTTTACTAGATGGGGAAAAAGTACTAGAAGGTGAAGGTACTGTTGGTTATATACACCGTGCATTCGAAAAAATTGCAGAAAACAGACCGTTTTATCAAATTAACGTCTTAACAGACCGTTTAAATTACTGTTCATCGCCAATTAATAATACTGCTTGGTGGATGACGGTTGAAAAAGCTTTGGGAATAGAAATTCCTAAACGCGTGCAATACTTGAGAGTTATCGTAATGGAATTGGCAAGAATTGCAGATCACATCGTTTGTAGCTCAGTAATGGGAGTAGATACAGGAGCTCTTACTGGCTTCTTATATGTATTCCAATACAGAGAAAAAATATATGAAATTTTCGAAGAAATTTCAGGTGCACGTTTAACTACCAATATGGGTAGAATTGGTGGATTTGAAAGAGAATGGAGTCCAGAGGTTTTCAAGAAAATTGATGAATTCTTAGCTGAATTTCCTGCTATTTGGAGTGAATTTGAAGGTTTATTGACAAGAAATAGAATCTTCATGGACAGAACCATAGGCGTTGGAGGTATTAGTGCTGAAGATGCTATTAACTTCGGTTTTACAGGCCCTAACCTAAGAGCTGCTGGTGTTGATTACGATGTTCGTGTTGCAACTCCATATTGTTCTTATGAAGATTTTGACTTCGAAATTCCTGTTGGAACTGCAGGTGATTGCTACGATCGTTTCTGTGTAAGAAATGCTGAAATTTGGGAAAGTTTAAAAATCATTCGCCAAGCTTTAGAAAAAATGCCTGAAGGACCTTACCATGCAGACGTTCCAGAGTATTATTTGCCTCCAAAAGAAGATGTTTATACCAACATGGAAGCATTAATCTATCACTTTAAAATTGTAATGGGTGAAGTTCCAGTTCCTATAACAGAGCTTTACAACTGCGTTGAAGCAGGTAATGGCGAATTAGGTTTCTACCTAATCACTGACGGAAGTAGAACTCCTTATCGCTTACATTTTAGAAGACCTTGTTTTATCATCTATCAAGCGTATAACGATATTGTAAAAGGCGGTATGTTGTCAGATGCTATTATCACCCTATCAAGTTTAAACATTATTGCAGGAGAATTAGACGCATAATCATGGAAACAAAAAAATACAAACAAAATATAAACATCACGCCAGAACTGCAAAGTCGTATTGACGAACTTTTAAGTCATTATCCATCAGACAAAAAGAAGTCGGCACTTTTGCCAGTATTGCATGCAGCTCAGGATGCGCACGACAATTGGTTGAGCGTAGAATTGATGGACAAAGTAGCAGAAATTTTAGACATTACTCCTATTGAGGTTTATGAAGTAGTTACTTTCTACTCTATGTATAACCAAAAACCAATGGGTAAATACATGTTTGAATTCTGCTTAACATCTTGCTGCGGAATTAGAGGAGCAGATGATATGATGGAATATGCTTGTGAAAAACTACAAATTAAACCAGGAGAAACTACAACTGATGGTCTATTTTCAGTAGTTGGTGTTCAGTGTTTAGGTGCTTGTGGATATGCCCCAATGATGCAATTGGGCGATTTCTATAAAGAAAATCTGACCAAAGAAAAAATCGACCAAATTATTGAAGACTGTAAAGCAGGAAACGTAATTCTTCATGATAAATAGTAATATGGGAAGAAAGATATTATTAGAAAAGATTAATATTCCAGGCATTAAATCATACGATGTTTATCGTCAAAATGGTGGATATGCATCTGTTGAAAAGGCATTAAAATCAATGACTCCAGACGAAATTACTGAAGAAGTAAAAGCGTCAGGAATTAGAGGTCGTGGTGGTGCAGGTTTCCCAGTTGGTTTAAAATGGAGTTTTATTGATAAAAAATCTGGAAAACCAAGACATTTGGTGTGTAACGCCGATGAGTCTGAGCCAGGAACATTTAAAGACAGATACTTAATGGAGTACATTCCTCACTTATTAATTGAAGGAATGATTGCCTCAAGTTATGCATTAGGTGCTAACCTTTCATATATTTATATTAGAGGAGAATATATGTGGGTGTTTAAAATTTTAGAAAAAGCTATTAAAGAAGCATATGCTGCTGGATGGCTAGGAAAAAACATCTTAGGTACTGATTATAGCTTAGATTTGCACGTACACTGTGGTGCAGGAGCTTATATCTGTGGTGAAGAAACTGCCCTAATTGAATCTTTAGAAGGAAAAAGAGGAAATCCTCGAATCAAACCACCTTTCCCAGCTATTAGCGGTCTTTGGGGAAATCCTACAGTGGTAAATAATGTAGAATCAATTGCAAATGTGCCATGGATTATCACTAATTCTGGCGAAGAATATGCAAAAATAGGCGTTGGTCGTTCTACTGGAACTAAATTAATTTCTGCTTCTGGACACATCAGAAAACCGGGTGTTTACGAAATAGAAATGGGAATTACAGTAGAAGAATTTATCAATTCTGACGAATATTGTGGAGGAATGATGGACGATCGTCCTATCAAAGCCTTGGTACCTGGAGGTTCTTCCGTGCCAATTTTACCAGCACATTTAATTTACAAAACAGCCAATGGAGAAGATCGTTTAATGACATACGAATCATTATCTGACGGAGGTTTTGAATCAGGATCTATGTTAGGTTCTGGTGGTTTCATTGTTTATAATGATACAGCATGTATTGTTCGAAATACTTGGAATTTTGCTCGTTTCTACGCACACGAAAGTTGTGGACAATGTTCGCCTTGTAGAGAAGGAACAGGATGGTTAGAAAAAATCTTGCACCGCATCGAAACTGGATACGGAACTATGGAAGACATTGATCTATTATGGAATATCCAAAGCAATATTGAAGGAAATACAATTTGTCCGTTAGGAGATGCAGCGGCTTGGCCAGTTGCAGCAGCTATCAGACATTTTAGAGAAGAATTTGAATATCACGTTTTATTCCCAGAAAAAGTGAGAGACAGAAATCATTTTGTAGCTGAACCTTTTTCGAGCGTAAAACATTTGATGAATAAATAATCCATGCTAATTTTTAGCTAAAAAGCACAATTTATGAAAGTTACGATAGACGGACATGAAATAGACGTAGAACCAGGAACATCCATTCTACAAGCAGCAAGAATGATTGGTGGCGAATCTGTTCCACCAGCAATGTGCTATTATTCAAAACTTGAAGGAACTGGTGGTAAATGTAGAGCCTGTTTAGTTGAAGTTTCTAAAGGTAGCGAGGCTGATCCACGTCCAATGCCTAAATTAATGGCATCGTGTAAAACTCCTATTATGGATGGTATGGAAGTAAAAAGTATTACTTCGCCAAAAGTTTTAGAAGCGAGAAAATCAGTTACAGAATTCTTATTAATCAACCATCCTTTGGATTGCCCTATCTGTGATCAAGCAGGAGAATGCGATTTACAAAACCTTGCTTTCCAACACGGAAAAGAGCAAAAAAGATATAAAGAAGAAAAAAGAACGTTTGAACCAGAAAATATCGGAGAAAACATTCAGTTACACATGAATCGTTGTATTCTTTGTTACCGTTGCGTAAAAACAGCCGAACAATTAACAGATAAACGCGTACATGGAGTTTGTGGACGTGGAGAGCATGCACAAATTTCTACTTATATTTCTGCAGCAATTGACAACGAGTTTTCTGGAAATATGATAGACGTTTGTCCGGTTGGTGCATTAACAGATAAAACCTTCCGTTTTAAATCTCGTGTTTGGTTTAACAAACCATACAATGCACACAGAGATTGCCCAACATGTTCTGGAAAAGTAACATTATGGATGTTTGGAGAACAAATTCAACGTGTAACGGCTCGTAAAGACGAATTCCATGAAGTTGAAGAATTTATCTGTAACTCTTGTCGTTTTGACCATAAAGAAAATTCAGACTGGACAATTGAAGGTCCGCGTAAATTTGAGAAAAACTCCGTTATTAATCAAAACAATTATACTAGAAAACTAGATACAGTTGTAATGAAAACAGAAAAACAAATTTTGGATGGACGTGAACAAGACAGAAAGAAAATCAGTATGAAAGAAGTTCCATTAACTAAACATGAATCACAAGAATAATACAACAAAATATGGATAAAGCGATTATTATTGATAAAGCCGTTATAATTGTTGTTGTATTTGCGATTACAATGTTAATGGCAATGTATGCAACACTTGCTGAACGAAAAATTGCGGCTTGGATACAAGACCGTTTAGGCCCAAACCGTGCGGGTAAAGGAGGTATTTTACAACCTTTAGCAGATGGTTTAAAGCTTTTTGCAAAAGAAGAATATCAGCCAAATACACCAAATAAATTCTTATTTAAATTTGGTCCTTTCTTAGCCATGACCTTGGCTTTGATGACAAGTGCTGTAATGCCTTGGGGAGATAAATTTGAATTATTTGGCAGAGAAATTATTTTACAAGCAGCAGACATCAATGTTGGTTTATTATATGTACTTGCAGTACTTTCTGTTGGTGTGTATGGTATTATGATTGGGGCTTGGGCTTCTAATAACAAATATTCATTAATGAGTGGTATTCGTGCTGCATCTCAAATGATTTCTTATGAAATTGCAATGGGACTTTCATTAATCAGTCTTTTGTTAATTACACAATCAATGAGCATGAGGGAAATTGCTTTACAGCAATCTGGAATGAATTGGAATGTATTTTATCAACCAATTGGATTCTTAATTTTCTTAATTTGTTCGTTTGCAGAAACCAACAGAGCACCATTTGACTTAGCAGAATGTGAGCAAGAGCTTATTGGTGGATTCCACACAGAATATTCTTCTATGAAAATGGGATTCTATCTATTTGCAGAGTATGCAAACTTATTTATTTCTGCATCAATTATCTCTGTATTATATTTTGGAGCATTCAACTATCCAGGAATGTCTTGGGCAGTAGAAAATTGGGGAGTTAATATTGCAAATGTTTTAGGTATTGTAGCCTTATTCGTCAAAATTTGTTTTTTCATATTTGTTTATATGTGGGTACGTTGGACCTTGCCACGTTTCCGTTATGATCAATTGATGAATTTAGGTTGGAAATCACTAATTCCATTAGCATTACTAAACCTTATTGTTACAGCTATTGTTATTCTACTTATAAATAATTAAACATGTCAACAACAAATACTTATTCTTTATCGGGAAGAAAAAAGACCGTTTCTAATAAGAAAATGTCTTGGAGTGAGCGCATTTACCTGATAGCTATTGCTAAAGGAATGCTGGTTACCTTAAAACACATGTTTAAAAAGAAGGTAACAATTGCTTATCCTGAACATCAACGTCCTTTTAGTAAAGTATATCGAGGAAGACATACCTTGATGAGAGATGAAGAAGGACGCGAAAGATGTACTGCTTGCGGTTTGTGTGCACTGTCTTGCCCTGCAGAAGCTATTACAATGAAAGCTGCTGAAAGAAAGCCAGAAGAAAAACACTTATACCGCGAAGAAAAATACGCAGAAATCTACGAAATTAATATGTTGCGTTGTATTTTCTGCGGATTATGTGAAGAAGCTTGTCCTAAACAAGCTATTTATCTTACAAAATCTGGAGAAATTGCAAAGTCTGACAGCTCGCGTGAAAACTTTATCTACGGAAAAGAAAAGTTAGTAATGCCATTAGATGCAGCTATTGCTAATACTAACAATCATAATCAAGCATAATTATGGTAGATATTTTATTTTACATTCTTTCGACAATTACACTCGGAAGTGCAGTCCTTACCGTACTGAGCAAAAATCCAATTCACAGTGCGCTATGGTTGGTAGTAAGTTTTTTCTCTATTGCTGGTCATTATATCTTATTAAACTCGCAATTTTTAGGAATGATTCATATTATGGTTTATTCTGGTGCCATCATGATTTTGATGTTGTTTACCATTATGCTTATGAACCTAAATATTAGTCACGAAGTTTCTAAACCATTTGTTACAAAAGTTGTTGCTACAATAGCATTTTGTTTGGTTGGTTTATTGCTTCTTTCTATCACGCTAAGAGGTAATCAGGCTTATGAATTAGCTTATGCAAATACAGGAGAAGATTTTCAGTCGGTTCAAGTATTAGGAAAAGTATTATTAAACGAATACGTTGTTCCTTTTGAAATGATTGCTGTATTGTTATTACTAGCAATGATTGGAGCTGTATTGATTTCTAAAAAAGACAAAACAGATAAAGCAGCATAATTATGGAAAATATAATCGAAATCATAGGTATTGATAAGTATATCTATTTATCTATCATATTATTCTGCATAGGAATATTTGGAATACTATTTAGACGTAATGCAATTGTAATGTTTATGTGTATTGAAATTATGTTGAACTCTGCTAACATGTTGTTAGTTGCATTTTCAACCTATCATCAAGATGCACAAGGGCAAGTTTTTGTATTCTTTACAATGGCAGTTGCTGCGGCAGAAGTTGCAGTAGGATTAGCCATTTTAGTATCTATTTACAGAAACATAGGATCAATTGATATTGATAATTTAAAAAACTTAAAAGGATAATTCCGCATGGATACAAACGTAATTTTACTTTTATTATTAGTCCCACTTATTGGGTCTTTGGTTAATATTTTCTTCGGAAAAAAATTAGGTAATGGTTCTGGAATTATTGCAACTTTAGCGATTTTAATTTCATTTATCATTTCAGTTACAGCGTTTATACAAGTATATAACACGAAAGAAGCAATTCAGGTAGATTTATTCGAATGGATGGCTTTGGCAAACTTCAAAGTTTCATTTGGTTTTTTACTAGATCAATTATCATTGTTATGGTTATTATTTGTTACTGGTATTGGAACACTGATTCACTGGTACTCTACAAGCTATATGAAAGGCGACGAGAATTTCCATAAATTCTTTGCTTATCTAAACTTGTTTATCTTCTTCATGATTATGTTAGTTACAGGTAGCAACTTGTTAATTACTTTTATTGGATGGGAAGGCGTTGGACTTTGTTCTTACTTATTAATCGGATTTTGGCACAAAAACCAATCATACAATGATGCGGCTAAAAAAGCTTTTATCATGAACCGTATAGGAGATTTAGGTTTCTTAATCGGAGTATTCATTTTGGCTTTCTTATTCCAATCATTAGATTATATGACGATTAAAGAAGCGTTATTAAACGGAACAAATCATCAAATAAACACTTGGATTGGTTGGGCAGCTTTAGCATTATTTATTGGAGCTGTTGGTAAAAGTGCACAAATTCCACTTTATACTTGGTTACCAGATGCGATGGCAGGACCTACACCAGTTTCTGCATTAATTCACGCGGCAACGATGGTAACGGCGGGTATTTTCTTAATTACTCGTTTAAACTTTGTTTTTGATCTTGCGCCACAAATTCAAAATATAATTGCAATTATTGGAGCTATTACAGCTTTATTTGCAGCTACAATTGGATTAGTACAAACAGACATTAAAAAAGTATTGGCTTACTCAACGGTATCTCAGTTAGGTTTAATGTTTATGGCAATCGGATTTGCAGCTTATGAAATTGCAGTATTTCACGTAGTAACACACGCTTTCTTTAAAGCTTGTTTATTCTTAGGTTCTGGTTCGGTAATTCACGCAATGGGTGGAGAACAAGATATGCGAAAAATGGGTGGATTAAAGAAATTTATGCCTGCAACGTATGCTACTTTCTTGTTAGCAACTTTGGCAATTTCTGGGTTTCCTCCTTTTTCAGGATTTTTCTCTAAGGATGAAATCTTAATGACAGCTTTTAGCCACAACAAAGTATTGTATATTTTAGGTTCGTTAGCCTCTATTATGACGGCTTTCTATATGTTTAGATTATTGTTCTTAACTTTCTTTAAAAATTTCAGAGGAACACAAGAACAAAAAAATCATTTACATGAAAGTCCTCTAGCAATTACTGCTCCATTATGGATATTAGCTATTTTATCAGTTGTTGGTGGATTAATTAGTTTTCCAGGAAATAGTTGGTTAAATAACTACTTATCTCCAGTAATTGTACACAATGCAAATGCACATCCGCACGAATTTGGTACAACAGAATATATTTTAATGGCTATTGCTATTATTGGCGCATTTATTGGTTTATTTATTGCGTATAGCAAATACATTCAAAAAAATGAAACGCCTCCTGCAGACGATCAAATGCATGGTTTACACAAGGTTTTATACAATAAATATTATATTGATGAAGCTTATATGAAGGTAATTGTAAAACCAATTTATACTTTATCTTTATTTTTTAGAGATGTGGTAGAAGTAACTTTATCTGGAGTTATTCTTGGTTTGGCCAAAATAACTGACGGTTTATCACTGCAAGGTAAAAAAGCACAAAACGGAAACATTGGTTTCTATTTATTTGCTTTTGTATTTGGCATTTGTTTGATATTGTATTATTTATTCATTGCAAGATAATTTAGAAAGATGAACGTAACTATATTATTATTAACGTTATTAGTTGGTGCATTTGTAACCTATTTAGCTGGAAAAAAACTTGCTTCAAAAACTGCGTTAGGTTTTGGAATCATTGCTTTTATTGAAACAGCTTTTATTATTTGCCAACACAATTCAGGAATTAACTCAAGTTTTACCACGCAATGGATATCTAATCCAAACATTCATTTTGCCTTAAAGGCAGACGGTTTGTCATTAGCTTTGGTATTACTTACAACTTTGTTAACTCCTTTAATTATATTATCATCATTTGGTAATCATATTAAAAATTCAAATTTATTTTATGCACTTGTATTGTTTATGTCATTTGCAATGACGGGTACATTTTTAGCATCAGATGGATTTTTATATTATATTTTTTGGGAGTTAGCCTTAATTCCTATTTACTTTATTGCTCTATTATGGGGGAATGATACCTTTGAAGCGCGCAAGAAAGCAATCTTTACTTTCTTTATCTATACGTTTGCAGGTTCATTATTCATGTTGGTAGGTTTTATCTATCTATACCAAAAAACAGGCAGTTTCTTGTTACATGATTTGTACAATGCTAGCCTAACTTCAAATGAACAATTTTGGATTTTCTTAGCGTTCTTTATTGCTTATGCTATTAAAATTCCTATTTTTCCTTTCCATACTTGGCAGCCTTCTACTTACGAAAAAGCACCAGCGGTTGGAACAATGCTTTTATCAGGAATTATGCTAAAGATGGGACTTTATTCTATCATTAGATGGCAATTGCCAATTGCTCCTTCGGCAGCAAAAGACTTAATGCCAACAATTCTTGTATTGTGTTTAATTGGTGTTGTTTATGGTTCTATTATAGCCTTAAGACAAGTAAATATTAAAAGATTTTTTGCTTATTCTTCATTGGCTCACGTTGGATTAATTGCAGCTGGAGCATATAGCTTAACATTAGACGGATTACTAGGATCTGTTTATCAAATGCTGGCACACGGATTTGTAATTGTTGGGTTATTTTATGTGGCTGAGATTATCTTTTCAAGATATCAAACAAGAAATATTAATGAAATGGGAGGAATTCGTCAACAAGCACCACAATTCACTTCATTATTCATGATCTTACTATTTGCATCAATTGGTTTGCCAGGAACTTTTAGTTTTATTGGTGAGTTTAACCTATTGTTTGGTTTATCTCAAGTAAATTTAGGTTATGCAATTGTTGGAGGTACAAGTATTATTTTAGGAGCTTTTTATATGTTGAGAATGTTCCAAAAATCAATGCTTGGAGAAACTAATTCAAAAGTATTTGTGGATATAAATACAAACGAAAAAATAGTATTAGGCACACTTGTTCTTATTGTTATTTTCTTGGGTATTTATCCAAAGCCAATTACAGACTTGATTACACCAAGTTTAGTTGAAATAGTATCATACATTAAATAGAGTTTTAAAAATTTAGCTTGTACTAAGCAATAATTCCAAAATATAAAAAATGAATACATTAATAGCAATTGGAGTATTAGCGGTAATAGTTTTAATAGCAGAGATTATTAACTTGAGAAAGTTGATAATTCCGGTAGCTATTGCAGGACTATTAGGTATCTTGGGTTATACCCTTTGTAATATTGATGTTGTGGAAGCATATTATAACAATATGTTTGTTTCAACACGATTCTCTACCGCCTTTTCATCTTTGTTTATTGCACTTACCATTTTGTTAATTGCTTTGAGTAAAGATTTTTATCAAGATCAGTATTCGAAAATATCAGATTACATTTCTTTAAAGCTCTTCTTATTAATGGGAGCAATTTCCATGGTAAGTTTTGGAAATATGGCAATGTTTTTTGTAGGATTAGAAATATTATCAATTACGTTATATATCCTTTGTGGTGCAGACTACAAGAATATCAAGAGTAACGAATCTGCAATGAAGTATTTCCTATTGGGTTCATTTGCTTCAGGAATAATTCTTTTCGGAATTGCTTTAATTTATGGAGCAACAGGTTCTTTTGATATTGTAACAATTGCACAAACAGCATCTACCTCAACAATGCCAGTATGGTATGGATTGGGTACTATAATGATCCTTATTGGTATGTTATTTAAAATTGCTGCTTTTCCGTTCCATTTTTGGGCGCCAGATGTATACCAAGGAGCACCAAGTCTTACTACTGCTCTTATGAGTACTTTAGTAAAAGTTACTGCTGTTGCAACACTTTATAAAATTGCAAATAATTTGTTGTTTGATATGTCATCTAGCTATACAACAATGTTGGTAGTAATTGCTATCTTAACAATGACAGTTGGAAATATCATGGCTTTGAGACAAGACAATATGAAGCGTCTTTTGGCATATTCTGGTATTTCTCATGCTGGATTTATGATGATGTCTCTTGTAGCTTTAGGATTGGCTACACCTCACCTTTTCTATTATGCAACTTCTTATGCTTTTGCAGGAATTGCAGCTTTTACAGTATTAATTATTGTAACGAAAGGAAAAAACAATGAAGATATAGCAAACTTTAAAGGTTTAGCGAGAAAAAATCCTTTGATGGCTGTAATCCTAACAATGGCATTATTGTCAATGGGTGGAATACCTATTTTCGCAGGTTTCTTTGGAAAATTCTTTTTATTCACAGATGCAATCAAAAATGGTTTTATCACATTAGTAATTTTTGGAGTAATCAATTCATTCATCAGTATTTATTACTACTTAAAAGTTGTTGTATCGATGTTTACCACAACAGATACTGAAGATGAAACTACGGCTATTACTGTTCCAATTACCTATAAAATTGTAGGTATTGTATCAACAATACTAATTGTTTTATTTGGACTTTGTCCTTCACTACTTTTAGATCTGTTTCAATAAGGTTAAACTAACTAATCAAAAAAAGCTGAGTATTCTCAAAAAGAAACTTAGCTTTTTTTATGCATATTTTTTTTTAGAAGAGAGTAGTTACCAACTTGTGGAAATAACTTTCAATCTTACCAACTAATAAAAAAAACGGCTCTTAAAAAGAGCCGCTTTTTTTAGTATTAAGAACATCCGCAGTTACTACCGCAAGACGAACCTCCATCATTATTTTTTTTACGTGATTTTTTCCAGAAAAACTTCTTGATAAGATAAGCTACTGCAAAAACAAGTAAACCATATGTAATTATTTCTTGATAATCCATTTTACACTATTTCAATAATTGATAAGCAATAAAACCTGCTAAATAAGCTAATCCTGTCATGAATACAACTTGATAGATGGTCCATTTCCAAGATTTAGTTTCTCTGCGTGTAATAGCAACTGTTGAGGCACATTGCATTGCAAAAGCATAAAAGAACATTAGCGAAATACCGGTTGCCATAGTAAATACTTTTTCTCCTGTTTCTGGCCAAACCTCAGCTTCCATTCTAGATTTAATGGTTTCTTCTTCCTCTCCGCTAGATCCAACATTATAAATCGTAGCTAACGTTCCTACAAAAACTTCTCTTGCTACAAACGATGTCATCACTGCAATTCCAATTTTCCAATCGTATCCTAAAGGCTTTAAAACAGGTTCTATCTTTTTACCTACAATACCTATGTACGAATTTTCTAATTTGTAGCCTGCTACGTAATCTTCAAACTCTTCTTCTGACAGTTCAACTCCTTTGTATTTTTCTGTAATTACTTCTTCTGCCACATCATATCTTGCACTTGGTCCGTGCGAGCCTAAAAACCATAAGATAATTGACAATACAAAAATAATTTTTCCTGCACCTACAACAAATGATTTTGTTTTTTCGTACATCGTAGAAATAACACTTTTTGCAATTGGCATTCTATAATCGGGCATTTCGATAACAAAATAGGACTTATACGGAACTTTTATAATTTGTTTTAGTACCCACGCACTCAACAAAGCAAAAAGGAACCCGATAAAGTAAAACATTGTCATTGTTAACCCTTGCAGACTAATAAAACCTAGCAATTTTGTATCAGGAATAATAATAGATATTAAAATAATATATACTGGAATACGCGCCGAACAAGTAGTAAAGGGTGTAACCAAAATTGTAATTAATCGCTCTTTTGGATTTTCGATATTTCTTGCAGACATAATTGCAGGAATAGCACATGCGTTTCCAGAAATTAAAGGTACAACTGATTTTCCGCTCAATCCGAAAGGACGCATTACACGATCCATTAAGAAAACCACTCTACTCATATAACCTGTTTCTTCTAAAATAGAAATAAACATAAATAAGATGGCTATTTGCGGAATAAAAGGCATAATACCTCCAATACCTGGCACAATACCATCGGCTATTAAATCTGTTAATTTACCAGGTGCCATTACTTGATGTACCCAACCAGACAATTCGCCAAATTTATCGTCGATCCAGTCCATTGGATAACTTGACCATTCGAAAATTGCTTGGAATACCAACAGCATAATAGCAAAGAAAATAACATATCCCCAAACTTTATCGGTTAACAAACGATCTACTCTACTGCGAATATCTTTTGCTTTTGATTTATCTTTTACATAAGAATCTTTTAGAACTTCTGTAATATATTGGTAACGTTTAATTGTTTTACGCTGTTGTAAACGTTTTATTTCTGATTCAGACAATGAAATTCCTTTTGCTTCGATATCTTTTTTAGAAATAGAACCTATTACAATATCTTGTGTAAGAATCATCCACAGTCTGTAAACAGATAAACTAGGATAACTTAAAGCTAATTTGCTAAAAAAATCTTCGTCTACAACTGTTGTGTTTACACAAGATTCTGTAGAATATTGTGCGTAATCTAAAATTGCTTGTTTTAATTCATCAATACCTAAGTTCTTTTTAGCACTAACCAATACAATTTTGGTTTTTAGTTCTTCTTGAAGTTTTTCAATATTGATGCTAATTCCTTTTGTTTCCATTGTATCAGCCATATTAATGACTAATAAAGTTGGAATACCCAATTCTTTTACTTGAGTAAATAACAAAAGATTTCGTTTAATATTTTCGATATCAACTACAACAATTGCTAAGTCTGGATAATCATTATTGCTTGGTTCAAACAATAAATCCATTACAATTTTTTCGTCTAAAGAACTTGCATTGATACTATATGTTCCTGGCAAATCAATAATTGTAGCTACATCTCCATTATCAAACTTTATGTTACCACTTTTTTTATCGACAGTAATACCTGGGTAATTTCCTATTTTGTGATTTAATCCTGTAAGCGCATTAAATACAGAAGTTTTTCCAACGTTTGGATTTCCAAGTAATGCAACTTTAATATTATTTTTCATTTAGATAATTTATCTTTTACTACTTTCTTACTTTATTTCGATCAAAATTTCTTTGGCAAGTTCTTTACGAATAGACAAATGAGTATCGTTGATGCACAAATAAAGCGGATCACCAAAAGGTGCTACTTCCAATAGCTCAACATCATTTCCTGGCAAACAACCCATTTCTAATAGTTTCAATGGTACATTGTACATATCGAAATTAGCAATTACAGCTTTTTGATTTTTCTTAAGTAAGTCTAATGTTGTATTCACCTTATTTAGATTTAATTTATATTGCAAAAATAAACATTTAAAAAAGATATGTCCTATTAATTCTTATTTATTCACCTAATTACAACAATACTATACTGTTAATTAAATTCAAAACTATTGAAATATGCAAAAATGACAACCACAAAAAAACGCTTTCAACAAGAAGCTAAAAGCGTTTTTTTATTCAGTTTTATTTTTTTTCCTGTTCGTGTTGATAAAGCCACTGAATATCTTCCCACAGTTGCTCCATGTTTTTAGTTTCTGGATCTTTTGTGTTTAGATTTGTGCCATCATAAAAACCTCTAATTCGTCCTTTGCTATCAACCAACACAAAATTCTCTGTATGCACCATATCATACAATTCTTCCGCAGAACCTGTTTTTACAGCTAAATAAGAATTTCTAGCTATAAAATAAATATCGCGTTTATCGCCAGTTACCAAATTCCAAATCGAATCATCAACACCGCGTTTTAAAGCATATTCTTTCAATACTGGAACGCTATCAATATCTGGAGTTACAGTATGTGACAATAATTTTACACCTTTTAAAGTTTTGATTTTATCTTGCAGCCACTCCATATTATCTCCCATTATTGGGCAAATTGTTGGACAAGTTGTAAAAAAGAAATCAGCAACATAAATATGTCCTTCATAATCTTTTTCGGTAATTGTATCTCCATTTTGATTGATGAAAACAAATGGTGCTATCTTATGTTCTTGCTTATTGGCTTTATGCTGAATTAAACTATCTACCATTTCTGGATTTACCATCGAAGGCGTGTAAACTGGTAAGCTTTTTCTGTACTTTAAAGCGTTGTAAAACATTGCCATAATACCGCAACACAAGATAAAAAAGCCTATGAAAAAATATCTATAACGTTTGAAAAATTGCAACATGATAATTTTATTTCTTACAAACTTACAAATAACAATCTACAAATAAGTTAAAGCTTATATAAAACCTAAGGCGAAACCCATGCAAAACATCAGTTATTTACTCAGGTTAGCTACATAAATTACCACAAATTATTCTTTAATTTTTTAGCGCTTAAAAAACCATTTCTCTAAAGATATTTATTATTTTTGTTTGAATTGACAAATCGTAAATAACTAAAATCAAATGAATAAAAGAGTATTATTGACTTCTGCAATTGCTCTATCTGCTTTGGTTGCTTGTAAAGATGGCAAAAAAGCAGAAGAAGTAGCAGATCAAGAAAATCACGGAATCAACCTTGAGTATATGGACTTGAGTGTAAATCCTGGCGATGATTTTTTCCGTTATGTAAACGGAACATGGTATGACAACACCGAAATTCCGGCAGACAGAACGCGCTGGGGAAGTTTTGATGAACTAAGACAAAACACAGACAAAGATGCCTTGGCTATTTTAAAAGAAGCAGCAGCGGCAAAAACATTAGACCCAAAATCAGATCAGGCAAAAGCAGTTGCTCTTTTCGAATCTTATTTGGACAATGCTACACGTAATAATTTAGGAATTGCTCCATTAAAACCATACATTGAACAAATCAACAACATCAAAACAGCAGCTGATGTTACAAAATTAATTAATGATTTGGCTGATGAAGGTGGTTTAGGATTTTACTCAAACTATGTTTATGCAGATGCTAAAAACTCAAACGAAAATACAATTTACTTAAGTCCAGGTTCATTAGGATTACCTGATCGTGATTATTATGTTTTAAAAGAAACTGATATGCAAGAAAAACGCGATCAATATGTAGCTCATGTAGCTCGTATGTTTGAACTTGCTGGTGAATCTAAAGAAGAAGCTACCGCTGATTCTAAACGCGTTTTGGCTATTGAAACAAAACTGGCTGAACCAAGATTAACAAGAGTAGAGCGTAGAGATAACAAATTAACTTACAACCCAATGACAATTGCTGAGTTACAAAAACTTGCTCCTGTTGTTGATTGGAAAGCTTATTTTGATGCAACTGGTATAAAAAATATCGATAAAGTGATAGTTTCTCAACCAAACTATATGAAGGCTTTAAATGGTGTGCTTACAAATAAAAACATAGACGATATTAAAGCTTATTTAAAATGGACTTTAATTAACGGTTATGCATCAGTTTTATCAACAGATATGGAAACTGCAAACTGGGAATTCTATTCTAAAACTTTAGAAGGTGCAAAAGAGCAAAAACCTGCTGAAGAAAGAGCTTTAGCTGTTGTAAACAACAATATTGGCGAAGCGTTAGGACAATTATATGTTGCTAAAAAATTCCCAGCTGAAGCAAAAGCAAAAGCGCAAGAAATGATTAAAAACGTTTTAACAGCGTTTGGAGACAGAATCAAAGCGTTACCTTGGATGGCAGAAGAAACTAAAAAAGGTGCTTTAGAAAAATTAGCATCAACAACAATTAAAATTGGTTATCCTGACAAATGGGAAGATTATTCAAAAATGGATATTAAATCTCCTGCAAACAAAGGAAACTATTTTGAAAACATGCTAAATGCAACAAAATGGTCAGTTGCACAAAATAGAGCTGATTATGGAAAACCAGTAGATAAATCTAGATGGGGAATGGCACCACAAACGGTAAATGCATATTTCAATCCAATGTATAATGAAATTGTATTCCCTGCTGCTATTTTACAACCTCCTTTCTACGATTACAAAGCTGACGAAGCTGTAAACTACGGAGGAATAGGTGCTGTAATTGGACACGAAATTTCTCACAGTTTTGATGATTCAGGTGCTCAATTTGATAAAAATGGTAACTTGAACAACTGGTGGACAGATACTGACTTAGAGAAATTCACAGTGTTAGGAAACAAATTAGCAGATCAGTATAGTGCTTTAGAGCCACTGCCAGGAGTTTATGTTGATGGTAAATTTACTTTAGGTGAAAACATTGGTGATCTTGGTGGTGTAAACGCTGCTTATGACGGTTTAAAATTATTCTTGAAAGAAAAAGGTGATCCTGGATTAATTGATGGATATACACCTGAACAAAGATTTTTTATCTCTTGGGCTACTATTTGGAGAACAAAAGCTAGAGATGAGGCTATCAAAAATCAAGTAAAAACAGATCCACACGCTCCAGGTTATTATAGATCTTATGTTCCTTTACAAAACGTTGATGCATTCTATGAAGCATTTGATGTAAAAGAAACAAACAAGCTTTATATTAAACCAGAAAATCGTGTAAAAATCTGGTAATAACACAAAAATAAAAAAGGGCATTTCAATTGAAATGCCCTTTTTTATTTAGATCTTTCTCTTCTCTTTTTCTTCTATAGATAAAATCATCGGATCTGTATTTAATAGCCATTTATAATATGCTTCCTGACTTCCAAGCTGATGCAAATATTCGGCAATTAAAAAATGAACAACTAATTTTTGATGTTTATCTAAAGTAAAAAACAACTTATTGTTGGTCAAATATGTTTTAAAACTAGCAAACAATTGCTTATTTCCTTTTAAATATTCAATCAATTCAATGTCAGACATTTTTAAAAGTTTTGCACGTTGCTTGTCAATTTCCTGAAAAACAAAATAACTTACCATTCCTGATTTCATCATCATTTCTACGGCTTCTTCACCATGTTTCACGCCAATTGGTACAAATATATCTGGCACAATACCACCTCCGCCATAAACAATGCGTCCATTTAGTGTTTTATATTGCAAGCTATCGGCAATCTTAATGCTATCGGCAGCATATAATTCGCCATTATTATATCGAGTTCTAAAATCGTTGTTATATTCATCTATCCCTCTTTTGTAACTTTTTTGAATAGATCTGCCTGATGGGGTATAATATCTAGCAGTTGTAAGTCGAATGGCCGATCCGTCTCCTAAATTCAACTCTCGCTGAACCAATCCTTTTCCAAACGTTCGGCGCCCAACAATTGTGCCTCTATCATTATCCTGAATAGCTCCTGCAATAATTTCGCTTGCTGATGCGCTATTTTCATTTACCAATACAAAAATTGGTTGATCAGAATACAATCCAGAGCCTTTTACTTTCGTTATTTTTTCTTTTCCTCCTCTGTTAATTGTTTTTACAATAACCTGATTTGTTTGTAATAAATCATTCAGCATTTTTGTTGCCTGATCCATATATCCTCCGCTATTATCGCGAAGATCGATAATCAATCCTGTTATTCCTTGTTGAATCAAGTTTTCTAAACCGCTTTTAAATTCATCATAAGTTGTATTAGAAAAACGATTGATTTTTAAATATCCTAAGTTATTATCTAGCTTTACAACAGCATCAACACTTTTTATAGCAATTGGCTCTCGCTTTAGTTTTACATTAAATGTTTTGTTGTTCATTTTGCGATAAACGACTAAACTAACATCGGTGCCTTCTTCTCCTCTTAAAACAGTTAAAATTGTATCTGAAGATATTTTTTTACCAAACAACTTATGTCCGTTTGCTTCTAAAATTCGATCGCCAGCTTTAATTCCTGCTCTAAATGACGGGCCATTATCTAATGGTTTGATAACTGCCAATGAATCTTTGTATAAATAATACTGAACGCCCACTCCCACAAAACTCCCTTGCATTGATTCAGTTACTTCTTTCATTAAATCTTTGCCGATATAAACAGAATGTGGATCTAATTGCTCTAAAATGGTGGTTACTGTATTATCTACTATCGAATCTGTGTTAACCTGATCTACATATTCTTGTTCGATCAAATCTAACAATCGATATAACTTAAGTTTATTCTGATTAAGAAATATTCCTGGTGTTGATTGTCTAGATGCAGACACAAAAAAACCTCCAAGTAAAACACCTAGAGAAAGTGAAATAGAAATAATAAGTGGCCAATAATATTTTTTCATTGTGCGCTTAATCTAAATTCGGAAGATACATAACTTCTACACCTGCTTTTTCTAGGAAACGGATTCCTTCTGTATCTTTATAATCTTCTAGATACACTACGCGTTTTATTCCTGCTTGGTGTATCAATTTACTACAATCTCTACATGGAGACATTGTAATGTATAAAGTAGCTCCTTCACAACTTTGTGTAGAACTTGCAACCTTTAATATTGCATTTGCCTCTGCATGCAAAACATACCAATAAGTTTGGTCGTGTTCATCTTCACAACAATTTTCAAATCCGGTTGGTGTACCATTGTATCCATCAGAAATTATCATTCTATCTTTCACAATAATAGCACCTACCTGTTTGCGTTTACAATACGATAATTTTGCCCATTCTCTTGCAATGCGCAAATATGCTGTATCATACTTAGTTATCTTGTGATCTGACATAAATATACTATTTTACTTTCTATCAATATACTGCAAAAATACATATAAGTTTTACTACTCAAGCTTCAAATTTTCAACTTGTGCTTCTCTTTACAGCTCATTTATTAGAATCAGTTAAATCTTTTCTTATAAATCATAAAGTTTAAATTTATTTTTCATTGTTCATTATTTTGTATTAATAATATTTGTAAATTAACGGATATGAAACAATTTGTTAAACCAAAATAATAGAATAATGGCACATTTAGATTTATACGACACTGGTTTTAAGGAAAGAAATAAAGGACATTTTGCTGCTATCGTACGCGTTGCACTAGCAAATGGTAATTTTAGTATTGAAGAAAAAGTATTTTTAGATGAGCTATCAAATCGGTTAGATATTTCTCAGGAAGATTATATAAAAATATTAGCACACCCTGAAAAATACCCTATTAATCCGCCTTACTTAGAAATTAATCGAATTGAACGTTTGTATGACTTGGCACGAATGGTTTATGTAAATCATGTTTTAGGTCCAAAACAAAAAGATATTTTACGAAAATTTACCGTTGCATTAGGCTTTACAGGAGATATTGATCATATTGTAAACAAATCTTTATCGCTTCTAGTTTTAGAAGTTGATATAGATACTTTTATTGCAGAAATTAAAAAATTGAAAAAATAAAAAAGCGGAGTGAACAAAATTCACTCCGCTTTTTATTTATTCTTTATGTTGAGCCATAAATTCTTCGGCTTTTTCTACCATTTTTTTACTTCCACAGAAGAATGGAACACGTTGGTGTAACTCTGTAGGTTCAATATCCATAATTCTTATAAACCCATTAGAAGCTCTACCACCAGCCTGTTCTATAAGAAATGCAATCGGATTACATTCGTACAATAATCTCAATTTTCCGTTTGGTGCTTTACTACTTGTTGGGTATAAATAGATTCCGCCTTTCAAAATATTTCTGTGAATATCAGAAACCAAACTACCAATGTATCTTGCAGAATATGGTCTGTTTTCTTCCTCTGCTTGGCAATATTTTAAATAATCTTTTACTCCTTGTGGAAAATGAATATAATTTCCTTCATTTACAGAATAAATATTTCCTTCCTCTTTAATTTGCATATTTGGATGAGAAAGATAAAAAGTGCCAATTGCTGGATTTAACGTAAATCCATTCACACCTCTTCCTGTTGTATAAACCAACATAGTTGACGAACCGTAAACAATGTAGCCCGCTGCAACTTGGTTTTCTCCTTTTTGCAAGAAATCTTCCAATTGCACTGGAGTTCCTACAGGTGTAACTCTTCTGTAAATAGAAAAAATTGTTCCTACAGAAACGTTTACATCAATATTTGAAGATCCATCTAGCGGATCAATCAACACTACATATTTGCTATCGTTTCCGCCTTTTTTTCCATGAATTGCAATAAATTCATCTTCTTCTTCAGAAGCAATTCCGCAAACAATTTCGCGATTTACAAGTGTGTTAATAAACACTTCATTCGCATAAACATCTAGTTTTTGTTGTTGTTCTCCTTGAATATTTTCAGCGCCAAATGCACCTACAATATCTACTAATCCAGCTTGATTCACTTGATGACTAACTACTTTAGCAGCTAATCTTAATGAATTAATTAATCTTGATAATTCTCCAGAAGAATATTTAAAATCTTCTTGTTTATCGATAATAAACTCTCCTAACGTTTGATGTCTTTTTGTTGTCATTAAAAATTGATTCTATAGTTGTGCTTTTGCTATGCAAATATCGTTAATTTTGTTATTCCACAACTAAGTTATTAATTATAAATACAACTTAATCTCATGAATATTAGAACAGCTACGCCAGCTGATATGCCATCGGTTTTAAACTTAATAAAAGAACTTGCTATTTTTGAAAAAGAACCTGATGCTGTAGTTATAACAGTAGAAGATTTAATTAGAGATGGCTTTGGCAATAATCCTCTTTTTAACGTTTTTGTTGCTGAAAAAGATAATTCTATTATTGGAATGGCTTTATTTTACTATCGATATTCTACCTGGAAAGGAAAAACTATTCACTTAGAAGATCTTATTGTAAAAGCCAACGAGAGAGGAACTGGCGCAGGAATGGCTTTGTATAAAAAAGTAATTGAAACTGCCCAAAAAGAAGGTGTAAGAAGAGTAGAATGGGTTGTGCTTAATTGGAATACGCCTGCAATAGATTTTTATGAAAAGTCGGGAGCAACTGTTTTAAAGGATTGGTATACTGTACAAATGGATGAAGAAAGTGTTCACTCATTTCTAAATAAATAAAAAATGGAAGTTTATAAATTTGGAGGAGCTTCTGTAAAAGATGCAGAAAACGTAAAAAATGTTGTCAAAGTATTGCAAACTGTTGGTTATACTGACAGTATTATTATTGCATCTGCCATGGGAAAAACAACCAATGCACTTGAAGTTGTTGTATATAATTACTTTAATCAACCTGAGTTAATAGCAGAAGCAATTGCTGTTGTACGCAATTATCATTTTGAGATAATAGATAGCTTATTTAAACAAAAAAATCATGTAGTTTACACAGTGGTAAATCATTATTTTGAAAAACTAGATACCTTTATCAACAACAATAAATCGCCAAATTACAACTTTGTTTACGATCAGATTGTAAGTACAGGCGAATTGCTTTCTACTACAATTTTACACCATTATTTACATGAATCTGGAATTGAAAATACTTGGGTAGATGCTAGAAATTTAATAAAAACAGATATTACTTACAGAGATGCCGCTGTAAATTGGGAGCAAACTACAAATGCAATTCAAAACAATTTAATTGAACAAAAATTATATATTACCCAAGGTTTTATAGGTTCCGACTACAATGGTTTTGCAACTACATTAGGCAGAGAAGGTTCTGATTATTCGGCAGCTATTTTTGCTTATGCACTTAATGCCAAAAAAGTTACCATTTGGAAAGATGTGCCTGGAGTGCTTAATGCCGATCCGCGTTATTTTTCAGATACCTCTCTTTTAGAACAAATTTCTTATCAAGAAGCCATTGAATTAGCATTTTATGGCGCATCTGTTATTCATCCTAAAACATTGCAACCTTTGCGCCAGAAAGAAATTCCGTTATTTGTAAAATCATTTTTAACACCTACATTACCCGGAACTTCGGTATCTAAAGGTGCAGATTTAAAGCCTTTTATTCCGTGCTTTATAGCAAAGAAAAATCAATTGTTGATTTCACTTTCTTCAAAAGATTTTTCATTTATTATGGAAAAAAACATCAGTGATATTTTCAAACTATTTGGCGAATACAATATAAAAGTAAATGTAATTCAAAATTCTGCCATCAGCTTTTCGGTTTGTGTAGAAGATAAATTTAACCACTTTGAAGAATTACGCCAAAAACTTAGTGCAGATTATAAAGTAAGCTACAACGAAAACGTATCGTTATACACTATTCGACATTTTGATGAGCATTCTGCCGATTTTGTTTTAGAAGGAAAAACTTTATTGCTAAAACAAGTGAATAGAGAAACAATGCAAATTGTTACCAAAGAATAAACAAAAACCTCATTCGATCGAATGAGGTTTTTTGTTTAAAAAAATAAATTCATTATTAGAAAGAAAAACTGCTAATTAGAAATATACTATTTTTGAGCTTCAGGAGTTTATACATACAATGACAATAAATAAATTATTTTTTTTATGCTTTTTTTTCTGTTGTACATTAACAATGGCGCAAGAAAATATTTCATTGTATAAAACAGTTGAATGGACCAATGCTTCTTCTGTATTTGAATTGCCAAACACGCCTCTTAATAATACTTTTTTTGAAATAATAGATGCCAATAATACGGTCTTATCAACAAACAATTATTCCGTAAACTTCGAGCAAAACATTATTTACTTAACAGATAATTCGGTAGCATTTCCGCTAAAAATAACTTACTTGGAGCTACCATCTTTTCTAACCAATTCTATTAGTTATTACAACAATAACCGAATTGTGCCCAACCAAGCCGGCGAACTTCGCTTGCAACACAATAACCAACTGGCAAATAGATATGTGCCTTTTGAAGGATTAAATGTTTCTGGAAGTTTATCAAGAGGAGTTACAGTAGGAAGTAATCAGAATGCAGTAACTAACTCAAATTTAGACCTCCAAATTACAGGAAGATTATCCGATAAAATTGGTATTCGAGCTTCTATCCAAGACAATAATTTACCTTTACAATATGGCGGATATTCTCAAAAAATAAATGAATTTGATCAAATTTTCATCGAGTTATTTACTGATAATTGGTCAATTCGTGCAGGTGATATTTTTCTGGAAAATAGAAACAGACGTTTTTTAAACTTCAACAAAAAAGTTCAAGGATTATCCGTTAAATATAATTTTGAAAATACCGATAGCAAAACAACTGTAGAATTAGCTGCTGCATTGGCACGCGGACAATATACAAGAAGTGCTTTTAAAGGACAAGAAGGAAACCAAGGTCCGTATAAACTAAAAGGCAATAATGGAGAATTGTATATTTTAATTGTTTCAGGTTCGGAAAAAATATATGTGAATGGAATTTTACTTACGCGCGGAGAAGAAAATGATTATGTAATTGATTACAATTCGGGCGAAGTACGTTTTACCACCAAATTTCCGATTACATCGGATATGCGTATTGAAATTGATTATCAATATACGGATAGAAATTACACTCGTTTTGTGGGTTATGCCGATTTACAACATCAACACAAAAGTTGGACATTGGGCTTAGCGGTTCTGTCTGAATCAGATTTAAAAAATCAACCTTTACAACAAAGTTTATCAAAAGAACAAATAGAAATTTTAGAAAAAGCAGGAAATAACAGCAATAAAATGGTTGCCCCATCTGCATATAGAGATACTTATTCTGAAAATAAAATATTGTACAAAAAAATTGAAGATGAATTTGGTGTAACCTATTTTCAATTTTCAAATAATCCGGAGGATGAATTGTATCAAGTAACTTTTAGCTTTGTGGGCACAAACAACGGAGATTATCGCGTTAAGAATGATCAGGCTATTGGAAAAATTTATGAATATATAGCGCCTATAAACGGAATTGCACAAGGAAGTTATTCGCCAATTATCAAACTTATTGCGCCTATAAAAACAACTATTGCATCATTTAATGCAAAATATAATCCTTCTGAAAAAACCAACTTTGAAACCGAAATTGCCTTTAGTAATTACGATGCAAATTTATTTTCGCCGTTAGACAAAGAACAAGATAAAGGCTGGGCAACAAACCTGAAAGGAAAACAGCGCTTATGGACAGGAAATAATGAAATGCAACTTAACTTTTTTACCGATATACAGTTTATTCATCAAAACTTTCATTCGTTAGAAAATCTTTTTTCGACAGAATTTTATCGAGATTGGAATTTATACAATACAAAAGGCAATCAGAGTATTTTATCAGGTGGCTTGCAACTCTTCCTTCCTTCGTCAACAGATTTAAATTATGTTTTTGAACAGATGAATTATGGCAGCGAATATCATGCAAACAAACATCGATTAAACGGAAGTTTTACTAATAAAAACTGGCTCGTTCAAACTCAAAATAGCATTATGCAATCAACAAAATTGTTGGCCAAAAATACGTTTATTCAAAACAACATTGAATCTAAATACAAATGGCAACAACAATATATTGGTGTTAAAGCACATTTTGAACAAAATAAAGACGAGGATAAAAACACACAATTATTATCTGCGCTGAGTCATCGTTATTCAAAATTAGATGTTTTTGTAGGAAAACAATTTAACGAAAAACAATTTATTGAAGTAGGATATCAATACGGCATCAACGATAGTTTGCAAAACAATTCGTTAGAAGCATTTTCTAAATCACATACCTATTATATCAAATCCCAAATTCTAAAAACTGATACAAGAGATTTAAACGTTTATGCTAATTATAGAACGATGAAGTACAATGAAAGCAAAGCTACAGAAAATACTATAAATGGCTTTATAACGTACAGAGATCAATTTGTGAAGGGCTTTTTACAAACACATACACTTTATGAAGTAAGTTCTGGAACAATTGCTCAACAAGAATATACTTATTTAGAAGTTGAAGCCGGGCAAGGACAATATATGTGGATTGATTATAACCAAAATGGAATTCAAGAATTGGAAGAATTTGAAATAGCCACATCGCCAGACGTTGCAAAATACGTTCGGCTGTATTTGCCAAGTCAGGTATTTCTTCCAACACATCAAAATAAAATAACGCAAACAATAACTATAAATCCGGCTGCCATTTGGAAAAACAATGACGGAATACGCAAAGTATTATCTCATTTTTACAACCAAACATCATACGCAATAGATCGAAAAGATTTACGTACAGATGAATCATTTAATCCAAATCCGTTTAGAGCAATTACGAATGAAACAGTTGGATTGATTGAAAACTTTAATTCATTTTTCTATTACAACAGAGGAATAAAAAAGCACAGCGTAACATATGGCTATACGCAAAGTAAAAGCAAGAACTTATTATCGTTTGGTACAACAGAAAATAATATTCAAACGCATCAGTTATCTTATAATCATTTGATTCAAAAAACTTGGTTTTTCGATTTATCAGGCAAAAATAGCAAGCAAACCATGTTTTCTAGTTCTTACAACAGCAAAAACTATACTTTAGAAACGAAATCTATTGAGCCTCGTATTTCTTATCTATTTTCTGATCAAGCAAATATTGATTTGTTTTACAACTATCAGGCAAAACACAACCAATCGGGCGATTTGGAATCGTTATTTCAACATCGTTTAGGAATTTCTTTTTTGATGAGCAATCCAAAACTTATCACTGTAAACGGAGAAGTTTCTTTGTTTGATAATATTTTTTCTGGCAACTCATTTTCGCCCGTAGCTTACCAAATGCTAGAAGGCTTACAACCCGGAAAAAACGTAACTTGGCGCATTATGCTTCAAAAAAATATTACCAATTACTTAGATATTAATTTAAACTATCAAGGAAGATCAAATCAATCTACTCCAACCATACACACAGGAAATATTCAATTGAGAGCCTTCTTTTAACCTAATTTATTATGACACCAAATTATAGCAACAAATATTCTTTATGTTTTCAGCCCAATCAAAAGATTATTGAACAAGTGCGCAACATGAAATTGGCATTAGGTGATGAAATTGGTTGGTATAATAGTAAAAACTCATTGGCTCACTTAACCATTGCCGAATTTACTGCATCTGAAAAAGATGTTGCACGAATGCACCAGCAGATAAAAAGATGCTGTGATAGTTTTAGTCCAATACATGTTGTTATGGCTGATTTTGGTACGTATCCAAATGGCACATTTTTCTTAACTGTTGACGCTGTTGCTAAACCCATTTTGCAAGAATACGCGCAACAATTATTTAAAACGCTATTGCTAAAAAACGCTTATAAATGCACTGATCCTCATTTATCAATTGGCAGAAAGCTAGATCAGGAAAAAATAGACAAAGCTTTTGCGCTTTTCGAAACACCAAATCTTAATTTTTGTTGTGATGAAATTGTACTGAGACGATTAAACACAGATAGAAGGCAATTTGATATTATTGAACGATATGGTTTTTTATCAAAACCGACAAACAACGATATACAACTTAGTTTGTTTGAATAAAAAAGCAGGGTTGGTAAAACCCTGCTTTTTTAAAATTCTATCTAATTTCCCTGCTTTTGGCATAACTCAATATATTTATCCATTAACTGTTTAAAATAAATATCATACTTATCACTTTTAAACAATAGTTTGGCATATTTTGTTTTATAACCTTCCGCCTTTTTCTCATTTATAAATGCTTTCTTTGTTTCATCAAATTCTTTTACAGCAGCTTTATAAGCAGCTTTATAATTATTAGTTTCTAAGTAATTTTGTTTTACATATTCCTGAAAAGCCTCACAGTTTTTATCTAATAACATCATAAATTGTGCAGATTCTCTATTTGTTCTTCTATATCCTTCATAAAAATAAAAATAATACCCTTCATCACCTACAGCAAAATAATACGAATTCCCAATATACTTATTGTTCACAAATGTGTTGATTGTAACATAGTCAATTCCTTTATAATTCGATTTTGGATAAAAAGAAACATAATATTGATCAGAAAAAGTATATTTTTTATCAAAACGACGAATTCTTATTGGATAATAATCTTTATAAACATTTTCATTTCTCTTTTCATATACACGAACAGAATGAATTTCATTTGAAGGTATTAAACGATACTCATCAGAACCATTGCTTTTAAACTTAACTTCTAGAGGATCTTCATATCTAAATCCAAAAACAGGTCCACTTTCTTTAATAACTCCAACTTCTGTTGTTCCATTATTAAATTTAACAACCGTTTTTCCTGTAGTTCCTCTTGGTAACAGAATATCAAAGCCTCCATAACTTTGAGAATATCCTGCAAAAGAAATAAACAATAATAAAGTAATAAGTAATAGTTTTTTCATAATTTAAAATATGTTAACAAAATGTAAATATAAACTTCTACTTTCAAAACACCATTCTTTATTCCATAAAAAAAGCAAGGTTTTACCAACCCTGCTTTCTATTTTTTCAAAAAAATTTAAAAACTTACTATAAAGCTGCTTTTAAATACTCTCTATTCATACGAGCAATATTCTCTAAAGAAATTCCTTTAGGACATTCAACCTCACAAGCACCAGTGTTTGTACAGTTACCAAATCCTAAAGCATCCATTTCAGCTACCATGTTCATTACACGATCAGCAGCCTCTACTTTACCTTGTGGTAACAAAGCAAACTGAGATACTTTTGCAGAAACAAATAACATTGCAGAAGAGTTTTTACAAGTTGCTACACAAGCTCCACAACCAATACATGTTGCAGCGTCAAAAGCGCGGTCAGCATCGTGTTTAGGAATTGGAATAGCGTTAGCATCTTGTGTATTTCCAGAAGTATTTACAGAGATAAAACCACCTGCATGTTGAATTTTATCAAATGCAGTACGATCTACTACTAAGTCTTTAATTACTGGGAAAGCTTTTGCTCTAAATGGTTCAATATAAATAGTATCGCCATTTTTAAACTTTCTCATGTGCAACTGACAAGTAGTAATTCCTCTGTCTGGTCCGTGTGCTTCACCGTTGATAAACAAAGAACACATACCACAAATTCCTTCACGACAATCGTGATCGAATGCTACTGGCTCATCACCTTTTTCGATTAACTCATTGTTTAAAACATCAAGCATTTCTAAAAAAGACATATCTGGAGAAACATCGTTGATTTTATAATCAACCATTTTTCCTTGTGCTTTGGCGTTAGATTGACGCCATATTTTAAGTGTAAGATTCATTTATACCGAATTTTTACAATAAGATTAGATTCGAAAATCTAAATCTCAATATTATTTATAACTACGAGTTACCAATTTAATGTTTTCATAAACCAAGTCTTCTTTATGAAGAACTGCATCACTTGGGTTTCCTTTGTATTCCCAAGCAGCTACGTATGCGAAGTTTTCATCATCACGTTGTGCTTCTCCATCTTCAGTTTGGTGTTCTTCACGGAAATGTCCTCCACAAGACTCTTCTCTATGTAAAGCATCTTTAGCAAATAATTCTCCTAATTCTAAATAATCTGCTACACGTAATGCTTTTTCTAACTCTTGGTTAAAGCTTTCTGCTGTTCCAGAAACTTTCACATCTTTATAGAATTCTTCTCTTAAAGCAGCTATTTCGTTCATCGCTTCAGTTAAACCTTCTGCGTTACGAGCCATACCTACTTTATCCCACATAATTTTTCCTAATTTTTTGTGGAAGTAATCTACTGAATGTGTTCCTTTATTATTCATCAAATGATCAATAATTCCACGAACGTTTTTCTCAGCAGCATCAAATTCTGGTAAATCTGTTGGAATAGTACCTGTACGAATATCATCTGCCAAATAATCTCCAATTGTGTACGGTAATACGAAATAACCATCTGCTAAACCTTGCATCAATGCAGAAGCTCCTAAACGGTTTGCTCCATGGTCAGAGAAGTTAGCTTCACCTAAAACGTAACATCCTTTAATTGTAGACCTCAAGTTATAATCTACCCATAATCCACCCATTGTGTAGTGAACCGCAGGATAAATCATCATTGGAGTTGTGTATGGATCCTCATCAACGATTTTCTCATACATTTGGAATAAGTTTCCGTATTTGTTTTCTACAACTTCCTTACCTAATTTGTAAACTAATTTAGCATCATTTTCATCTAAATGGTGAATACGAGCTTGTTCTTTTCCGTAACGATCAATTGCAGAAGCAAAATCTAAATAAACTGCTTCTCCTGTTGCGTTAACTCCAAAACCAGCATCACATCTTTCTTTAGCCGCACGAGACGCAACGTCACGAGGTACTAAGTTACCAAATGATGGATATCTTCTTTCTAAATAATAATCTCTATCTTCTTCAGCAATTTGAGTTGGTTTTAATTTTCCTTCTCTAATAGCTTTAGCATCTTCTAATTTATTCGGAACCCAAATACGGCCATCATTACGCAATGACTCTGACATCAAAGTTAATTTTGATTGGTGATCTCCAGTAACTGGAATACAAGTTGGGTGAATTTGTGTAAAACATGGGTTTGCAAAATAAGCTCCACGTTTGTGTGCTTTCCAAGCAGCAGTAACGTTAGATCCCATTGCATTTGTTGATAAGAAGAAAACGTTTCCGTATCCACCTGTACAAATTACTACAGCGTGAGCAGAGTGACGCTCAATTTCTCCATTAATCAAGTTACGAGCAATAATTCCTCTTGCTTTTCCATCAACTAAAACAACATCCAACATTTCATGACGGTTGTACATTTTAATTTTTCCACGACCGATTTGACGGTTCATTGCAGAATAAGCTCCTAATAATAATTGCTGACCTGTTTGTCCTTTTGCATAGAATGTACGAGATACTTGAGTACCTCCGAAAGAACGATTGTCTAATAAACCACCGTACTCACGAGCTAAAGGCACACCTTGAGCCACACATTGATCGATTATATTTACAGACACTTCTGCTAAACGATGAACGTTTGCTTCACGTGCACGGTAATCTCCTCCTTTTACTGTATCATAGAATAAACGGTGAACTGAATCTCCATCTCCTTGATAGTTTTTTGCTGCATTGATTCCTCCTTGTGCTGCAATTGAGTGCGCACGACGTGGTGAATCTTGGTAGCAAAATGCTTTTACATTATAACCTAATTCAGCTAATGTTGCAGCAGCCGAACCACCAGCCAAACCAGTACCTACAACAATTACATCAATGTTACGTTTGTTTGCAGGGTTTACTAATTTAATATGGTTTTTATAATCAGACCATTTCTTATCGATTGGTCCTTGAGGTATCTTAGAATCTAATTTCATAATCTGTTTCTTTAGGATTATTTAATAAAGTGAATGTATAATGGAATGATAGCAAACAACGCAGGAACTACGTATGCCATTAAATATCCAACACTCTTAATTAAACAATTAACTTTTGGATTGTTTATCCCTAAAGATTGGAATGCACTTGCAAATCCATGAGATAAATGGAATCCAAGAACAATCATCGCGATTACATATAAAATTGTAGCAATTAATCCTGTTGAAGGATCTTTAAAGAACTCTACTGTAATTTTATGTAAATCTTTGTAACCGTCGGCAACTTTTAAATCTGTACCAGCTTGATAGAATGAAGTTCCCTTAACTGTTAACTGTCCCATTTCAACCGCTCTAGTATCAATTGGTTGCTCCTGTACCGTTTTGTAAATTGTTACTGGTTCTTGACCTTCAATACTAACCTCTACCGTTTGTAATGGCATTTCTTCAAAGTGCATTTTTGCCCAAAAGTTTGCCATGTGTGTAACGATAAACACTAACAATAAAGTTCCTAAAACAGCCATGTTACGAGAAGCCCAAGTACTGTTTGCAGCAGCATTGTTTTTCGCATACCCAATTGGGCGAGCTTTTTTGTTTTGAACTGTTAATACTATACCATCAATCGCGTGAAATAAGATTGAGATATAAGTAAGATAAGATAAAGCTTTTACTGCCGGATTAGTTGTCATGAATAATGCATACTCATTGAATGCTGAGGCATCTCCAAAGATCAATTGAAGGTTACCTACCAAGTGACCAACTAAAAACAAGCATAAAAATAACCCTGTAAGAGCCATCCAATATTTCTTTGCTAAGGATGACTTTAAAAGTGCAGATTTTGCCATAATGTAATTTTAATTGTTTTTTTTGAAAAAATCTCTCAAAAATACAGCTAATAAAGCTTATTCACAAAGCAACAAAAGCTATTTATATTCAGTACAAACAGATAATTTTTCAGTAAAAAACACAATAATTAAATATTTACTAATTTTTTTTTCTATTTAACAGACATTCAAATTAAAATTATCTAAAAAGACTTAAAAATATTTTCATCTATAACAATAATAAAGTCTGCTAAGCCTTTGTCTTTCTCTGAAAAATGCTCCACATTAGAGCTGCTAACCATAGAAATAGTAGCTATTTTTAGGCTTTTTGTATAATAATTTAAATACCAAACAATTCCTTCTCCATTATTACTGTGATATGCGCCATTGTAATGAACAAATAAATTGCCTTTTTTATGGTTTTGTTGAATAAAGTATGCCATTGTAGCATCTTTAATCGCTTGTGCTTTGGGTAAATTTTCATTTACATGAGACGAATCAAACATTGTTAACATCGATTTGTATCCAGGCAAATTTGCGTCATATGGAAAAGGAAAAGGAGCAATCCATTTTTTTTCTTGCACACTTAATGTATCCAAACTCTCAACTCCTTGTTTAAAAATTAAACTTGCATACCTACGAGGCACATTTGTAGCAATAAATTCAAGTTCATTTTTCTTTGCATATTCTACCAAAGGCTTATAATCAGTTTTGTAATTATTCCACAAACGCGCATTCTGAGCTAATTCCTCTTCTGTAATTTCGTTTTTAACATACTGACTTAAAACCTCTTGATTATCTGATTCAAACATTTCTGCGCCTAACATCAATGTTCTTTCTTTTCCCAAACTTTCTGTGGTTTTTAATTGCAACCAATGCCCTAAAGAATTATCATGAAATTCTCCAAAAAGCACTACATCACTTTTTTTCAATTGTTTAATCATTTTATCATAGCTTACCTTTTTGCCATTAGAGCTATAAATTTGATAAGGTTTACCAGTAGAAGCTAATGAAATACAACTTACAAAAAGCAATAAAAAACTATATATTTTTCTCATGTTACTAAAATTTTAATTCGTGCCCGAATATACTTATATTTAGTCTAATTAAAGAAAAATTCATCTCTTTCCTATCAAAGTAAAAGCATGTTTTCTATTTCATACTCATTTATCTTTTTAACATTCATAAAGTTTTTATATTTTCGTTATAATCAATTTGTTTCGAATAGCAACTATCATGAATCAAAAATCACTACATTACAAAAACATCAATATTAATTATTACGAATCTGGAAAAGGAAATACAATTGTTTTTCTTCACGGATTTCTAGAAAACGGAAAAATGTGGAGCGATTATGCTTTGCAATTATCTTTAAAATACCGAGTAATAAGTATTGATTTATTGGGGCACGGAGATACTGGATGTCTTGGTTATGTTCATTCGATGGAAGATATGGCAGATGCTGTTTTTGCAGTAATTTCGCACTTAAAAATAAGAAAAGTAACTTTAATTGGTCATTCTATGGGAGGCTATACAGCACTTGCTTTTGCAGAACATTATCCGGATGCAATTAGAAATCTTATTTTAATAAATTCTACTGCAAGAGCAGATAGCGAAGAAAGAGTTTTAAATAGAAACAGAGCTATTGAACTAATAAAAAAAGATGTAAAGCTTTTTGTATCCATGGCAATCAATAATTTATTTAGCGAATCTGTTAGGCAAACATTTCCAGAAGCAATAAACCACACTCGCCAAGAAGCTTTAAAAACTAGCACACAAGGTATTATAGCGGCTTTGGAAGGAATGAAAATAAGAATTGACAGAGAAGTAATTTTACATTTTTCTCCTTATCCGATTAAATTTATTGTTGGAAAAAAAGATACCGTAATTCCGTACGAAGAAACGACAGAACAGTTAACAGAAACAATTGTTGAGCTTTCTGCTTTAGAAGGCGGACATATGTTGCACATTGAAGAAAAAGAAACTGTTTTTAATGAAATTGTTAGCTTTTTAAAAATACATCATAAATAAAAAAGTGTAAAGATTGTCTTTACACTTTTTCTATAAACTCTATTTCTTGATTAGCAATTACCAACAATAATTGAACTAATTGTTCTTTAAATTCAGCTAATATATCTTGGTTAATTTCATTGTTAACTTCTCTTCCTTCTTTTATTCCAAAAAACAAAAAACCTTCTCTTCTATTTTTAAAAGAATATATTCCTGCTTCTAAGGTTTCTATCTTTTCCATATCAGCATACATCAAAGCATAGCAAAGCAATTGAATGATTTTATCGTTCTTCAAATTTTCTGTCAATCCTTCCCAAATAGAAAGATGGACTTGAGTTGATTCTACCTTTCCGCTTTTATAATCAATTACTCTTATTTTTCCATTTCTGTTTTCAATGCGATCTACAAAACCAAACAGCTTTACAGGATAAGGCAATCGATCATCCGAAAGCAAATATTCTAAACGAGTTTCTAAAGCTAAAAGTTGCACTACATCTCCTTCTTTCAATCTTCGCTTTTCTTCGTTTAAAAAATGATAAACGTTTCGTTTAGCAACTTCAAACGCCAACAAATTTTTACCCATTTTTTCTTTATCGCTATTATATACTTCTTCAAATTGATGTTGTACTTCAGCATCAGCATTTTTCTGAATTGATGCAATAATTTCTACCGAAAGAAACTGATTTACATAAGGCAAATAAAGCTTTTCTAATGTATTGTGAATAATTGTTCCCAATGTATTAAGCGCAATGCTTTCTTCTACTTCATCAACCTCACGAATACCTAAAATCTGTTGCATATAAAATTGTAACGGATTTCGAATATAGGTTGTAAGTGCTGTTGGTGAATAACCTTTTTCTGTAGCTCTTTTTTTAATAGCTTCTAATAAATCTTCAGATTTAGTAATACTTATTGGCTCGCTTGCTTTTTCTGGTAAATGTGCCGAGTAATTAATCGTTTTTATCAAATGATTTTTTTGCGGTTCCATTTCCAATTGTGTCAAAAATCTACTTTTTTCGCCAGCATCCATTCCTTCAGCCTGAGAATTATAAATCAAATACACTTGTTTGGCTCTCAACAACAAATGATAAAAGTGAAAACTATAAATGGCATCCTTTTCTTTGTAAGTTGGCAAACCGAGCTCTCTTTTTACATCATAAGGAATAAAAGAATTTTGAGATTTGCCTGCCGGAAATTTTCCTTCATTTACAGAAGTGACGATAACAGTTTCGAAATCTAAAACACGACTTTCTAAAACTCCCATCACTTGCAATCCTTCTAAAGGATCGCCTTCAAAAGAAATTTCACTAAGATCCATTACTTGCTTATATAAAACATGCAACAATTCAATTGAATTAATAAAAGCATATTTTTGACAATATGACAATAATCGATTCAATAAATTGTATATGCTATATAAAAATGTTTTGGTTAGTCGATTCGATTTATTATCGTCGTTCAATTTATTTTTGATAAGTAAAACCAATGATATTAATCGCTTCAAGATATCTTCTGGAGACTCATTTTTCCAGTCATTAAAAATTAAATGCTTCACTTTAGATTCACCAGAATTTATCCAATCTTCAAAGCGATTAAAGGAAAAGAATGTAAGATTTTTCTTTTGAATTTCAGAAACTAGCGCATTTCCATCAAATAAACCTTCAACAATTGGACTTGTAAGAACATCCAAAACATCTCGATAATAAAACACATATTGATTACCTCCACGACGAACCGCGGCCAAATGCATTTTAAAAATCTTATTGAAAAAAATTTGAATAGGGCTGCTATTGCCGCTATATCCCATTGTAATATTCAAACTGCTTACACTATCTGGCAAGCCATATAAAACGGGCTGAAGCAAGTTTTCATCGCCCAAAACAACAGCTATTTCATCTAAATTTTTGTCTTTTTTAAGCTCGCGCTCAATAATATCTCCAACTGTTTTTGCCTGACCAACACTTTTAGGAGTTTGTATAATTTCGATTATTTTTTCTGATGCAAAAACATTTTCTATCCATTCAAAAGGATGTTGTTGATAATACGGCCATTTATTTTTAATTCTTCTTAAAAACAAACCAGCATCATGATAAGTATCATTCATAAATACCTCATCAATATCCCAAAATACACGAGCGCGATTCTCAATCAAAAAATGCTGTATAATTACTTCTTCCGCAGCATTAAGCGCATTAAATCCAGCAAAGTAAAACTGTTGTGTATTATTATTTAAATATTCTTTATGAACATTAACAGCTTCGCGATAAATCAATCCTTGATAACCAACTCTGTTTTCTAATAAATATTCATACAATGATGAATAATACAACGGAATTTGATCCCAAAATTTAAGATAATTCTTTATTAAATCAGTTTGATTTGATCCATCTATTGCCCAGTGATTAATATCTTCAATATCTTTTAAATAATTGAAAACATGTTGAGGATTTAGCAAATAACGATCGATCTCATTAAAATCTTGAAGCAGCATTTTTGCCCAGTTTACAAAATAGTCAAACTCATCTGCTTTGTCTTGAAGTAATTTTTTATATACGTTATAAAATTCAAACAATATTTCGATAGAATCTATTCCGCGTAAATTAGCAATTTCCTGAACCAATTCTTCAATACTGATAATTCGAGGTGCAAAAATACTTTGATCATAATAATTTCTAAGTTGATCTAATAAAAAAACTTTCGCTCTTTTATTGGGTAAAACCACCACTAAATTATCCATATCAGAAGGAAAATCCTTCTTAATTTCTATACATAACTTATTTAAAAATCCTTGCTTACTCATGCCAATAAAGGTAATAAAAAAAGGGCTTCGAATATTCGAAGCCCTTTTTAAACTTATTTTGAATTCAATTATTTATCTAATTGAATTTCAACACGTCTGTTTAATTCACGTCCTTTAACTGTATTGTTTGGAGCGATTGGATCAGCAGAACCGTAACCTTTAGAAGTAATACGTTCAGCGTCAATTCCTTTCTCTACTAAATAAACTTTTACAGCATTTGCTCTATTTTCAGACAAAGGAATATTGATTTTATCAGATCCTGTTGAGTCTGTATATCCAGCAACGTGGAATTTAGCAGTTGGATATTCTTTCATGATTTTTACCATGTTATCTAAAACTGGGTAAGAAACATCTTGGAAAGTATATTTACCTGTGTGGAATAACAATGTTTTTCCGTAATCATTTAATTGTTTTACTTGCTCAGCTTTAATTTCTGGACATCCATTATTTGAAGCTGGACCAGGAACGTCTGGACATTTGTCTAAATAATCTGGCACTCCATCTCCATCTCTATCTGGCCAAGGACAACCATTGTTTTCTTTTGGACCAGGTACTTCTGGACATTCGTCTAAATTATCTGGAATACCGTCTCCATCTGTATCAGGACATCCGTTGAATTCTGGTAAACCTGGAACATCTGGACAATCATCTAAATGATCTGGAATACCGTCTCCGTCTGTATCAGGACATCCGTTGAATTCTGGTAAACCTGGAACATCTGGACACTCATCTAAATGATCTGGAATACCATCTCCGTCTGTATCAGGACATCCGTTGAATTCTTTTAATCCTGGAACATCTGGACACTCATCGTATTTATCTAAGATTCCATCTCCATCAGTATCTTTTCCTCCAAATTGGAAACGGATACCCATAAAGTGTTGCATATGAGAAGCTACACCTTCGTTAGGAATTCTAGAATCAGAGAATGAATGTTTGTAAGTAGATTGAACTGTTAATGCAATATTTTCAGTAAACCAGAAGTTAAATCCAATACCACCGTTAACTGTACCTTGACTTGCATCTCCCATAAAAGTATAACCACCTCCTACTAATAAGAATGGATCAACAACTTTAGAATTCAATAATTCTTTAAAGCTATACTTTACTTCAGCATCAATACCATAGTAAGATAAATCTCCTGGATTGTACTTAAAGTATCCTTGATTTTCTGGTGCAATAAACTTATCAATTTTGTTTACTGATCCAACAAGTCCTAATGAAAATCCATCACCTAAATATCTCGAAACATTTAAGTAAGAGATAGATGGCAAAATATTCCAATCAGCTGTTTTGAAATAGCTTCCCATTTTGTTTGAGAAACCACTTGGTGCACTCACTCGAGTGTCTACAGCATTAGCTCCGATTGTTACTGACCAAGGGTGATCAGCATCCTGCGCCTGAGCCGAAAGACCCGCACACATCAAAGCAGCTGCAAAAAATTTGTTGAAATGTTTCATAACTTTATTTTTTCTACTTTATCGTAATGTACCAACAAAAATACAATTCTATATGTAATTGCCAAAACTTTTCGTTAACAATTACTGTATTTTAGATAATTGATATAATTTTTTTAAATGACACCCAGTTCTTTACCAACTTCTGTAAAAGCTTTAACAGCTTTATCCAAATGCTCTTTAGTGTGTGCTGCTGATAGCTGAACACGAATACGCGCTTTGCCTTGTGGCACTACTGGATAGAAGAATCCGATTACATAAACACCTTTTTCTAATAATCTATCAGCCATTTGTTGCGATAATTTAGCATCGTACAACATTACTGGAACAATTGCAGAATCTCCATCGATAAAATCGAAACCTGCTTCTTTCATTCCTGCTTTAAAATAGTTTGTATTCCACTCCAACTGATCTCTTAATGAAGTATCTTTCTTTAACAATTCAAATACTTTAAGAGATGCTCCAACAATCATTGGCGCTAAAGAATTAGAAAACAAATAAGGACGAGAACGCTGTCTCAACAACTCGATAATTTCTTTCTTACCTGTTGTATATCCTCCCATTGCACCTCCTAATGCTTTTCCAAGTGTTCCTGTAATGATATCCACTCTTCCCATTACATTTTTTGCTTCTAAAGTACCTTTTCCAGTAGCTCCGATAAATCCTGCCGCGTGGCACTCATCTACCATTACTAATGCATCGTACTTATCTGCTAAGTCGCAAATTTTATCTAATGGCGCAACTAATCCGTCCATTGAGAAAACTCCGTCTGTTACAATAATTTTAAAACGGTGACCTGCTTCGTTTGCTTTGATTAACTGTTGTTCTAAATCAGCCATATCGTTATTTTCATAACGGTAACGAGCTGCTTTACACAAACGAACTCCATCAATAATTGAAGCGTGGTTTAAACTATCTGAAATAATTGCATCTTCGGCTCCTAAAAGTGGTTCAAAAACCCCTCCATTAGCATCAAAAGCTGCTGCGTATAAAATTGTATCTTCTGTTCCGTAAAAATCAGCGATTGTTTGTTCTAATTGTTTATGAATATCTTGTGTACCACAAATAAAACGCACTGATGACATTCCGAAACCATGAGTATCTAAAGCGTCTTTAGCTGCTTGAACAACTGCTGGATGTGATGACAATCCTAAGTAATTATTAGCACAAAAATTTAATACTTTATCTCCTGATGAAACTGTAATTTCTGCTCCTTGTGGAGAAGTGATAATTCTTTCTTTTTTAAATAAACCATTGTCTTCAATTGACTGTAATTCTTGCTGTAAATGGTCTTTAATTTTTCCGTACATACCTACTATTATTAAGTGTTAATTATACTCTTCTACAAATGTATTATATTTAAACTATCTACTCCCAGATATAAAATAACTTTTTTAACAACCGTATATCCCATTTCTTCTAATGAAGTTTGATAACGTTCGATTTGCAGTTTGTGTTTTTCTTCGGGTTTTCCGGTTTTATAATCCAATAAATAAACTTTTTTATCTTTTATAACAACGCGATCTGGAATTTGATTTCCTTTATTTTTTCCAATAATCATTCGTTCGTTATATATTTTTCCGCCTGTAAAATAGTCAACCAAATCGGGATGAAAAACAATTTGTTGAATGGTTTGCACAAAATTTAATTTTAAATCTGTGGTAATTAATCCTTCTTCCAACGCGCGCTGAATAGCAATTTCTATTTCATCATTTGTATCAATATAAGACATTAATCGGTGAATAATATTTCCGTAAGCTATTGCTTCTCCTACTTGCGTATCCCACATAAGCGCTTCAGATTCGGCAATTTTTATATCGTCAAAATCAAACAATTTATCCACACTTGTAATTTGCTCATTACCTTCTTGTTCTATAACATGAGATTGTGATAAACGATGTGCTTCTCCAAACTCATATATCAATTGTCCGGCGTTGTATTTATTTATCGTTTTTAGAAAATGAATAAAAAAGCGCGACATATTATTTTTGTATTCTCCTTTTGTAGTAATATCTTCTCTACTAATAATATACAATTGTTCTTCGGCTCTTGTAAGTGCTACGTACAAAACATTTATATTGTCCAACAACTCTTCTTGTTCTTTTTCTGCATAAAGTTTTTCGGCAAACTGACCATATTCTTTTACTTCTGTTTTTGCATCTACCAATGCTTTAGGCATATCAATAACTGTGTCTTCATCAAATTGCACCCAAAGTTTATCTCTTTGCGAACGGGAATAATCTTCTTCTGCAAATGGAAAAATAACAATAGGAAATTCTAATCCTTTTGATTTGTGAATGGTCATTAACTGCACTGCATTTTTGCCCTCAGGAGTTGGAATACTAAATTTGTGACAGTTATCTTCCCAATACGAAAGAAAATCACTTACACCGTATTGATTTTTCATGGTGCGTTCTAATACAATATCTAAAAAATACAATACATACGAGCTTGTTGCTTTAGTAGCAAAAAAAGAGCGAATAATAATTTCTACCGCTTCATACAACGATTTTTTTCGACATTGATCAAAGGATAAAACAATTTCTTTTTTATTAAGCCACACTTCAAATTCGGTATCGGTTTGGATACGCAATCCTTCCGCAATAAAATCGTGTGCAGATACCTTCAAAATAGAATTTGCAACATAATACAACATGAGCGCTTTAGCTTCTTTGTCGTCTTTATTGCGCATATAACGCAAAACATTAATAATTAAGCGCACCTCATCAGCATTGCTAATAAGCAATGAATCAGATGAAATAATTGGCACTTCGTTTTCCGTTAAATAATTAGCTAAAGCTACACCATGACTTCGCTTTCTTGTAAGCACAACAATATCACTAAACGAAAAACCTCTGTTTACACAATCTTGAATAGTTGCCAAAGTAGCTTCTAAATACAAAAGTTCTTTGTCTATTTCTGCTTCTTTATCAACCAAATTTGTATCAATAAATTGCAATTGAACATAGCCACCTTTCTTTGAATTTATTTCCTGATAACTCTGATTGGCATAAATATCCTGATAATCTTCTTGCTCAAAAAATGAAGCAACTTCTTTAAAAAATGAATTATTAAATTGAATTACTTCTGCATAACTTCGATAGTTTTTACCCAAATTTACCACCGCTTTATCTGGATTAGAAAACGGATTATCATTTTTGCTCAAGGCAATAAACTGCTCCGCTTTTCCTCCGCGCCAACGATAAATAGATTGTTTTGGATCGCCAACAATCATTAAACTTCCTTTTATTCCTTCTTCTTCTCCAGCCAATGCATTATCAATCAACGGAACCAAATTGCTCCATTGCATTTCGGACGTATCCTGAAACTCATCGATAAAGAAATGACGATAGCGCTCGCCTAATCGTTCGTAAATAAACGGCGCGGGTTGATGCTGAATTTCTTCGTGAATAATGGCATTGAACTGACTAATTGAAAGCATATTTTTTTCGGATTGAATAGCTTCCATTTCAATTCCTAGAAAATTTAACAACGATAAAGGTGTAATATTTTTGAGAAACGCGCGATAAAATAAACGCTTTGATATTTTTTGATAAACGTTGGCCAAGGAAGATAAAAGAGAAGGCAAAACAGCTTCTATCGTTTCTCGATCTTTTGCTGTTTTATTGATAGCCACTTCGTCTATACTTATGTATTTTCGTTGCGCAACTTTATCCGTATCGTTAAGAATAGCTAAAATATGATTGGGAAACGTTCCTCTTGAAAAAGATTTTACATCAATTCCTTTATTTTGAATTTCGTCCCAAATAGCCTGTCCGTCACTTTTAATCTGATTAGTAAGTGTACTTATTTCTGAACGAAGAAAATCGCGTGCTTTCACAAAATCACTCAATGTCTTGTGGGCAAACAAGCCTATTTCTTCTCGATTATTTTCATTCAATAAAAGCGATCCCATTTCTTTGATTTCTCTTGTAATGTCCCAACTTTTATCATCATCAGCTTTATCCAAGGTAAAATCAACCAACACTTTTGTTAATTCCTCCTCTACTCCAGCCTTAGAAATTACCAAATCTACTGCTTCTTGCAATAATTCGTCCGATTCTAATGATACCTCAAAACTCATAGGTAAATTAAGATCGAAGGCAAAAGAACGAATTACTTTATGGGTAAACTTATCGATGGTAGAAATATCAAACGAAGCATAATTATGAATAATATGCTTCATAATACGCTCTGATTTTTGTTTTAAAAACGTTTCTTTTAAATGCGTTTCTTCTACAATTTGAGCCAACATAGGCTGAAATTTCGCTGGCGTATCTGACTGAGAAAATGCATACAAACAAGACAATATTCTTGTTTTCATTTCTGCTACCGCTTTATTGGTAAAAGTGATAGCTAATATTTTTTTATACGCATCATCTGCACGATCTGACAAGACGATTTTAAGATATTCTTTTACTAAAGTATGTGTTTTACCTGAACCCGCCGAAGCGTTATAAACTGAGAATGAAGCTATTTCCACTATTTTGACTGTATTTATACTTAACTTTTATTAACCCTTTTGGTGTTTTATATTAAGTAGAAAATCCCTAAATTTGAAATAAAAATAACACTAATCTTTAAATAATACGAATTATGGCTTTCGAATTACCAAATTTACCGTACGCATACGATGCATTGGAACCAAATATTGATGCACGTACAATGGAAATCCACCATACAAAACACCACAACGCTTATACAACTAATTTGAATGCTGCTATTGCAGGAACTGAATTAGAAGGAAAAACGATTGAGGAAATTTTAGCTAACTTAGACATGTCTAACGGAGCAGTAAGAAACAACGGTGGAGGTTTTTACAACCACAACTTATTCTGGACAGTAATGAGCCCAAATGGTGGTGGTGAGCCAACAGGAGAATTAGCTGATGCTATTACAGCAGAATTTGGATCGTTTGCTAACTTTAAAGAAGCTTTTGCTAAAGCTGGAGCTACACAATTCGGGTCTGGATGGGCTTGGTTATGTGTAAAAGATGGTAAATTAGCAGTTTGTGGAACTCCAAACCAAGACAATCCATTGATGCCAGGAGTATCATGTGGAGGAACTCCGATTTTAGGAATGGATGTTTGGGAACACGCTTACTACTTAAACTACCAAAACAGACGTCCTGATTATATCAATGCATTTTTTAATGTAATTAACTGGGACGAAGTAGCGAGAAGATACGCTGAAGCAAAATAATCTTGCAATAAGATAGAATAAAAAAAGCCGAGCAATGCTCGGCTTTTTTTATTCTTATATTTTAAAAACGTTTAATACGGTTTTTCGTCTCTACCTTCAAAGAAGTTGATAAACGCACGGTTTACCACGCGGTTTCCTCCTTTTGTTGGATAATCTCCTGTAAAATACCAATCTCCTAAATTTTTTGGACAAGCCTTATGAAGATTTTCAATCGATTGGAACACAATTTTAATTTCTGATTTAATTCCAACTTCTGTAACCATTTCTGCTATTTTATCTGAAATTTCCTCATCCGTAAATGGCGCATAAATTTCTTTTACATAATTGATTACCTCTTCATCTTTTAGACCTACTTGTGCTTTTGATTTTGCATATACATCTTCTACAACAGAATACATATTGCGTTCTTTAAGCAATTCGATAGCTGCCTGAAAAGCAATTAATCCTTCCAATTTTGCCATGTCAATTCCATAACAATCTGGATAACGCACTTGAGGCGCTGCCGAAACCACTACAATTTTCTTCGGATTTAATCGGTCTAACATACGAATGATACTTTTCTTCAATGTTGTACCACGCACAATACTATCGTCTATAATTACTAAATTATCTGTTGGTTGAATTACACCATAAGTAACATCATAAACATGTGCTACCAAATCATCTCTGCTGCTATCATCAGTAATAAACGTACGCAGTTTGGCATCTTTAATGGCTATTTTTTCTGTTCTTAATTTTACAGATAAAATTTCTTTTAATTTTTCTTCCGACAATACTTCTTGATTCTGTAGGATATCCGCAATTTTACGTTGATTTAAAAAATCTTGCGTTCCTTCAACCATTCCAAAGAACGAAGTTTCAGATGTATTTGGAATATATGAAAACACAGAATTATCTGTATCGTTATCAATTTCTTTTAAAATTTGAGGTACAATGTATTTCCCTAAATCTTTTCTTTCTTGGTAAATATCTGCATCGTTTCCTCTTGAAAAATACACACGTTCAAACGAACAAGCTTTTAACGGCAATGGTTCTAAGATTTGCTCGAACTGTACCGATGCATCCTTTTTAACTATAATTGCTTGTCCTGGGATTAATTCTTTAATATCTTCAAATGGAACATTTAAAGCAGTTTGAATTACCGGACGCTCACTTGCCACAACTACAATTTCGTCGTTTTCGTAATAAAAAGCAGGGCGAATACCTGCAGGATCTCTTAACACAAATGAATCTCCATGACCAATCATACCAGCCATTACAAATCCACCGTCCCAGTTTTTGGATGCTCTTTTCAAAATACGAGCAATATCCAAACGCTCGCCAATTAGTGGAGAAGCTGCTTTTTTAGAAAAACCTTCTCCTTTTATTTTATAATATAAATCGTCAATTTCATCATCCAAAAAGTGTCCAATTTTTTCCATTACAGTAATAGTATCCGACATTTCTTTTGGATGTTGACCAAGGCGAACTAAATCATCAAATAATTCGCGAACATTTGTTAGATTAAAATTACCAGCAACAATTAAATTTCTATGCATCCAATTATTTTGACGAAAAAATGGATGTACATTTTCGATGCTATTTTTTCCAAACGTACCATAACGCACATGCCCTAAAAACACTTCGCCTAAATAAGGAATATGTTTTTTTTGCATTTCTACATCATCTACGTACTCTGGATGTTGTTCTATTTCGTAATTAATTCTTTCATTAACTTGTTTAAAAATATCCTGAATAGGTTGCGACTTATTAGAACGCACACGACTGATATAACGCTCACCTGGCTCCATATCTAATTTGATACTTGCCAAACCAGCACCATCTTGTCCTCTGTTGTGTTGCTTTTCTAATAGCAAGTACATTTTTTGAATTGGGTAAAATGCACTTCCATATTTTTCTTTATAAAAAGATAGTGGTTTTTTTAATCGCATGAAAGCAATTCCACATTCGTGTTGTAATGCGTCGCTCATAATTTTAGTTGTGTGTTGTGTAAAATTAAAAAAAGCCCCACGTCGAGGCTTATATTGTGCATGTTTATTTAAGTTCGATATCGAACTGTGTTAACATCTTAAATTGCATTAATCTATTGTTGATTTCATCTTTCTGCAAACCTTCCATTCGATTAGTTCCAAATTCTTCTACGCAAAACGAGGCTAAATTTGATCCAAAAATAATGGCGTTCTTCATACATCTAAATGAAACATTTCCTCTTTCTGTCAGATAACCTGTAAAACCGCCTGCAAAAGTATCACCTGCTCCTGTTGGATCAAATACTTCTTTTAACGGTAATGCTGGTGCATAAAACACATCGTTTCCAGAAAAAAGCAAAGCACCGTGTTCTCCTTTTTTGATAACCACATATTTTGGTCCCATTTCATGGATTACTTCGGCTGCTTTTACCAATGAATATTCACCAGATAACTGGCGTGCTTCTTCATCATTGATGGTAATTACATCTACTTGTTTTAAAACTTCTTTCAACTCATCTAAAGCACAATTCATCCAAAAATTCATCGTATCCAATACAACCAATTTAGGTTTTTGCTCTAATTGAGCTAAAACTGATTGTTGAATAGCAGGATGCAAGTTGCCCAACATCACTACATCTGGTGTTTTGAAATTTTGAGGTACTATAGGATTAAAATCAGCCAAAACATTTAACTGAGTATCCAAGGTATCTCTTGAGTTTAAATCATTATGATATAATCCGCTCCAGAAGAAAGTACTTCCTCCTGGTACAACCTCAATACCTGAGGTATCAATGTTTCTATTTTCAAGTAAATCTAAATACTTTTTCGGAAAATCATCTCCTACTACAGAAACTATTGCTGTTTCAACATCAAAATGTGATGCAGACAGCCCAATATATGTAGCGGCTCCTCCCAGTACTTTGTCCGCTTTCCCGAATGGTGTTTCGATACTATCAAACGCCACCGTTCCGACGATCAATAACTTATTCATATTTTTCGCTAAGAAATAAGATGCAAATATATATCATTCCTGTTTTTAGAACAAAATTTAATCTCTTTAATTCAAAAAACTATTCCTCTTTCCATGAAATCAACAATACTAATTTGCACTAAAGAATTCTTTTTTTCAATCTATTCTTTAGCTAAAAGCGTATATAGTGCAAAAGTTCCTAACCAATGACTTCCCATGTAATCATCATTTGTGATGTTGCTAAAAGAAGCATTAAAATGAGAGTCTGCAACTGATTGTAAATAATTTAGTTCGGGAATATCTTTACTAATTTCGAACAAACATCTTGCACGACTAAAATTTAATCCATCCAAATGCACTAAATGTCCATCAGTTCTATCTGAAACCTTTCCTACTTCAAGTTTAAAATTAGGTTGAAATAAATCTGGTAAAAATTCTGCAAGCCAAGTTTTATAATCTTTTTTGTGCATTATTTTACCCATTAAGCGAGCTTCTTCCAAACAAGGCGATAAAAAATCGTGTCCGCTTGGTTCAAAAGTTAAATTGCAATTTTTATCATTTAGGTATAAACGTTGCGATGTATTTACAATTAATTCTTCTAATCTTTGGTTTTTCATCAATCGAGCATAATCCAAAGTTAAGGATAACCCAAAGGCTGTATTATCATGCGTACCTGTTCTGATAGGATAATTCAATTTTGGCAAATACGTTTCATATCGCTCAATTAGCAAATTAGCCAACGGCTCAAGTGTTTTTGCCCATCGTTGTGCATCTACATCATTCCAATTAGATAATGCACCATGCAACTGAAATAGCCAAGCCCAGCCATAAGTACGTTCAAAATTTTTATTATTTGGTCCTTCAAAAAAAGCTAATTCTATCTTACAATTCTCATCCGTTATCAATGTATTTAAACGAGACCTGATATTATACTTTGTATCTAATTCTGGAAAGCGCTTCAGCAACTCTATTATAGACCAATATCCATGCACAGAAGAATGCCAATCAAAACAACCATAAAAAATAGGACGAAGCTCCTTAGGTGTTTTCAAATCAGCATCACTACCCAAAACTTGTCCTAATTTATTTGGATATTCAATTTCGACACAATGCAAAGGTAAATCAATGATTTTTTCTGCTTCTAATAAAGTTAATGCTAATTTTTCATTCAACATTTCATCATTCGTTGAAGATGCTTCTTCCTTTTTATTTGAATTACAACCAAATACTAGCAAGCCAATAAATATAAATAGTGAAGATCTAATCATTTCGTTTGTTATTTTTGGTTAAAACTACTAATTTTAAAATATCTTTATCAACAAAACACATATGAAATATATACTTTTTTTATTATTTATTTTTACTTCGGTGCTAACAACAAGCTGCATCAAAAAAGTAAAAGAAACTGACACAAATACTAAAATTATAATGAAATCATCGGATAAAGAAAATACTCCACAAGCAGTACAAATTCCGATGCATGGTACAAAAGAAAACAGTTCATCTGGCATGGAAAACAATCAGCTAAAAGAACAAATGACTACACAAAATACCACTAAAGACACTTTAAAAAAATAAAAAGGATTAACAAAAGAAATTTTAATATTTTGCAAAAAGTAACTATGTTTACTTTTTTAAATCAAAGAAATATATTTATGAAAAAATATCTTTTAACATTATCTGCTGTTGTACTTTTAGGCTTTACAGCTTGTAAAGACACAGCAAAAGAAGCTTCAACCGAAGCTACAACAGAGACTTCTGCCTCACCAGTTGTTGATGATCATGCAGGACATGACCACGCAGGACACGGGCATGATGCACCGCAAGCAACAGGTAATGTAAATCCACCGCATGGTGAACCAGGACACAGATGCGATATTCCTACAGGAGCACCTTTAGATTCTGCACCAAATACACCTGCTATAAATGTACAACCAAATGCATCTACGCAAGGAGGACAACCATTTTTAGTAAATGATGATGCAAAAGCGCGTATGGCTCAAGAAAATGGACAAACTGTGCCGCAGGGAGCAAAAGGAAGTGGGCAAATTAATCCACCTCACGGACAGCCAGGACATCGTTGTGACGTTCCTGTTGGACAAGCACTATAGTTTAAAAATGCGAAATACCTAAAGTATTTCGCATTTTTAATTATTATTCATTTGTATTTACTTCCTCATAATAATCTCTCTTTGCCGTTGTAATTTTCCTTTCACTAAAAAGGATGGCATTCTATAATGATATACATTGCTAGTTAAATATTCTGTTCAACTTCCATCAATAATGCTTATTTTTGTAGCTTAATAATTTCATTTAGCAAATCAATAGTTTATGATACAAGATCCGAAAAGATATACGCTAACAGCGGCGTTGCCTTATACCAATGGACCTATACATATTGGACATTTAGCGGGAGTGTATGTGCCTGCCGATATTTATGCGCGTTTTTTGCGTTTACAAGGTAAAGATGTTGCCTTTATTTGTGGAAGCGACGAGCACGGTGTAGCTATTTCTATGAAAGCTAAAAAAGAGGGGATTACACCTCAACAAGTAATCGATAAGTACAATGGCATTATCAAGCAATCTTTTGCTGATTTTGGTATTTCATTTGACAA
>JASLED010000064.1 GCA_030151255.1 Flavobacterium sp.
AGAGTTAATTGGTAAAAAAGGAAAAAATCAAAAGTCGATGCGTGATATCGACGTAGAATTAACCAAAGAATACGCAGGAGAAGATGCAGATATTACTCTGCAACTAAAAAACTTATTTTTACCACAATTAGAAATTACACATACATTAAACCTATTCAACAACATAGAACTTCCATTAGTTGATGTATTAGCCAGTATGGAAAGTGAAGGAATTCGTTTGAATGTTGACTTTTTAAATGAACTTTCCCTTATCTTAGAAAGCGATAGCAAATCATTAGAACAAGCTATTTATGAGGAAGCTGGTGAAGTTTTCAATCTTGCCTCACCAAAACAATTGGGAGATATTTTATTTGAAAAATTGAAAATAGGTGGTGCAAAACCTAAAAAAACCAAAACAGGACAATACGCAACGGGAGAAGAAATTTTGAGCGATTTGGCACCTAAATTTCCTATTGTACAAAATATTTTGGATTGGCGACAATTGGTAAAACTACAAAACACTTATGTAGATGCATTACCAAAACAAGTAAATCCGGCTACAAACAGAATTCATACCGAATATATGCAAGCGGTTGCTGCAACAGGACGTTTGAGCTCTAACAATCCCAACTTGCAAAACATTCCAATTCGTACCGAGCGCGGACGTTTAGTGCGTAAAGCTTTTATTGCAAGAGATGAAAATTATGTACTTATGGCGGCCGATTACTCGCAAATTGAATTGCGTATTATTGCTGCTTTGAGTAAAGAGCCTAATATGATTGAATCTTTCCAAAAAGGAGAAGATATTCACCGTTCAACAGCTGCAAAAATATTTAACGTTGCCCTTGACGAAGTAACCAAAGAGCAAAGAAGTCACGCCAAAACAGTAAACTTCGGAATTATTTATGGTGTTTCCGCATTTGGATTGAGTCAACAAACCAATTTATCTAGATCAGAAAGTAAAGAATTGATTGATGCGTATTATGAAACTTATCCTCGTTTAAAAACTTATATTGCTGAGCAAATTGAGTTTGCAAGAGAAAATGGATATGTGCAAACAATTTTGGGCAGAAGAAGATATTTAAAAGATATTCATTCGCAAAATATGATGGTGAGAAGTGGCGCAGAACGAAATGCTGTAAACGCACCTATTCAAGGAAGTGCTGCCGATATTATTAAAATTGCAATGATTAACATCCACAAACGATTGGTTGCTGAAAATTGGCAATCAAAAATGTTGTTGCAAGTACACGATGAGTTGGTGTTTGACGCCCACAAATCGGAATTAGAAAATTTGAAAACAATGGTAAAATCAGAAATGGAAAAAGCTTTTCAATTGTCCGTGCCTTTGGTTGTAGACCTTGGCGTTGGAGAAAATTGGTTAGAAGCTCATTAAAATAAAATATAGTTATCGGCAATGTAAAACTTGCCGATAACCTTTTGTCAAACTTATTCCTTCAATTTCTTTTAAAATCCGTATCAATGAAAAAAACACTTGGAAAATTGATGTTATCCATCACAGGTTGGAAATTAGTAATTCATGATACTACGTTTAAAAACTACAAAAAGAGCATTCTAATTTGCGCCCCACATACTTCTAATTGGGATTTTTATTACAGCTTGGCTTGCTTTTGGATTTTGGGTGTTCCGTTCAAAATATTTATCAAAGATTATTACACCAAATCGTGGTTTGGTTTTTTCTTCAAATCCATCGGATGCATTGGTGTTGACAGAAGTAAACGTCAAAATTTGGTAGAATATGCAGTAAATGTTATTAATTCATCTGAATCAATTGCATTAATCAATACTCCAGAAGGCTCTCGATCTTTTTCTCAAAAGTGGAAGCAAGGATTTTATTACATTGCTAAAGAGACCAATACACCTATTATTTTATGCTATGCTGATTATAAAAAGAAAGAATGCGGTATGCTAAAAGCAATATTTGTAAAAAATAAAACATTTGAGGAAACACTTACAGAAATAGCTCCCTACTACAAAGCAGAAATAGCTAAATATCCAGAAAATTATAATGAAAAACTTTTCTAAAACAGCTATAAAATAAACACAACTTCTTTATTTAAAAGATATTTCAACAAAAAAACAACAGATTAAGTAATTTTCTTCTCTTAAAAAAGACAAGAAAACATTCAAAAACACTCACATTTTTTAACTGAACACCTCTTCTTTATACTTCATTTACAACTGATTGAAAACCAATTACGTTAAAAAACTCCGCATTCAATTTGTATAGTAAATAAATAATTGTAATTTTGCGCTCCCTTTATTGGGAATGGAATGTTTAATTAAATACAAATTTATTGTGGAAAGTTTAAGCTACAAGACAATTTCAGCTAACAAAGCTACTGTTCAAAAAGAATGGTTAGTAGTAGATGCTGATGGTCAAAATTTGGGACGTCTTGCTTCAAAAGTTGCAGTACTTTTAAGAGGTAAGCACAAAACAAATTACACACCGCACGTGGACTGTGGAGACAACGTAATCGTTATCAACGCAGAAAAAATCAACCTTACAGGTAACAAATTAGATGACAAGACTTACATCCGTCACACAGGTTACCCAGGAGGACAACGATCTTTAACTGCTAAAGTAATGCAACAAAAAAATCCTGCATTATTAGTAGAGAAAGCAATTAAAGGAATGTTGCCTAAAAACAAATTAGGAGCACAATTATTCCGTAATTTAAATGTTAATGTAGGTGTAGAGCACAAGCATGAGGCTCAACAACCTAAAGCCGTTAATTTAAACGAAATTAAGTAATGGACGACCAAACGGTAGTGTGTTGGTGCAAGAGTATGATCTAAACTCATTCTTGCAATCAGTGGTTAAGTTCGCTGGAGATGGTTATGAGTTAGGTGATACCAATGAAGATTATCCGCAAGGGTATGTTGGTAATTACTCTG
>JASLED010000069.1 GCA_030151255.1 Flavobacterium sp.
ATTTTGATGCCGGACCTTCATCTCCATGCGCCACAAAATCAATATATAATTCATTTTTTTCTAAATCTATTCCACGATGTGTGTAGGTTCTTATGTAAGGCTTAACAGATTCTTCCACTGGTTTCCATTGATTTTTTTCAAAATCATATTCTGGTAAATACACTTTATCACAACCTTCTGGCGCAATAAATATTTTATTATTTACTCCGATAGTAGTTTTTGAAAATTTTGCAACTCCATCTCCTTGTAAAGTAATACGTATATAATGTGGTGTAATGTACTTTCTGTCTTTTAATGTAAACACATCATTGTCAACTTTTTTTCGTGTCATACTATTTATTTCTACTAAAATCTAATACAAAGATATTCTTTTATTTAGATTAATTATAAATAAAAGAATGTTTTTTTATCGATCATTTCATTTCAGGTCATTTATATCGCTTTTTAATTCATTTAAAAAGTAAGGTTATTTCAAAAAATGTTTCTCACTGTTTGATTAATTCATACTTTTGCCTAAAAAATAAACAAACATGCTAATTATCGGAATTGCCGGGGGTACTGGAAGTGGTAAAACTACTGTGGTTCATCAAATTATGAATGAATTACCTGAAACGGAAGTTGGAATTATTTCACAAGACTCATATTATAAAGCTACTGACAATCTTAACTTTGAAGAAAGAACTTTAATCAATTTTGATCACCCAAGATCAATTGATTTTGATTTATTGGTTCAACACTTAAAAGAGCTAAAAGCAGGAAACAGTATCAACCAGCCTGTATATTCTTTTGTAAAACACAACAGAACAGACGATTACATCATAACTCATCCGAGAAAAGTAATGATTATTGAAGGTATTTTAATTTTATGTAATCCAGAATTAAGGGATTTATGTGATATTAAAGTATTTGTTCATGCCGATTCTGACGAACGCCTTATCAGACGTTTAAAAAGAGATATTGCAGAACGCGGACGTGATATGATAGAAGTTTTAAATCGCTATCAAAACACGCTAAAACCTATGCACGATCAGTTTATTGAGCCATCAAAAGCTTTTGCTGATATCATTATTCCAAACGACACTTACAATACTGTTGCAATTGATATTGTTCGCACCGTAATTAATGAGAAAATAGGTTAACTTTATAAAAAATAAAGCCAATGAATAACAAGGAAACTTTTATTAGGTTTAAAATTATCCGCATACTAAGAAATCCATTTTTCTTGGTAACTATTGGCTTTATCATTTGGATTATTTTTTTTGACAGTTATTCTCTTATCGAACATCACGCTATTGATAAAGAAATTAACAAATTAGAAGAAAGAGAAAATTATTTTCAGGGAGAAATAGATAAAGACAAAGAAGCTATTAAAAACCTAAAAAATGGAGATGCTACAGAAAAATATGCTCGCGAAAAATACTATATGAAACGAGATAACGAAGATATTTTCATTATTGAATTTGATACAATATCAAATTAAACTTGACAACCAATTACTATGAACAATCAACTTTTTGAAGAATTTAATAAAGTTTCATCAAAGGAGTGGAAAAACAAAATCCAATACGAACTAAAAGGTGCCGATTATAACGATACTTTAGTTTGGGAAAGTTTGGAAGGTATTAAGGTAAAACCTTTTTATCATAATGATGTTGACAACAATCCGATTAGCATTGATACACAAACTTCTTCCTTTAAAATAGTGCAATCTATTTATGTTTTTGATCTTGAAAAATCAATCAAAAAAGCTAAAAACACACTTCAAAAAGGAGCTGAAGTTATCTATTTTACTATAGATAACACTTCGATTCTTATTTCGCAACTTTTTGAAAAATTACCTAAAGAAAATACTTATTTCATTCAGCTTACTTTTCTTGATGTTGCTTATATCGAACAAGCTTCAAAATGGTTAGAAACAAACTTATTTAATGCACATATTCTAATTGATCCTATTCATCAATTAACAAACAACGGAAATTGGTTTGCTAATTTAGAGCAGGATATAAAAAATGTAAATCAATTAACAAAAAACAGCAAAGCAGTAAATATTTGTATTAATACACAAACGTATCAAAATGCAGGCGCAAACATTACACAGCAAATTGCTTATACTCTGGCGCATTTAAACGAATATTTTAATAGAGTTGATACAATACATCAAACTATTTTTATTCAGGTGGCTGTTGGTACAAATTACTTTTTTGAAATTGCAAAGATAAAAGCACTTCGATTGTTAATTGAAACACTTAAGAAAGAATACACGCATAATTTTGACATTAAAATTATTGCAACGCCAACAAAAAGAAATAAAACGTTATATGATTACAACGTAAATATGTTGCGTACAACAACCGAGTGTATGAGCGCTATTTTAGGCGGAGCAGATTTTGTTCTAAATTTACCTTATGATGCTATTTATCACAAAGACAACGAATTTAGCGATAGAATTGCAAGAAATCAGTTATTGATTTTAAAAGAAGAAAGTTATTTTAATATTGTAGATAATCCAACAGAAGGAACCTATTATATAGATCAATTAACAATTCAATTGGCAGAAAAAGCATTAGACTTATTCAAACAAATTGAAAAAGCAGACGGATTAATTACTTCTTTAATTGAAGGAACAATTCAGCGAAAAATAAACGAATCGGCAACCAAAGAGCAAGAGCTTTTTAATGCTGGAAAAGAAGTGTTATTAGGAACAAACAAATACCCTAATCCACAAGACTTTATGAGTAACGATTTGGAATTGTATCCATTTGTTAAGCAAAATCCTCGCAAAACGTTGATCGCTCCAATTATCGAAAGAAGATTGGCTGAAGCATACGAACAACAAAGATTAGAGCAGGAAAAGAACAAAACCAACTAGTTATGAAAAGAAAGGATTTACAACATCTTCAGCTTGATACTTCTCAAATGAAGACCACAACTGAATCTTCTGATTTTGTAACAGCAGAAGGTATTCAAGTAAATAAAAAATACAGCCAAAACGATATGAACTCAATTGAACATATCGGATTTGCAGCAGGGTTTGCACCCAATTTAAGAGGCCCATACGGTACAATGTACGTTCAACGTCCTTGGACAATTAGACAATATGCAGGTTTTTCTACGGCAGAAGAAAGTAATGCTTTTTACCGCAGAAACTTAGCCGCAGGACAAAAAGGATTGTCTGTTGCTTTTGACTTAGCTACTCACCGTGGCTACGATTCGGATCACGAACGTGTGGTGGGTGATGTAGGAAAAGCAGGTGTTGCCATTGATAGCGTAGAAGATATGAAAGTGCTTTTCGACCAAATTCCTTTGGGAGAAATGTCTGTATCAATGACTATGAATGGTGCGGTATTGCCTATTATGGCATTTTATATCGTTGCTGCAATGGAGCAAGGCGTAGATCCTAAATTATTATCGGGTACGATTCAAAATGATATTCTAAAAGAGTTTATGGTGCGTAATACTTACATTTACCCACCTACTCCATCGATGAAAATTATTGCTGATATTTTTGAATACACGAGCAATAATATGCCAAAATTCAACTCCATTTCTATTTCGGGTTACCATATGCAAGAAGCTGGGGCAACGGCAGATATTGAATTGGCTTACACCTTGGCAGATGGTTTAGAATACATTAGAACAGGATTAAATGCAGGAATGAAGATTGATGACTTTGCTCCTCGCCTTTCATTTTTCTGGGCTATTGGAATGAATCATTTTATGGAAATTGCGAAAATGAGAGCTGCTCGTATGCTATGGGCAAAACTTCTTACACAATTTAATCCAAAAAGCGATAAAACATTGGCTTTGCGTACGCATTGTCAAACTTCTGGATGGAGTTTAACCGAACAAGATCCATTCAATAACGTAGCGCGTACAGCAATTGAAGCTGCTGCTGCTGCATTTGGTGGTACGCAATCTTTGCACACTAACGCTTTGGACGAAGCCATTGCCTTACCAACCGATTTCTCTGCTCGTATTGCGCGTAACACGCAAATTTTCTTACAAGAAGAAACCAAAATTTGCAAAACGGTAGATCCTTGGGCAGGAAGTTATTATGTAGAAAGTTTAACCAATGATATTGCTGAAAAAGCGTGGCAATTAATTCAGGAAGTGGAAGAATTGGGTGGAATGACAAAAGCCATTGAAGCCGGAATTCCAAAACTGAGAATTGAAGAAGCTGCTGCAAGAAAACAAGCAAGAATTGACAGCGGACAAGATACAATTGTTGGTGTAAACAAATATCGTTTGGAAAAAGAAGATCCTCTTCATATCTTAGAGGTAGATAACCAAGCGGTAAGAAAACAACAAATTGACCGATTAGATTCGATTAAGGCAACAAGAGATAACGCAAAAGTAAAAGCAACGTTAGACCAATTGACCGAATGTGCCAAAACAGGACAAGGCAACTTATTGGCTTTGGCCGTAGAAGCAGCCAAAGAACGTGCTACTTTAGGTGAGATCAGCGATGCTTTAGAAGAAATTTTTGGTCGTTTCAAAGCGCAAATTCAATCAGTAAGCGGAGTGTATAGCAAAGAAATAAAAGACGATAGTAGCTTTCAGAAAGCGAAAGAATTGGCCGATAAATTTGCCGAATTAGAAGGACGTCGTCCACGTATAATGATTGCAAAAATGGGACAAGATGGGCACGATCGTGGAGCTAAAGTAGTAGCTACAGGTTATGCCGATGTCGGTTTTGATGTAGACATTGGACCATTGTTCCAAACGCCTGCTGAAGCAGCCAAACAAGCCGTTGAAAATGATGTTCACGCTTTGGGAGTTTCTTCTTTGGCAGCTGGGCACAAAACATTGGTTCCGCAAGTAATTGAAGAACTGAAAAAATATGGCCGAGATGATATTATGGTAATTGTTGGAGGAGTAATTCCTGCGCAAGATTATCAGTATTTATTCGATGCAGGTGCTGTAGCCGTTTTTGGTCCTGGAACAAAAATTAGCGAAGCAGCCATTACAATTTTAGATATTTTATTGGACGAATAATCCTTGAAATAAATACATAAAAAAAGCTTGTAGAGATGATCTTTACAAGCTTTTTTATTTATATCTAATTTTCACCTTTTATTTCGGTTCTATCACATTCCAAATTACCTCATCGGGTGTTGGAGCTACAATGTACAATTCTTCCTTTGTAACTGGATGCATAAAACGAAGCGAACGCGCATGAAGGTTTATTCCTCCATCTGGATTACTTCGGTCGAATCCATATTTTAAATCACCTTTAATTGGACAACCTACCGCAGCCAATTGACATCGAATCTGATGATGCCTGCCCGTAAAAAGATCTACTTCTAAAGCTGAATATTTTTTTAATTGATGAAACAATTTGTAACTCAACTTGGCTTTTTTACTGTTTGGAACTTCTTTTTTATGTGCTTTTGAAGTATTGTTTTTAGGATTTCTGGTTAAATAATGTTCCAACACTTCTTCTACTTGAGGTGGAGCATCTTTAACAACTGCCCAATACGTTTTTTGTGTTTCTCTATTTTTAAACGATTCATTTAATCGTGTTAATGCTTTAGATGTTTTGGCAAAAACCACCAATCCAGAAGTTGGTCGATCCAAGCGATGAATTACACCCAAAAATACTTCGCCAGGCTTATTGTATTTTACTTTTATATATTCCTTTACAATATCGCTCAAAGGAATATCTCCAGTTTTATCGCCTTGTACAATATCTCCTACGCGCTTATTAATTACAATAATATGGTTGTCTTCATGTAAAACTTCTAAATTCTCTGGTGTAGAAACAATTTTCATTACAAATGGTTTTAAACTAAAATATCCTTTTGCAAAGAAAAGGATATTTTATATTTCATAAGCAATATTGCTTAATATTGTTCTTTTTCGTTCGGAAAATCTACCGATTTTACATCATCTACATATTGAGCAACTGCATTTTTCATTTCGTCATACACATTCATATAACGACGTAAAAACTTAGGACTAAATTCATGTGTAAGTCCAATCATATCATGCGTTACCAACACTTGCCCATCTACTCCATTACCTGCTCCGATTCCAATAACAGGAATGGAAATACTTTCTGCCACTTTTTTAGCTAATGCTGCCGGAATTTTTTCTAATACTACCGCAAAACATCCAATTTCTTCCAACATTTTAGCATCAGCAAGCAATTGTTCTGCTTCTTGTTCTTCTTTTGCTCTTACTGTATATGTTCCGAATTTATAAATTGATTGAGGTGTAAGTCCTAAGTGCCCCATTACAGGTACTCCAGCATCCAAAATACGTTTTATTCCTTCTCTAATTTCTTCTCCACCTTCCATTTTTACAGCATGAGCACCGCTTTCTTTCATAATACGAATAGCTGAGCGTAAAGCCTCTTTAGGATCTGATTGATAAGAACCAAATGGTAAATCTACAACAATAAGTGCTCTATCTGCTCCACGAACTACAGATTGTGCGTGGTAAATCATTTGATCTAAAGTAATTGGCAAAGTAGTTTCGTGTCCGGCCATTACATTACTTGCAGAATCACCTACAAGCATAACATCAATTCCACCTGCTTCTAATACTTTTGCCATCGAATAATCGTAACAAGTAAGCATAGAGATTTTTTCTCCATTAGCTTTCATATCAATTAGCGACTTTGTTGTCACTTTTTTATAATCTTTCTTAGCTACTGACATTTGTTGTTTGTTTTATTATTTATTGTAAAAGTAGAATAAAAAGAGTTGATATAAAAAGAATACCTCGATTAATTCATTTTTATCTCAAAAAACGCAGAAAGTAATTTCTTTTTTTGAAATAAAAAATAGTTGAATACAGAACTTTACTAACTGGATTATACTCTCCTAATTTAACAGAAAATAATTATATTAGTAAAAAAATTAGCTACTCGAGCGCAGCGAACAGATGAAATAAATACGGATATAAGTGTTGTTTTACGAAACTGCGGCGTGTTTTATTTCGTGAAATAACAATGTTATACGACAGCGTAAACAAACATTCGATTAAATGAGAACTTTCCAAAAAATTATATTATTACTGATTATTGATTTTGTGATTATTTGGACTTGGTTCTATATCGAAGATCCTGATCCTAGTATTTCAATTGCGCTTATTATTGTTATTCCATTTATTATTATAGTAAATATTTTAATCGCTGGAACATTATGGTTTTTAAAAAAGAAATCTATTTCAAAATATTTTATAATTAATTCATTCTTTGCATCTATAATAGCCTATTTTCTATGGTCATTTGCAATTCAAAGACATCAAGAAAGAATATGGGAAACTTATAGCTTTGAGTATAACCATAAGAAATATCAAATCAATATTTATAAACCTGATAATACATTTGGTATAAATGAATCTACTAATCCTGGAAGCTCTTGGACATTTCAGGACGGTAAAATCGATAAAAATAATTTAGAAATTAGACTAACAACTGATTCAACTAAGTACATTATTAAAAATGATTCAATTTTTGGATTTACAAATAAAGCAATCAAATTAAAAAAAGAATAAAAACGCCGTCGTATAACATGGGTAACTGTTGCACAACTCCTTTTTAAGGTAAAACCTAAAAAAATCAGCCTCGTTTAAGTCTCTTTAAGTGAGGTTTGTTTTTTAAAAAGTATGCTGAAAAGGTAAAATTAGAACAGCTTAAAACGTTGCTTTTTAAGTCG